>NZ_CP064952.1:1340549-1675686 GCF_011038885.2 Schaalia sp. ZJ405 | reverse complement strand
GCTTTCCTCGTCTCGACCGGCCAGTCGTAGCCGTCGTCGATAATCACGCCGCATCACGCCAAAAAATCTTCGGGGTCAAACACGCGATCATCCTCATAATCAGCTCGGACGCGCTCTTCAAGAAGCCGAGTCGAACCGTGGAGAATCAACGTCAAATCACGAACCCGATAGTCGTAACGACCGATCCGGACCCTGCGCCACACAAGGTCATGACCTTTCTCCTCAGACAGATACCCACCCTTCTTGTGGGAATACACCCTGCCGTCAGGAGCAACGAGATACGCGGGGTCATGCGGGAAAGCAACGTGGGTAGTGAGGTCAGGCAGCATCAGTGTCTCCTTCAATGTCTGCTGGGGTGATAGTCACGCCGAAATGACGGGCTAAGGCATCAAGGCCCTTAGGGGTGACTCGGATTGTGTGTGCGGCGTGCTCAACGCCGGTGTGCTGGTCACGCCAAGTCGTGGGGCGCAAACGCAGGAGTCCTCGGTCTGAAGCGGTTTGGTAAACCCGCCAGTGGCGGTGGCCTTTGGGCTTGTAAATCCATTTCAACGCTTCGAGGGTGGCGTGCAGGCGGTTTCTCCCGGTCTTGGCCCCAGCACGGTTTAACGCTTGCGCGGCCTGAGTAACTGAGTAGTCGCCCTCAGCGTTGAGGAAGTTGTCGAACTGGCGGGCTTTGGGCGCAAGCTCCACGACCTTGGTTTCTGCTGTGATGGCGCGTTGCTGTGCGGCGGCAAGTGTGGCTTGGGCTTCGATGAGTGCTCGGGCCATGAGTTCAGGTCCGGTGAGTTCGACGAGGGGGTTGCCGTAGGAGCCGGTTTTACGAATCGTGGGGAGAACCTCGTGCGTTACCCAACGCTTGAATGCCTTAGCCTCAGGCTTGCGGCTTCCCAGGATGAGGGAGTAAAGACCGGCCTCAGAGACAACGTTGAGGTCGTGACCCTCATTTGAAATGAGGGTACGCTCGTCATCGTCCAGACGAGTCATAGCCTGCGACGGGTTCCCGATTTCCAGGATGCGTGCCACATCGGCTGCGACGAACCACGGTTGTCCATCAGCTCCCGTGAGAACTCGGACGCTGCTACCCTTGTAGTTGAAGGGCATCAACTCGTTCATGGGTGTTCCTTTCTTCTAGTCCCAGCTGAGGCGATCAGCTGGGACTGCTGTTTTCTGCTGATGTTCCTATCGAGTTGGTAGATAACCCTCACGGATCAGTGCCTTCTGCTGGATCAAAAGAACTGAGCATGCCTTAGTGGTCAGCTTGGGGGTGAGGTTCTTACGTCCAGCCTCGATGTTTGAGAGGTAAGGTCGACTAATCCCGAGTTCGTGGGCTAGTTCTTCGACGGTGAATCCGCGTAGTTCGCGGATGGTTCGGAGTGTTACTCCAATGCGCTCACGTTCCGCTTCGTTTCCGTTCATGGGAACGACTGTAGCGGAAAGTTTTCCGATATGCACACTGTTTGAGGGGAACGGAAACGGATAGCTTAATTACATCGTTGCAATTCTGCTGAAAGATGCCGGAAAATAGGATCAAAATGTTTCCGTTTTCCCTTGCGATTACGGCGTGTCTTGTCGTACAGTCCGAACCATGCAGATGTCGAACGCAGAGCAACTAGCCGCATACGTGCGCGATGCGAGGACAAAATGTGGGTTCCACACTCAAAAAGCACTCGCAGCCGCTATAGGGGTTACGCCCAAGACGATCCAGAACATTGAGAACGCGAGCAGAACAGCGTATGCATCAGCAACGCTCGCCGCGCTTGATGATGCGCTCGGCTGGGAAACAGGATCCTCTGAAGGCATCCTATCTAAAGGTGACAAACCCAAAGAAGCTACGAGTCCTGGCGGCCCTAAGCATGTCACTCGCGTAGTGCGTCAGCGCATGCTGGAACTGGGAATTTCAGACGCAGCAAAACTCGCAGAAGCTGCGGGTGTCCCTGAATCGGTAGTGGATCAAATACTGTCAGGATTACTTCCTAAAAACGTTAGTGATCAGCATGCGGTTGAGCTTGCTTTGCAGTGGGAGCCAGATGCATTCCCAAGACTCCTCTTAGGATACGAACCCCGAAAGTTCCCAGGAGATATCGCTAGCGAAGCGGGATGTCCTATTACCGCAGGGGTTGCTGAGACAGTAGCAGCAGCCAGAAAAGTTGCTCAAGCGATGTCCGCTGCTTCCAGCTTCTCCTTCGAGCCAATCCAATCATTAGACGTGCGATCTAAGATGTTCGCGATTGCTTGGTTGCTTGGGAGCCAAGTGAATGACTTTGACCTGTTGAACGGGCGCCAGTATCAATCGATCCTCCGCACACTTGAAACCAGCTTCAAAAATGAGGTTGACCGCATGCAAATGGAGGATCCGCGGTATGCGACTGAACCAACACCATCGGGTTTTACGCGTGCAGAAATAGATTCTGAACTTAGCAGGGGAGCGGCTGATGCTGGTGATGCAATCAGACGGCTTGGAAGACGTCTAGCGAATCAAGCCTTCGACCTCATCCCCGGTGATGCCGTTGAGGAGGAGTCGTTGCCGGACTTCACCAAGCTCGCCGCCCGCCGCGTCACCAACCGCCCGCAGTACGACCAAACACACGCCCACGACACAGTGGGCGAAGAAAACCAAGACATCGAAAATCTGGAGGTGTAGACCATGCCACAACACACCATGCTCATAGCACGTGGTCGACTCCATCCACGCGGGCAAAGGGAAGCTGAAAGAACATGGATCAACGTTAATCAACTCAATGACGGATTAAGGTTCATCAACCTCATCGAATCAGCATGGAGGACCGCCCAAGCTGAAGAACTTAAACCCGCCACGCAGGACCGGTCGTGGGAGCTCTGTGACCCGCAGTGGATTGACGGTAATATTCTCATCCTCAAAGCGCACATCGGCTACCGCGGTGAACCGGGAGATCTCCATAATGAAGCAACTGGGGAATCTGTCGATGATGAAGACGGTAACTACATCAAGCGCGGGCGGCTACGAATCGTCGTCGCTCAAAATGAAGGGTCACCCACGACCACATACTTCTTCATCGAGTCTTCTCATCAAGGACACCTCTTCATTGACCTCAAAATGTTGATACGGAAAGCCTTGAAGTGTCTCCCCTCGAAGCTGACTTTCGAAGCTCCATATGTACTTTTCTCGGATGACTGGTTCCGAGGTGCAGAGCTCACCAAAGCCACTATCATCAGAACCTCTCCGGCGCGAGACCTAGAAGAATTCTCAGAGGGGCGCGGAATAGAATACGAGCAACGCCACACCTTGCAACCTAAAGGTCGTAAAATCAAGTTTTTCGCCCACAAGACCCGCGATAATCTTTCCAAGAAAAAAGTCCGAGAAATGCTCGAACTCAAAGACCCTCCAGATGGTCAAGAAGATCAACTCCAAGCCACCTTCTATCGTGATGGTCGCGAGAAGACCATGACAGTCGGTGAGGAAAGAACGCCAACGATACGTGAAGTACTGTCAAAGGCAGGTGACCCGCCAATCTCCGACGAGGAGTTTGTCCGGCGTGCAAGAGGTTGGCTGAAGGACTTCCTTAGCCAGGATGGTGACCGATAGAATCGAACTGGTGTTCCTATAGGGGGTGACTAGTTTGAGCTCGAAATTCGATGTCAGAGGCATCGTCAAAGACCATGTGGCCGCTACATTACAAACGAATGAGGGTAAAACCTCAATCGGCAACGCCGCTTGCCTCTATGGGATACCGCTCCTAAGTGCCGTTGCGAGTGGCATCTGGTTGACGTCGGTTCCGGGTGAGCTCCTTACGGTGATCTCGATCCTTGCTGGCCTGTCATTCGCTCTTGCGGTTTTCGTTTTCGAGCTGCGCATTACGGCTGAGCAGAAATTCAAACGCGAGTCCTACGTGCTCACTCTCATTGATCGTTTGTATAAGAACGTTCTCTATTCCGTCCTTATTGGGATCCTGAGTGTTGTCTTAGGTGTGCTCGTTCCAGGCAGCTCTGGAACGGTGATGTCTCGTTTATTCGTTGGCTTGTGTGTAGGTGTATCGTGCCATTACGTTCTCGTTCTGGTTGTTGTCTTGCGAACCTTGCAAGCTGCCTATAGAGAGATGGCAATCGGATAGGTGGTGCGGTACTCGTATAAATCGCTGCCGCAGTTGCCTATGGCCCCCTATACCCTTTACTGCATGTGGCATCCGTGGCGGGCGCTCCGCGAGCGCACAGACCTTGCTCTCGTGTGGACGAACAATCTCCCTATGGGGGTGCTTGGGGTCACCGATGGTCAGCGCATCTACATGACCCCACGCCAGCTTCAAGCTGAGCGTCGGTGCACGCTCACCCATGAGCTTGTGCATGTGGAGCGTGGGCATGAAGGCTGTCAGCCGGTGGCGGTAGAACGGCAGGTGTGCGTGGAAGCGGCGCGGCGGTTGATTGAGATTGACTCTCTCGTGGACGCGGTTGTGTGGGGGAGGAGTCCAGAAGAGATAGCGGATGAACTATGGGTGGATGTCGATACACTCCTAGTGAGGCTTGATTCGCTGACCGAGAGGGAGCGCATCCTCGTGAATGAGGCGCTTGCTGCACGGGACGGCGTGGGGGACTAGGGGTGGTGATAACCGGCGCTAATCACAGCCAGAAGAGCAAAACGGTACCACAGCGGTACCAAATGCTAACAGCACTTATTTTTCCGCGTCATACCGCCATCTAGGGATATTCCCCCCATCTCCACTCCAGGGGGAAGTGTCGAACTCTCGCTTTCGAGCGTAGGTTCGCACTTCCTCCGCTCTGTTTCCGCTGATGAGGGCTTCTTCGAGGTCTTCGTATTCGATTGGCCCTGCGCTGTCGTGGTAGTAGGACACGATGATGATCTGCTCATGTCCGATGTAGATTTTGTCGATGAAGTACTCAAAGAGTTGGTCGCGGGTCTCGGGTGTGTCGATCCTGGCCTGGGCGAATCTCTTGTAGAAGGTCCCGATGGATGCCTCGTCCTCGTAGAGTGTGGCCTTGACGTGCTCGGCCTGGATGGCGGCGTCGAGCTCTTGTTTCTGTGCCTCCAGGGCGTTCATTGCTTCAGCTGTGCTGGCGTTGAAAATGCCCTGGGAGATCGCTTTGACGAAGTTGGCGAGCTTTGCCTCCACGTCCGTGCGTCGAGCTTCGAGTGCCTTGAGGATCTCGTCTCCGCGTCCGTGGGTTTTCTTGTAGTGGTCGGCGAGGTCTACTGCGAGCGAGGCGAGTTCTTCAGTATCTGCGAGGAAGGATTCGATGATCTCAACGATTCGCAGCTCGATTTCGTCCTTGCGGACGCGTTTGGCCGAGCACTTCTTCTTTCTTTGGTTGAGGCAGGAGTAGTAGCGGTAGGTTCTGCCGGTCTTCGAGGTGCCGCTCACGCCATCCATAGGGCTGCCACACGTGAGGCAGTAGGTCCTTCCTGTGAGCCAGTAGTCGGGTGCGTCGTCGCCCAGGGCTGCGAGCTCGGCTTTGGTTTTCGCGCCGCGACGTTTGTTGATGGCGAATCTGCGCTGGACTTCATTGAAGATCTCATCCTCAACGAGACGAGGCATCCCACCATCGATAACGTGCCCGCCGTAGGAGTATTCACCGATGTAGGCGCGGTTCTTGAGGAGCTTGTTGAGGTTCTTGGGCGTAAACCTGTACCCGCGCGTGGTGCGGATGCCCTGGGCGTTGAGCCGGTCGGCGATCTTCTGCATTGACACACCTGAGGCGTAATCGTTGAAGATCTGTGTGACGATGGGAGCCGTCTCAGGGTCGTGGATGTAGCGTTTGTCTGTGTCCACGGTGAAGCCGAAGATCTTGTGTCCGTTGCTTAGGGCACGCTCTGCGTTGTAGCGCTGGCCTCTGCGGATGTTGGCCGAGAGTTGTAGTGAGTAGTATTCAGCGAACGCGTCAGCGATGCCTTCCATGAGCACAGAATCAGGGGAGTCAGTGGGGGAGATGCCCTCGATGTAGTGGATGCGAGCCCCAGCAGCTCTGATGGCTTGTTTAGCGAGCAACAGTTCTGCGCGGTCACGTGCCAGCCTGTCGTTCTTCCACACGGCAACGTATGCGGGTTTGATCTTCGGTAGCTCACGGAGCATCAACTGATATCCAGGCCTGTCAGCGTTCGTACCGGTCTTAGCCGCGTCCTCGTACTCGTTCACTACGACGAGGCCTTGAGCCTTGGCCCAACGCTGCACCATCTCACGCTGCTGTTCGATACTCGCTTCGTTCTGTGAGGAGGACGAGTACCTGTAATAGGCAACAACTATCTGGTTGTCGTTGTACTCAGGGGGTAACTTCATGCCATCACCACCTCTACGGCTTGTATCTGTTCGATAACTGTCGAGTTTACCCGTGAGGAACTGGTGTGTGTGAGGCGGTGTTAGATTTTAATACCCTTCCTACGTCACCAACGTCTGAAGAAGTCTTCACGAAGCTTCTTTGCTAGCCACCATACGATACTTGTGAATACTGCGACTGCGCTGAGGGTAGCTACAGCTATGAGAGCCTTGGCCCACCAGATGTCCGTATTCATGAAGCTTGCCCACGCCCAACCTAGAAGTGGTCCAAAGCCGAGGGTGTGGAAGACACCCATAGTTAGACCTCCAACCACCAGGAGTACCACTGCTAGTGGTATCAGTGCGAGGCAGAGCCTACCTACGACGGTCCATGTCATACGCCCTTCCAGGTCTTTGAGGTGGCGTTCAGCGCGGTCAATCCTAAAGACGAGGTCCTTGGTTTCATCAAGGACCTTTTCAACCTTCTTAGAGGCCTCAGAGACCTTCTGAGTACCGATTTCGGCGACACGTTGCTCGAAGCCTTCCAATGTGCGCTCAACACGCTGGACGGGGGCTTGCACGGCTTGGGATAGTTTCTTGTCGAGTAGTCCACCGACATGCTGATTGACTTTGTCGTAGTTGAATTTGATTGTCCTGCCATCACCTACGGTCTTCGTTAGGCTATCCAAGCTCGAAGTCGTCGTCTCTAGCTTGCTGCTGAGCTGCTTCATCATCGAGTACGAGTCGAGATCGGAGCGCTTCACGGTGCTTCCGTCGGGCAGCTTCACTGCGCCGCTGGCGCTCAGCTGCTTGGCGATTTCTGCGAGCGTCTTCTCGATCTCGCTGAGCCTGTTCCTCGTCTCGTTGTCGAGCTGCGTTGGCGAGTGCTGCTCGGGCAGCTGCGAGATCGACTTGGTCAAGCGCTTCATTTCGGCGCTTTGTGTCTCGTCCATCGACCTGAGGAAGCCGCTCACTTTGTTCAAGGCTGTTGTGAGTTGCTTTGTCTGTTGTTCGACGGCTTCGAGGCGTGAAGTCAAGACTATTAATATTTCCGAGGTCTCTTGTTCTTTGAGTTTGTCCAGAGCGCTCATGTCGCTCCTCCTTAATGTTTTTCTTGTGAAAGTCGAAGATTTCTTCAACCTTGGCTCTCATGAAGTCATCACACAGGGACGATGCTTTACGCCGTCCCCATTTACCGTTATCGAGTCGTCTCATGGAGTAGGTCCAACCGTCGCGGTCAGTAACACGCAGCCGTACCTCGTGCTCAGCGAGCACCCGTTCGAACGCTTCACGGTCAACCGAGCGCGCATCGAGTAGCGCTTCGTAGATCTTGTCTCCGAGGATCTGCTCGAAGCCCCCGTCCTTAAAAGCTCCTCGACGCAGATCCCAATCTGCTTTGGGTTGCTGCGGGTCAGGGAGCACTTGACAACCTTCATCACTCATGAGCTCGTCGTTAACCTGACGTAGCCCCCGTGACCACGACCTACACCGAGACAGTGCCTTGCCTGTGAGCTTGTCGTAATTGACCATGTAGATGTGGTTGTGGAGATGACCACCAGCGCTATCAGTGTGTGTGACGACAAGGAAGTCTGCACTGTTCATCCGCCTGGCAAGCTTCACACCGAGCTCGTGCACACGCTTTACGTGCTCGGGGTTGTTCACGTCGAACTCCTCGGGGGAGAAGTTCTGAGTGTAGGTGTACATCTCGTTCTTGCGATGGAACGTTGATGAGACCTGCTCTGCTCGTTGGACGATGTCCTCGGGGGAGTCGAGCGTGCACGAGAGCAGCACCGCACGTGTGGTGCCGTCCTTCTCGTGCTGCGTGCGTTGCTCGCCCGTGCCGAGCAGCGCGTAGGTGACGGCTGATCGTGCACTCGTCGTGGGCTGCACGTTGACGGTGCTCACAACGCCACCTCGTCTCTCAGCAGCGTGCGCACCTCAGCAAAGGCAGCGAGAACCTCAACAAGGATCTTCTCGTCAACCACGCTACCCGTGCGCACGACTTGGTTGAGGTTCACCCCGACGCGGCGAACCTGCTCAACCGCCCGAGCAAGCTCGGGTGAGGGTCTGGGTACTGACGCTTGCGCTGCCAGTACCTCGACCTCATGGCGTCGCTCGTCCAGCGCGTCTCGCAGGACGGCTCTCGCCCATGTGCTCGGCTTGACACCGAGCACCCTCGCACGACGCTTGATGGCGTCGTGCTCCTTACGTGTCACCCTCACGTCAAGATGAGCAGTGAGGCTTCCACGCTCGCCTACCCCCGGTATTACCGTCTTCGTCGGTGGGGCAGCCTCAATCACCCTTCTACCCCCAGCGCTAACGTCCTGTGTGGTGTAGAAGGGTGTGGTGCCAGCAGGCGCATTGTCGGACATCGGGAGCAAGCTCCCGTGTCCTCCATATGCGTGCTGGCCCCCGTCCTCGGTCGCTACGCTCCCTGCGGGCGAGGGAGAAGACACCACCTGTTTCACAGCAACAGAGGTGGTGTCCAAGAGCGGTGCAACACTCTGTGTTGTGTGTTGCCCCTTGTGAGTCGCACCAGCAGAGGTCGTCTTGATGACATACGTCATTACTGACTACCTCCACCACTCTCAGAGTCGGCGACTTTCTGCTTGCGCCGTGCACGTGCTGAGCGTGCACGCTCAGCACGTTGGTTTCGCTCTTGTTCGATCAACCTCAAGGCATGATCGCTGTATTGGGCAAAGAGATCGGGTTCGTGTTTTGCAAGTAAACGAGAGACCCGTATCAGGATCTCTTGCTCTTCTTTAGCGGCTTGCTCACGCAGTCGGCGTAGTTGCGCCGCGTGCTTTTTCTTCGCCTCACTGATGAGCAGGTCGATGTTCTTTTTTTCTTTCATAATTTTCTCCTTGATATATGTTTCAACCGTTACTTTTCATTGAAAGGGTCGTCGAGAAGCATCTTCTCGACGTAAGGACTTATAGCGTCAAGATCCACATCAATTTGGCGCTCTGCCTTTGACCTTGCGTGGTTCCAAAACCTCTCCTTTGGACGAGGCAAACCAAACCTCTCAAAGGCATCGAGACGTTCGGCCAAGGAGCGGTCACACCCGAGCCACGGGATGTCGATCACGCCCTGACGGTGCGCAATGACGATACCTTTGCTGATGTGATCAAGACGCTCTGCCTCGTCAGCTTGATCGTCTTCGTTGAGTAAGGCCTCAAGCCGATCGAAGTAGTCATTCCATTGCTCGCGTGTTCGCCTCACAGGGGAGCGTTGCCACACGGGCTCACCTAACTCGTCGTCCCAAATCTTCAAGCCCCGGTCGACAGACCTACCTAGCTCGCACTCCTCAGGTGTGTTCCACGGGACTGTTTTCACATGCGCAACCTCGAAGACCTCGTCACCAACCATCACCATGTTGGCCGTCATTCCGTCTGGCACCGGGCGGCGCTTCCGATCAAATTCGATGGTCTGCTGTTTGTGAACAACGACAGGCGAAAAGTCCTGACGATTGTTAACTCGGGTTAGTTCTTGTATCGAAGGGAAGACCTTCATCGTCACAGGTAGAGCACCGTTACGAGAAACCATCAGGTTGTACATATAGTCACGGTCGGCCTGACTGTCCGCTTCAATGCTCTCAGGCAGCTTGTAACCACCGTGAGCCAAAACACCTGTCGGCTGGCGGGAAAAGTTGGCACGGGTGGTGACATTCAGCAGGTCAGTTTGAGTGTGTTTCTCCTCCCACATGCCCCGAAAACCCGTCAGTGCCTCACGGCTTTCACGCCACATGTCTGACAGCCCGAACAAATCGAGACCATCAACAACGTCAAAAGGGGCGTCTGTGATGAAACCATCTGTCGTGCAACTCGGCGTCGAGTATCCGAGGTCATGCAGCTGGTTGAGAATCGCTAGCAGCACCGCACGAGGGAGGGACGTGGTCATGGAGGCGTGCCACGGGGATGTGATCGCCGAACCACCCACCTCGTCGCGCTCCTGCGCCCACGCGTCCCACCCACGCTGACCCATGACGCCCTGAGCGAGCTTGCCGTAGGGAGAGTTGGCCATCAGCTTGAGGACGGTCTGCTGAAAGGACTTCTTGCCGAACTCCTTCTTCGCGCGACCCCTGTCGTCTAACAATGTCTTGTAGGGTCGACGAAGCAAACGAGATGGCGTGTCGTCTTCAAGTCGCAGCGTACGCCCGAAGTGCCCTATCTGGCACTTGACGCGGGCACCCAGCTTCAAGGCAAGCCAGACCTCAGGGGCCATAGACCACACCCCACGAGCACCACCCGATGACAGGGGGTACACCATAGAACCCTCAACAGGGACAGGAAGACAGGGGAAGGCCACAGAATCAGGAAAGTCGAAACTGACGAAGCCGACGAACGGCGTGAGCGGACCACCCTCGGCGAAGTGAGCCAGTGAAAGATCAACGTTGTTGACGGTGTTAAGGATGACGCCCTCAGGGTGCAGATAATCGACATCCCAGATTGTCGAGCTCGCCGTCGGATAACAAGACTGAAGGTCAAAGTCATGGGTCGTCTGCTCAAATAGGCCCAGCTCAGCGCTCATGTTGTAGCCGCCCCGGAAGGCAAGTGCGCAGGCGTGGATCCACGTTGCAGCGGCACCGTCCAAGGGCTGTAATTCACGCTGTCGGTAATAGGCGAGTTGGTTCTCAACGCTCGTGGTGGCCTCGCTTGTCTTAGTAACTTTCTCCAAACCACCAAACACGCTATTGAAGAGGCTGTTCGACGCGTTTTCTGCGCCTCTCTCAATAAGTTCTGTGGTGATCATGCCCCTGACCGCACGCGCCGCAGCCGTTGGCAGCGTCAGAGCGACTTCCTGGGCCTCGCCGTACATCTGAGTGACGTACTCGAGGGCGATCACGGCGTCGTTGGACGCGTAGTCAAGGTACTCGACGGGATGCTTGGCAAGGTACTCGTCCATCCTGCTGATCCAGCCGTCTGGGACATCCAACTTAGGTACCCCAACGGCCTCGCCCAGCTCAGATAGCTTCGAGGCGCCCGACTGCGCCATCGTGTCGCGAATCGAGATCAAGACCGGGCGTGCCCAACGCTTGTTCTCACCGGGGAGAACCCACTCAACAGGCTTGGGTGAAACCATTCCAGCACTGGCAGAAATCACCGCACGCAAGATGTCTGGTTCCCTGTAGTCGAGACGACGATTCCTGTACCCGGAGTAGCCAGCGTTCTTACTGCGAGCCTTCTTGTTCTTGCGCTCTGGATAGGAGGCATCCCAGGTGTTGAGCATCTTCACCGGGTCAACAAAAGTAGTGAGGTCAGCGTTCTGAAAGTGAGCCACTAGCGTGATGGGCAGCGCGTGAGCGTTCTTGCTCTTCTTGCGGAACCACCTCTGGCGATGGAACTTGCCATTCTCATCCGTGACGTCTCTAACGGGTACACCCTTGCTAGTCCACCCTTCAGCCAGCGGATGTTCGTGCAGACCGAGCGACACTATCGCAAGCTCCAACGCCTTGCCAAAAGACAGGCGGGCAACCCGAAAACCACGAGGACCGTCGTAAGGAACAGGCAAAATCACAGCCAGCCGCAGCCGGTCATGATCGGTCGGGTCGATAACAGCGAACTGGTAGGAGACGATGCGGCGCGTGACTTTCTCGCTCTCGCCAACCCACCCGCGCTCAGAATCGAAAAAATCTGCACTAACAAATTCAGTGTCAAATCCGATGACGATCGAGCCTTTGCCAGACCGCATCCCCACCACAGACTCATATGACCCGAAACCGCCTGCCGTGCGGGTGGCGGTGCGTTCAACCGACCTACTCAACACAGCAAACTTAGCGGGGTGTTTTCTCGACGTCACCGTGTCTAAAAAATAACCCACACTCCACCCCAACGGCGGCAACGGCGGCAATGGGGTTACCCCATATAGTGTTGCCGCCGTTGATAGATTTTGTTGCTCTACCAATGGTTTAATAAAAACGCGCTGTCCCGATAAGGTCTTATTTGGACGCGAGACCCCTTTTTCAACACACTTTTCGGGACAGTTTTTTACACCCGTCTGAGAGGTGACAAGAGCACTCATCGCACACCCCCAAGAGCATCACGCAAACGCAAGATTTGATCGTCTGTGAGACGAGGTGCATCCTTAACGAGAGCCTCTACATGCAACTCCCGAGTGTCTGCATAAATAGGTTGAACTAAAGTATTGAGGTCTTCCCTTAGAACCTTAATGCGCTTACCTGTTTTATATGCAGGTAACTTTCCCAGCGTGATCCAACGCCTGAGGGTTGAATAGGCGCCATACCCCTCGGCAACGGCTTCCTGTAAAGTAAGAAAATGTGTCCTTTCGGACGGCGGAGAATAACTTGTCATAACGTCTCCAAGACATAATTAACCTGTCCGGAGAGGGGTGTTTTCCCGGTGAATATCTGGGCGGTCTGATCTTACCGTGCACTACTCACTAGCGGTTACCCGCCATTGCCTTACAGGAGCGCTAACTCCCTGCCCAGCCTCTTAACTTATAAATCTCGGGGAAATTTATGGGTGCTAACCTTCGGTGCGCTACACCGTGGCGCGAGGATTACGGCCTGAGCCAACTCGCGTCCACCTCCCAGGGTGATCCCTTCTCGAACGACTTGCATACCGTCTATTCAAGAACTTGATGCAATCCTATCACACCTTGTCAAATCAGAGCAAGTTTTCTGGTTCTTTTTGTGCTTGTCGAAGAACGGTTGTGTTACGCCGTTTCGGCCTGAGAGGGCAGGGACATTCACTCGAATCCATCTTCGCTGAGATGCTTCTTCTCTGTAGAAGCTGCAAGAGGTCTCGTTAACGCGTTGGGCGTGTCTTTATGAACTTCCATAACTACCGTATCTGCACTTTTCTATGCATCGGTGAGGCTCTCTAGGTACTCGTCAGCACCGTCTTCTTCTGATACTTGTTGAACTCTCAAAAGAGTAATTGAAGTACAGATTTATCTTAAAACTTTAGGTAATGTTTGTAAGAATCCTGTGTGATGAGACATCGCATTCACGTTTTGTCAAATCAGATGCTTGACAGTTTTCGTTGGGGGGGGGGTACTCTCGGCTGTGAGGGGAATGTTAAGAGCAGGAGGGTTGCAAATGTCAACCGAGAATACAATTTCCTTCCAGCTAGCTCCTGGTAAACCAAATATGTGTGACGCGAAAGCTTCCCTGTCGCTGTCAGCGTATTTTAATCCTCATCTTCGTCTTTGCCGGTATCGTGAATGATTTCCCCACGTTGAACTTTCATCTAAAGTTGCACGGCACCTTTGTTATTAAGCCTGAAGCTTTATTTTCATTTTGAGTCTGATCATTCACACCCGCACTTTCACAGGAGGAACACTCATGAAAACACTACGACGTTTTGCATCAACCCTGATGCTGACAATTAAAGAACACAAGCTGCTCTCTGCCTTAACTGGCATCGCAACGGTTCTCGCTCTTGTTGCAGGTGGCGTTGCTGTCGCGCAGCTTGGCGCCCAGCCAGATCACATCACTGCTCAAAGCGCTGACACGCCAGCTACGTCTCCAAAATCCACTCCCAAGCCTAAGGCCAAGCTCAAGCTCGATGTTCAGTCGAAAGACAAGACGTGGACAGACTCGTCTTCTCCTGCGATCACTCGCATCCAAGGCGCTGAAGAATCTAATAAGAGCACGGACTTCCATCATGCTGTGCGTCCAAACGATCCTCAGGACGTGAGCACTGTTGAGGTGCCTGTGGGACGTTATAACGTCTCTGTGATCTCTCCAATTAACGCTGATGGTTCGATTGAAGTAGCCTCTGATCCTGCCAAGGCTGAAGCTGTTTCAACTCCTATCAACGTGTCTGCTCGCAACGAGCTGTCCACCGTTGAGATTCCAATTGCCAACGTCAAGCCCGCTGATGTTCCATCTGATGTGATCCATAAGATCGCAGAGGAAACCGGCAAAGCTATTGCCACCGGTGACGCTACTCTTGCCGGGGATGCGGGTAAGAACGCTTTGGACACCGTTGAAAAGAACGGTAAGGCGAATCCGAACATGAGCGAGGACGATAAGAGCAAGGTGGAGGAAACCACAAGTGCTGTCACTCCTGCTCCTGAGGATAAGCCTCATGTGGGTGCCACACCGTCTACCCCTCAGCCTGCTCCTAACGCGTCCCCCGCCACACCGAAGCCTGCAACTCCTGCTGCTCCAGCAGCAAAACCAAAGAAGTGGGTTGCCGAGAAAGGCCACTGGGATAAGCAACCAGTGTACGAGGAAGTCGATGTTCCCTACACCGAAAACGTTCTCGTTGAGGAAGCTCGTACTGAGTATGCATATGTTGGGGAAAAATATTACTTCCCTGAAACAGGTTATGTTATTATTTTCGATGCTCGTGGACTAGAATTCAAAGATCCTGAATATAAACGACGTAGTATTGAAGCTATTGACAAAGTTGCTAAACATTCAGTGGCAATGATGGAAGAAGGATATATTGGCAACTACAACTCTCGTAGAATGTATGACAACGTTGAAATCCCAGCGAAGTATGAGACTGTCACGAAATACCGTAAAGAGTCTCGTCAAACCGGCACAAAGGACGTCTGGATCGTAGACGTTCCCGCCCACTGGGAGTAATACTCCACCCCACATCATGCGGCACTGCAACACTGTTGTGGTGCCGCATGATTTTATCAGCAACGTCACCGTTGCGATAGTGTGTGGTTGTATAGAAGTCTCTCGGATTAGGCAACAAACAATAGGTGATCTTTCATAATCAAAAGTTCTACACATGCCCCTTGGTCTCCACTCCAGGGGGAAGTGTCGAACTCTTGCTTTCGGGCGTAGGTTCGTACTTCCCCTGCTCTGTTTCCGCTGGTCAGCGCTTCTTCGAGGTCTTCGTATTCGATTGGCCCTGCGCTGTCGTGGTAGTAGGACGCGATGATGATCTGCTTGTGTCCGATGTAGATTTTGTCGATGAAGTACTCAAAGAGTTGGTCGCGGGTCTCGGGTGTGTCGATCCTGGCCTGGGCGAATCTCTTGTAGAAGGCCCCGATGGATGCCTCGTCCTCGTAGAGTGTGGCCTTGACGTGTGTCGTTCAGCCAACAAACTAGTTGTTAATTCGGGCTTGACAACAAGGTAATCCGGGATTTACTATTAGGGAATGACAAAGCCGATGCCCTACCGAAAACTGGCGAAACTCCTGAAGAAAGCAGGGTTTGCTTCACGGCAGGGCAAAGGTGACCACGAAGTATGGCGGCACGAAACTGGGATCTCGGTGTCCATTACGCGAACAGTCGAAATCTCCCCTGGTCTCGTGCGCAAAGCGCTCAAGGCTATTGAAGAAAGTGAGAAAGCGTCATGACAAACCTGACAATCACAGCCAAAAAATGGGACAGCCCTCTTGGTGGCGGTTGGGAACTCTGGAACGGTGATGACTGCTGGACCCAGGTCAAGCGTCTGGCTAAAGCTCGTCAACAGGTTGTCGATTATCTTGACACCGTTGAAGAAAACGTTGATCACTCCGGTTGGGAGATCACGATCGTCCCTGAAATTCCCGGTATTGATGAAGTGCGTCGCGCTCAAGAAGCCTCCGAAGCTGCTGCTCGTGCCCAGGTTGAAGCCGCTGCTCGCGTGCGTGAGGCTGTGCGTGCGTTGCGTGCGTCGGGGGTGACGACGACCGATGCGGCGTGGTTGATGAACGTGTCCCGTGCTCGCGTCTCTCAATTGGCGAATAGCTAACCCTCTTCCCTTTCGCTCGGGGATTGCGGTGAAGCCGAGTGTGAGACTGGAGTGAACCCCTGTGGTTGGACAGTTCTGATGTGAAGGGACTGTTATGAGTCAGAGGAGTAAGGAGCGGCGCTTGAAGGTGCTGCGTTTGTATGCCAAAGGGGTTTCTATTAGTGATTGCGCGCGTTTGGCTGGGATAGCAGTATGAAACTGCGCGTCGTTATTGTCGAGAAGCTGATGTGCATGGTATCGAACACGCGCGAAAAGTCCCGTCGTTTCGTACGTGGCCCATAGAAATTGAAAACAGGAGTTGGATCACGTTGGCTTGATGGTGAGAGTGCGTCGGACTTAGCTCGCGAGTTTAAGTTGCCTTCAGCTTCGTATCCAGCGTTGTTTGGGCGGTGGTTGGAGCGTCAACACATGATTGATTATGAACAAAGAGCGCGAGCGGCAGGTGGGCGGGTTGTTCGGGCTCAAAAGGCTGGAATGGGGATTAGCCAGTGGGGTAAGTGGCTAGCTGAAATTCGTCAACACATCGAGTCCGCCAAGCAGCAAGCAACTTGTGATGCCAAGCGTCAAGTTGTTCGACGGAATCCCAGTCTGACATCCATCCTGTCAGCCGATGGGGTGTAATGAAGAAAATTTCGTACTACACTAACGTAGTATGAAACTGATGGGAGGAGTGATGTGTGCGGGTGAGGGTATATCCGAGGATTGTTGAGCGACATCCGGAGGTAAGCGAGCTAGATGTGCGCACGGCGTTCGAGAACACGCTACGTTCGCGTGCGCGCGATACTCACCCTGTGCGGTGGGTTGGTGTAGGAACCGACTCAAACGGGCGGTTGTTGGAGTACGTCGCTGTAGAAGATGAACCTGATGGTTGGCTGATCTTTCATTCCATGCCAGTAACAACGAAGGTCCTTATTGAAGTTGGGTTGAGGAGGTAAACAGATGGGAACATACACAGACGTCAACGGAACTGCTTTCACCGATGACGATATCGAACAGTGGGCAAGCGAAGCAGAGTCCGAAACCGGATACACAGGTAAGCACCTGGGTGCCTCAATCCCAGGTCGTCCCATTAGTGTAGGTGTGCAAGCTAAGCCGTTCACCCTTCGGCTTGACGCGCCACGTCGAGCCAAACTCAACGAAGTGGCCAATCAGCGCCAGACCACACCCTCACAGCTGATGCGTGACCTTATTGATTCCCTCTAAAGATCAGAGGCGGAACCCTGTGAGACACCACAACTACGTATGAAAGGTACCTAGGAGCTGCCAGCAGGAACTGAAGTGCCCTGGGTTTTGTGAAGTGTCCCGGGTTTGTTTCCTGGGCATTTGTCCTGGTTTTCGTTTTCTCTGATGTGTTTGTGATGTTCCAGTAGTTGTTGTCGACCTCGAGCGCATCACGCCAGATGCGGGTATGGATCAACTCGTTCTTATACGAGCCGTTGACGTTCTCGGCCAGCGCGTTATCGTAAGAATCCCCAACTGTTCTTGTTGATGGAGTGATACCAGCATCGGTGAGCCGTTCGTTATACACAATCGATACATACTGGCTCCCGTGATCGGAGTGGTGAATCAACCCGGTCGTTTCCTTCGCGCTGGTGATCGCTTGATTCAATGCTTGTAGTGGCAGTGCTTGGGTGCGCATCGAATTAGAGCGTCCAGCCCGCGATCTTGCGTGAGAATACGTCGGTCACGAACGCCGCATACACGACCCCTTTGACGGTTCGTACATACGTGATATCGGCGACCCACAGCCGGTTCGGACCCGCTGCACGAAACTCGCGGTGGACCAAATCTGGCCTGGTATCTTCCCGCCTAGTTTTGCGTGTGGTGATGGGGCCCCTCCCTTTGCCTTGCCTGATACTCCTGCCAGGGGCATGAGCCTGGCAGTCTGCTTGTGGCCAACCTGGAGGCCGCAGCGGGAAAGTGCGTGCCACATTTTCCTCACTCCATACACGCCATAGTTCGCGGCATGGATCTGGCCAACCTTGGCCACAAGATCACGGTCACGCACGCTCCTGGCGCTGGGCGTGCCATATTTAGCGTTGCGATACCCGCGCGAGAAAACGCCCACACAGCTGGGTGAGGCGGCGTCTCGTTACGGCCTAAAGAGACGCCGAACACAAGAAAATCCTCGTAAACAGGGATTAGGTGGCAATCCCACGTAGCGGTCCGGCCTGCCAGAACGCACCGAAACTGTCCGCAGACCCGGACCTAGTCCATCAAGATTTGCCGGTTGAGGGGGCGTAGACGTGAAGCGTTCTGGGTTTTGTCATGCGTCCGAGTGAGATCCATAAAGTGCCTAGCCAAGCGGTAGTCACCTCAATTACAATAACTCCGTTATTCAGTTGAAACATTAACCTTGAGAGATCCTATGCGACGCAGCGTGATTGTTCTTCTGTCTGTCTTGTGCCTGAGCTTGGCAGGCCTATCCGCACCAGCCTACGCAGATGGTGGGTTGGATCAGACGCAGGTGGCGCAGGTGATTGCGAATGTGCGAGCCACTCTGAGTGGACTGACCTATGACTCGCCTCAGGTGGCAGGAAAAATCGCACCATCGCGATTTTCTTATCCTGATGTGACACGTAAACGCATCGCGATTGCCAAGGCGACGGGCCGTAACTTTACAGAGGTTACGGATGATGAAGCGAAGCGGGAACTTCAGAAGGAGTATGTGGCGGGTTCTGGATATGCGCAGGCGTTTGCTGATGTGCAGGCAAACCTTGAGACGTATCTGACGCAGGTGATTTCCTCAGACTCTCGCAATAGTGGGCGTAGTGCTGACTACTACACCTCAACAATTCAGGCTAAGCCCGCTGAGGTGTTGCTTGGCTTGACGTATGAGCAGCGCTTGTATGACTTTGATTATGGCCAGACAAATTTCGCCCAGGGGCTGCGCACGTCAGGTTCCTTTGGTAAAGCTTTCAACCCTCTTGATGTTGCCATCGCTTTGGGGTCACAAACTGGCGATCAATATGCGATGCCGAAGAATGTTGAGACTTTTACTCGTGTACTTGCTGGCACAGTGAGCAATGAGCGAACACTTGGCGCTTTGATCACGAGCGTGGTTCCGGCCGATGAGGTTGATGACTGGTATGCGGATCAACTCACCAAACACGGCAATGCTGTCGCAGAAAACGCAAGCCCCAGCGTTGTCGATGGAACCTACCGCCTGTATTCCAAACTCGTGTCCTCGGCAAAACTCTTGCCCTATCTTTTACCTCTGGCAACGCGAACCAACAGCGACATGTATGTGCTGTCGAATGTGTCCTCGGTGAGTTTGGGGATGCGCGAAGGCTACGTTGCCGATAAGACCAACACCTCCGATATGGCAGCATTTACAGAACGTGTTGCCCAGTACGGTCGAGACCAGGCTGCCTATGTTGATTTTTGGGCGCGCATGGCCCCTGAATTCAAGGACAGTCTGAAAACTGATCGCGTCGTCACTGACGGCTACTTTGTGGCTGGCCGTGGGACGGGTAAAGAAGCATGGTCACCTCGAGGTGGCGCAGATGCGGCTCAGGCAGTCAAGGATTTCTTCGGTCCGATGAAGCTCTGGTCTGATCACAAGTTTGTTGGCGCTGAAGCATCAGGTGCTGATATTACGTTCTGGATAGCGCGACTCTTAGCTCCTTCCGGTAGCTCGGCCTACAGTCACGAACTGACTCATCAGCTTGCGCAAAACCCTCCTCATGCGTATCTCAAAGGCCATAGGCATCGCTCAGGTACGTCGACGGAGCTGTTACCACGTGGCCTGTACGAAACTTACGAATACAACGACCCGATCTATCAGTTGAACCAGATCATGAACTGGCCGGCCGACGGGTATGCAAATTCAACGGTCGCCTCATTTACTGATGAAGCTTCCGTGAAAAACTACATGAAGAACCTGCTGGACGTCACGAACACGCTTGACCTCATCGAGGCTCAGGAAGTCCTGACCCGCGATACGGCAACGAAACAGAAATGGTTCAATATCGTCACTCTTACCCCGAGTAAGAAACCCTATACGGGCAAGTACGACGAAACTTTCATAGCCTCACGTGCCCAAGATGCTGCGAACTGGACATCCGTTAATGACCTCGTTGGCGCGAATGCTGTGGTTTCTCGCTATGAAGCTGTCGGCCTACAACATACCGGTACTGCCCCTTACAACGGCTATCCAACGATCCCATTATTCAGCCCACTCTATGGTGCTCCGCAATCATCCGAAGGGACGACGGGCGACATTCACATGCGACGCATCGCCTGGGAGCTACTTGGCGAGTACGGGTTGAGCAACGGCTGGGTTCCCTACCTGTCTGATCAATACAAACCAGCAGGCACCCCCGAAGGAGCTCTTTTTGCCGATAGTGAAGTGCTGAAGAAAATCAGTCCCTACAGCTCAGATGCTGAGTTTCGCAAAGCAATGTTTGCTCAGCGTGAAGCTCAGCTCGATGAGCTGTCTGCCGTAGAAATCACCTACGGTGGGCAGACGATCAAGGTTGACAGCGTTGCCAAGCTACGTGAGTTGATGAAATCAGCTGTGGATCAAGACCTTGCAGACACTCGCACAGGCATACGAGCAAGGGACACCCATGTCGAACGGCTGAAGTCTGCTATATACCTTGCCTACAAGGCGCAAACGCATGAGTTCTCGACCTCGATCTACAGTGCCCCAGTCACATATGGTGTGACCTACCGTTTCGATGGCGACGTACCGCAGGACGTCACCGCTCCTGTGACAACGCAAAAGTATCGCAGCGGTCAGACGGTTCAGGCCTCGCTTGTGACCTCAACCAGTCTGGAACACCGCGGTGTGGACGGCACATGGGTATTTAACGGCTGGAAGGTCGCTGGTAGTGGCGATGTCGTCACGCAGGCATCGGTGACAGATCATGACATTGAGTTCGTCGGATCGTGGACATTTACCCCTCACACCTACACTGTCACCTACCGCATCGATGGCGATATGCAGCCAACGAATCCGCCCGCTGTGCCCGTCGATGACGCTACCTACACCACAGGCGACACGGTCACCGTTCAACCGGCTCTCACAACGAGCGCCACAATGAACAACGGTGTACCCGGCACGTGGGCTTTTACTGGCTGGATGCACAACGGCAGCAGTGTTGACCGAGTGACAGTTAATAAAGCAAATGTGGAACTTGTGGGCATGTGGGTATTCACGCCCGCGCATCAGCACACAGTGACATTTGTGTACAAGGCAGCTGATGGGTCCCCAACTCTGCCTGCCGCTCTCAAAGCCCCAGAGCCCGTCTCTGGTTACGAGGGCAGCAATGTCACGTTGCCGAGCCTGCCGCAAGACTATAAGGACGCCCAGGCGAACGGCACATGGCACTTTGCCGGGTGGAACCCAGTTGTGCGCACTTTCGGTGGCGAAGATGTCACCGTGACGGGTACCTGGGAATTCACTCCTGACCCAGTGGATCTCACTCAGATTCAGGCAGCGGTCACAGCCGCGCGCCAGGCCCGCGAAAAAGCGATTGTCTCGGTTGATGGTTCCGATGTGCCAGCGAATAAGAAGTGGACAACGCAAGACAACGTGGACGCTTTCACAGCCTTGCTTGATCGAGTCCAGGCCGCAATTGACGGCGGCAAGCTCACGAGCGGCGAAGCTGAAACGATGCGTCAAATGGTTGCCCGAGCGAACGCTGATTTCATTCACGCGCAGCAGGCTGGCACTCAGACCAGCACCCCTGTTGCTCCTGAGCCGAAGCCGGGTATTCCACCGCAGCCGGAAGCCCCCGAGAAGCCTGCCGAGCCTGGGCCGGCGACGGTGACTGTCACTCCGGTAGCGCCCTCGGGCATCGTTCCTGACGCATCGGATCCGAGGTCGTGCACGGTCGCTCCGTTCGTTACGATTCCTGATGTCGAGGGGGTGGCTTACACGATCAACGGTCGCGTTGTCGAGGTCGGCGACCACGCCTACGAGTACGGCGCTACAGTTGTTGTGACTGCTGAGCCAAAGCCGGGATATTCCTTTGGTGAAGGCGTGAGGACGCGGTGGACGTGGAGCGCGCCTGCGCGTGCGGAGCTTGGCTGTGATGCGTCAGCGAACGAAACGCCAACCGTGCCCGAAGGTTCCCATGCGGATCGTCCCCAGTCGACGGAGAAAATGCCGCAAAAGCCGAGTGCTGCCCCTGTTCAGGCTACTTCCGGCAGTTTGCCGACTTCGGGGAGCATCATGGCGGTCGCCTTGCTGATCGCACTCATCTTGATGGGTGTTGGCGCGGTGATGGTCTACAGGACGAAAGGTCGTGGGAAGCACTAAGCCACGCTGAGACGCAAGGCGATCCCTCGTCTGATCTTGTGTGTTGCGTGCGCTGTTGCGTCATGTGGGAGAGAGTGTCCATTGACGAGGACGGACACGGCCGAAAGAACGTGGGGCTCGTCCTCGTTAATGACCCTGTTGATCGACGAAACGACCACGTCGGGAGAGCTTTTTTGAGGAATTCCCTGAGATCGTATTAACGTTCTCATAGTACGAAGACAGCGGAAACGTCTCGATGCGAGCCGCTGACAGCTGGAACGATGAACGTTCCGCATCTATGGAGAAAGAAGCAGTCGTGTCTCGCTCACCAAAACGACCGCCAGCAATGATGGATGTTGCTGCCCTGGCTGGGGTCTCACACCAGACTGTTTCGCGAGTGGTCAACGGTACTGGCAAGGTCGCACCGCAAACCCGTGAGCGGGTGTTGGCGGCAATCGGCGAGCTGGGATATCGGCGAAATTCCGTGGCCCGTGCTCTGGTGACTCGCAAATCCGGGATCCTGGGGATCATCACGACAACCTCCGTTCACTATGGGCCGGCATCCACCCTGGTGGCGATCGAGGTTGCCGCCCGTGAAGCCGGATACTTCACCGGGGTCACTGCGCTTGAAGACTTCAGCCGAGAGTCGCTGACAGAGGCAATTGATTATTTCCTGGGGCTCGCTGTTGAGGCCATCGTCGTCATTGCACCGATGACCGACATTGCAGAAATCGTCGAATCTATTGGCGCTCCCGTCCCGATTATTGCGGTCTCCGCTGCCAATGCGGTCAGCATCGACTCCGTGCGCTTCGTCAGAGGGGATCAGCTTGAGGGTGCCCGCATGGCGGTCCGGCACCTCATTGAACTTGGGCACACGGACATTGCTCATGTCGCCGGTCCCGAAGGGTGGTTTGAGTCTCAAATTCGGCGCGAGGGTTGGCTCATTGAACTGCGCGCGGCCGGTCTGCCGATTCGCGAAGCGCCCTACGGGGCATGGGAAGCATGTGCTGGGTTCGAGGCCGGAAAACGCCTCATCGCTGAGGGATTACCCACCGCAGTTTTTGCTGCAAATGACCTCATCGCGCTGGGACTCATGCGGGCGTTCTGGCAGGCTGGAGTCAGTGTTCCCGATGAGGTGTCGATCGTTGGATTCGATGATGAACCGGCGTCTCGCTACTTCCAGCCGTCGCTGACTACTGTTCGCCAGGACTTTACCGACCTTGCACAAAATGCGCTCCTCGCTATTCGCGATGCCATCAACGGCATCGGTGATGCTGAACCGATTGTGCGTCCGACCGAGTTGATTATCCGCGATTCAACAGCAGCTCCGCGACACTAGTTGCCCCAGCGCCAGCGGATGCGGAAATCTCATCAGGACTAGACAAAGCGATAGTGTTAGCGTTAACCTAACCGTGTCCACACAGCAGTGACAGCTGTGGATGAGTCGCAACGAGGCGGCGGTAGAGCTCGTCTTGCGCAACTGATCCGCGACTGACTCCTCAACCCTGACATAGGAGGAATCAATGGATCATCGAGATCCGAGTACCTGGGATGCTGACTTCGCGCAGAACGTCCAACGCACCCGCGACATCGTTTCCGCACTTCACGCTGAACTTCCACGATGGGGACTCATCGTCTGGACCGCAGGAAATGTCTCCCAGAGGGTCAAGGGACCTGCCGCGGACGGATCGCAGGACCTCCTTGTTATTAAGCCTTCCGGCGTCAGTTATGACGACCTGACACCCGAAGCGATGGTCGTCTGCGACCTCGAGGCAAACCTGATCCAGGGTGAAGGATCCCCATCATCCGACACCGCAGCCCACGCCTACGTCTACAAGCACATGCCCGAGGTCGGCGGCGTTGTCCACACGCACTCAACGTATGCAACGGCATGGGCGGCTCGCGGCGAAGAAATCCCCTGCGTGCTGACAATGATGGGCGACGAATTCGGCGGCCCGGTGCCCATCGGACCATTTGCGCTCATTGGGGATGACTCCATTGGCCGTGGCATCGTTGACACCCTCAAGGAATCGCGCAGCCCCGCCGTCCTCATGCAAAACCACGGACCCTTCACCATTGGAAAAGACGCCAAGGCTGCGGTCAAGGCCGCTGCGATGGTTGAAGAGGTCGCCCGAACAGTTCATATCTCTCGCCAGCTCGGTGAGCCGATTCCGATTCCGCAAGACAAAGTCGACTCCCTGTACAACCGCTACCAGTTTGTCTACGGCCAGCATGATTCGTCCGAGCAAATCACTGAAGGAGACAAGTAATGTCGTTCTACGAAGGACGTGAAGTCTGGTTCTACACCGGCAGCCAGGACCTCTACGGCGAGGACACTCTGCGTCAAGTCGCCCAGCAGTCACAAGAAGTTGTTCGTCTCCTCAACGAATCCGGACTCATGCCTGCGCCGATCGTGTGGAAGCCGGTTCTCAAGGATTCTGACGCAATCCGCCGCGCAATGCTTGACGCATCGGCCGACGACAAAGTTCTCGGTGTGATCTCGTGGATGCACACTTTCTCGCCGGCGAAGATGTGGATCCGTGGACTTGAGGTGCTGTCCAAGCCAATGCTCCACCTGGCTACCCAGGCAAATGTCGAGATTCCCTGGGACTCAATCGACATGGACTTCATGAACCTCAACCAGGCAGCACACGGAGACCGCGAGTACGCCTACATTCTTACCCGCTTGGGAGTTCCACGCATCACGGTCGTTGGACATGCCTCGAATGCCTCGACATGTCATCGCGTGGCCGCTTGGGTGCGTGCCGCAGCTGGCTTCGCCGCAACAAATGAGCTGCGCGTCGTGCGTTTCGGTGACAACATGCGTAATGTTGCCGTCACCGAGGGCGACAAGACCGAGGCCGAACGACGCCTGGGAGTCTCCGTTAACACGTGGGGTGTCAACGACCTCGTCGCCGTTGTTGACGCCGTTGCCGACGATGAGATTGACGCGCTGTGTGCGGTGTACGAGGACGAGTACGACGTTGCTCCCGAGCTGCGGGCCGGGGGTCAGCGGCATGAATCTCTGCGTTACGCAGCGCGCCAAGAAATTGCCCTGCGTCAGTTCCTGAACGAACGCGGTGCGAAGGCATTCACAACGAACTTTGAGGACCTGGGTGGGCTCAAGCAGCTTCCCGGTCTTGCAGTGCAGCGCCTCATGGCTGACGGGTATGGTTTCGGTGCCGAGGGCGACTGGAAGACAGCCGTCCTCGTTCGTGCGGCAAAGGTGATGGGGGAGGGGCTCGAGGGCGGAGCGTCGCTCATGGAGGATTACACCTACAACCTCGTCGAAGGCAACGAGATGATTCTTGGTGCCCACATGCTTGAGGTGTGTCCGTCGCTGACTGCCACAAAGGTGAAGATTGAAATTCATCCCCTGGGCATTGGTGATCGCGAGGATCCGGTCCGCATGGTCTTTAATGCTGATGCGCGCAAGGGTGTTGTTGTTGCGCTGTCAGATATGCGCGATCGTTTCCGGCTGACGGCGAATGTTGTCAACGTCATTGAACCGCCGCATGACATGCCCAAGCTCCCGGTTGCTCGTGCAATGTGGCAGCCTGAGCCCGACTTTTACACCTCGGTTGAGGCATGGTTGACGGCGGGAGCTGCTCACCACACGTGCATGTCGACTCAGGTTGGTGCAGATGTGTGGGAGATGTTTGCTCAGATCGCCAAGATGGAGCTGCTCGTTATTGACGAGCAGACAACACGCCGTGATTTCGCGTCGAACTCTCGATGGAATCAGGCCTACCACCGTCTGGCTGAAGGTTTGTGATTGACGCGCTGGCGGGCATCTAGGTGGTGCCCGCCAGCATCACCCACAATTGTTGCTCAATCGTGACAATCAGAAATTCCCATTTCAACGTGTTAGCGTTAACATGGAATCGAGGAAGTGCGGCGCCAATGTTGCACGACCCATCAACCCTGGCAGAAGCCAGACAAGTTCAAGGAGGAACGAATGTCGATTCGTAAGAACTTCCGTCGCGCGGCTATCGCCGCTTTCACCGGAGTCGCCATGTTCTCCCTCGCCGCATGCGGTGGAGGAAACGGTGACACAGATGCATCGACCGATTCCGATGCATCTGATTCCACGGGATCGTCGGATATCACCGTTGGCTTCGTTGCCGTTGGCCCCGAGGGTGGTTTCCGCACGGCGAACGAGAATGACATTCAGGATGCGTTCAAGAAGGCTGGCATCACTCTGAAGTATTCGCCGACCCAGAACAACGACCAGCAAAAGCAGCTCGAAGCTTTCAACTCCTTTGTTAATGAAGAAGTTGACGCGATCCTGCTGTCTGCCACCGAGGCAACCGGCTGGGAAGAGTCCCTGAAGAAGGCTCAGGAAGCCGAGATTCCGGTCATCCTGCTTGACCGTGGCATCGAGCCCAACGACGAGTCGCTGTACTCAACCCACATCGGACCGTCGAACGTTGAGGCAGGCAAGGCTGCCGGTGAATGGGCCATCAAGTCCAACCCGGATGGCGCGAAGGCTATCGTTCTTGAAGGACCGGCTGGCCTCTCCGTTGTCAACGAGCGTAACGAGGGCTGGGAAGACGCAATCAAGGGCTCTAAGATCGAGGTGCTTGAGCACCAGTCCGCGAACTGGTCCACCGAAGAAGGCAAGACGGTAACCGAAGGCCTTCTTGACAAGTACAACAACGACATCAAGGTGATCTTCGCGCAGAACGATGAGATGGGCCTTGGGGCGGCTCAGGCTGTTGAAGCTAAGGGCCTGACCACCGGTGCTGACGGCGTTCAGATCATCACCATCGACGGTACACGTCCGGCTCTTGAAGCTCTCCTGTCTGGCAAGCTCTCCTACGTCATCGAGTACAACCCGATCTTCGGTCAGCAGGCTGTTGACGCCGTTAAGGCTCTGACGAGCGGTGAAAAGGTTGAGAAGAACATCGTCGTTCCGTCCCAGTCCTTCGATTCGACGATCACACAGGACGTGATCGACGCGCGTTCGTACTGATCTCAACGATCGCTTGAAGTAGCACCATCGGACCGACAGGTGAGTCGGCCCCACATGATGGCGCCTCCCTCATTACCACGAGGGACAGACGAATAGCGTCAGGGGTGGGAGGGGATCCCCCTCCCACCCCTGAGGTGTTCATGTGCGTCACAGTGCCCGCGAGGATGCGGGCCCATCCTCAAACAAGGACGTGAGAGAAGTGGATCAAGAACCGCAGGGGACGAGTGGCACCCCAATTGTGGAGATGAAAGGCATCTCCATTGAGTTTCCCGGCGTTAAGGCCCTCGACAACGTTGATTTCCGCCTGTTCCCGGGTGAAGTCCACGCAATCATGGGTGAGAACGGCGCTGGAAAGTCAACACTCATCAAAGCGTTGACCGGTGTGTATCGCATCGACGGAGGCAAAATTTTCGTTGCTGGCAAGAAAGTACGCTTCACTGGAACCGCTGAAGCTGAAGCCGCCGGTATCGCCACCGTCTACCAGGAAGTCAACCTCTGCACCAACCTGTCGATCGGAGAAAACCTCATGCTCGGGCATGAGTCGACAGGAATTTTCGGCATCAACTGGAAAGACACGCACGCACGCGCAACCGAGGCACTCAAGCAAGTCGGCCTCGAATATCTTGACACGCGCGCCCCTCTGTCAAGTGTCTCCATTGCTGTTCAGCAGCTCGTGGCGATTGCCCGAGCCACAGTTGTTCACGCAAAAGTCCTGATCCTTGACGAACCGACCTCGTCGCTGGACGTCAATGAGGTCGCTCAACTTTTCGCAATTATTCGCCGCCTACGCGACCAGGGTGTCGCGATCCTCTTCGTTTCACACTTCCTTGACCAGGTCTATGAGATCTCCGATCGCATCACCGTTTTACGAAATGGCACGCTCATCGGAGAAGACCTCACTGAAAATCTCCCCCGTAACGTCATGGTGTCCATGATGATCGGGCAGGACCTGTCGAACCTCGATTCGATCCAATCACAGCGTCCGGACATTCCTGCCGACGCTGCGATTCAGTTGGCTGCAAACAACGTCGGGAAGATCGGGTCTGTTCAGGCTGGCTCCTTCGATGTGCGCGAAGGAGAAGTCCTTGGGTTCGCAGGCCTGCTCGGTTCGGGACGCACCGAATCTGTCCGCCTGATCTTTGGGGCTGATCGCCCCGATTCTGGTGAAGTGACCCTCAAAGGTGACCCCCTCTCAATCAGCGGCCCACTGCGGTCACTGAAGAACGGTGTTGCCTACTCCACGGAGAATCGTCGTGACGAAGGCATTATCGCGGCGCTCTCCGTGCGCGAAAACATCATGGTGTCGCTTCAGGCGATGCGTGGATGGGCACGCCGAATCCCTCAGGCCGAGCAAGAAGAGATCTGCAACCACTACATCGAAAAACTCGGGATCAAGACTCCCTCGGGTGAGACTCCTGTGGGTTCGCTATCGGGCGGTAACCAGCAGAAAGTCCTGCTGGCGCGCTGGCTTGCCACCGCCCCCAAGGTTCTCATGCTTGATGAACCGACCCGAGGCATCGACGTTTCCGCAAAGTCGGAGATTATGAAGCTCGTTTTTGAGCTGGCCCAGGACGGAATGTCGATCATCTTCGTTTCATCTGAAATGGATGAAGTCCTGCGAATTTCCAACCGCATCGTCGTGATGCGTGACCGCCAGCAGGCGGCATTCATCGAAAATGACGGAACGCTCACTCAGAAAGACATCGTGGGCATCATCGCCGAAGGAGGCGTTCAGGCGTGAGCACCAAAGGCATAACCGCCAAGACAAAAAAGTCCTTCCTCTCGGGCCTTGATCCCCGGATCCTGTGGACCGTTGTCGCTATCGTCTTATTGATTGCTGTGTGTGCGATCAAGGACCCGGCTTTCCTGAAGATTGGATTCTCTCACGGCGGACTCAACGGCCCCCTCATTGACGTTTTGCGCAACTCGGCTCCCTACCTCATGATCGCCGTGGGCATGACATTCGTTATCGCCACGGCAGGCATCGACCTCTCCGTGGGTGCGGTCATGGCAGTGTCGGGAACCGTTGTGATGACGGTGATGTCCACTGGCGATGGAAGCGTTGGATCGGCGATCCTTGCTCTGGCCGCGGCGATTGCCGTTTGCGCGCTCATCGGCGCCTGGAACGGCGCTCTCGTGGCCTACATCGGTCTTCAACCCTTCGTGACGACGCTGATCATGATGCTCGCCGGTCGAGGGATTGCCAAGGTCATCACCGATGGGCAAAACCTCGCGGCTGAAAACGAAGCCTTTCACAACCTTGCCACCGGCTCGCTGCTTGGACTTCCGATGGCGTGGATTGTGGCAACTGTCATCGTGGTCCTCGTTGCCCTTCTTATGAGGAAAACTGCACTTGGCCTCGAGATCGAAGCCGTGGGACTCAACCCCGTGGCATCGCGCATGGCCGGCATTGATCCGAAGAAAATCCAATTCGTTGTCTACATCATCTCAGCGGCACTTGCTGCGATGGCCGGCGCGTTCTCGGTCGGTAACGTCATGCGTGTCGAACCGGCCAACACCGGTATGAGCTACGAGATGGACGCGATCCTCGCCGTTGTGATCGGTGGAACGTCGCTGCTTGGTGGACGTTTCTCTCTCCTGGGGACCTACCTGGGTGCGCTGATCATTCCGATGCTCGAAAAGACGATCGTCTGGCTCGGCATCCCCAACGCCGCGACACCCGCATTTAAGGCGGTCATTGTTATTGCCGTGTGTGTTCTTCAGTCCAGTCTTTTCGCCAAGCTCACCACGAAGAGACAGAAGAAGACGCCGACCGTGTCAGCCGGCTCCACTGTTACGCCTGCGAAGGAGGGTGCGTCAGCATGAGTTCTGCAACACAAAAGAATGGTGGCTTCAACGCGTGGCTTACGCGTGACCTTAACAAGCTGCCCAGTTACGTCGCGATCCTTGTTCTGCTCATTCTCTTCGTTGTCGGGCAGCTGGCCTACGGGAAGTTCTTCCGGTTGAACACGATCTCCACGCTGTTTAACGACAACGCCTATCTGATTATTCTTGCGGTTGCCATGACCGTCCCGATTCTCATCGGCGGCATCGACCTCTCTGTTGGCGCGGTCATCGCTCTGAGCTCGGTCGTGGGCTGCACCCTCGCCAATGCCGGCGTTCCGTGGTTCATCGTTGTTGTTGTCATGATCCTCATCGGCACGGTCATGGGAGCGATCTCGGGTGTCCTCGTGCGCTACTTTGATATGCAGCCGTTCATTGCGACTCTTGCGACGATGTACTTGGGACAGGGTATTGCGGCCATGATCTCATCGAAGCCCATCGTTTTGGACAAGGACAACAATCTGCGGATGTTGGGCTCAACGTTCAAGCTCATCGATGGGCCGAAACGCAATGACCTTGAGGTGTCGGTCGGTCTGCTCATCGCGGTGGTCGTCGTCCTCGTTGCCTACTTCATCATGCATCGCACGCGCACCGGCCGGACAATCTACGCGATGGGTGCCCCCGGTAAAGACTCGGCACGTCTTATGGGTCTGCCCGCGGGTCGGTCGTTGACGGCGATTTTCCTGATTTCAGGAACTTTCTCGGGGATCGCCTCGGTTGTCTACGTCGCAGCGGTGGGCAAGGGGCAGAATATCCTCGGTCAAGGGTGGGAACTCAACGCCATCGCCGCAGCCGTCATTGGTGGCACGATCATCACCGGCGGTGCCGGCTATATCCTCGGTTCGATTGTTGGAACTCTGGTCTTTGCAACGACTGCGCTCATTATTACGCGTGATGGACGTATTCCTCCGGCTGCGACGACGATCATCACCGGTCTGATGCTGCTGCTCTTCGTTGTGATCCAGCGTCTGATCATTTTCTTTGCTGAAATGCGAAGGGCCAAAGGTGGTCACCAGGCGTCAGCCCAGGAACCGGAGAAGGCCTGATCGACATGATTGTGCCCTCCGTCACTCGATGGAGGGCACAATGTGTCGAAAAAAGTCGCATAATCTCATATTTTCGTTGAAATACCGCGCTTGATCTGACAAATCCGCTATTTATCCGTAATGTTTTCTAGTGACCGTTATATAGGTCCCTGAGATCGATAGGAAGAGGTTCCTCAATGTCCGTGAATCGCACCGAGCTCGTTGCTCAGATTGCTGACCGTACCGACCTGACCAAGGTGCAGGCTGACGCTGCTCTGGGCGCATTCCAGGATGTCCTGGTTGAATCCCTCGCGAAGGGTGAGGCCGTGAAGGTCACCGGTTTGCTGTCCGTGGAGCGTGTTGAGCGCGCCGCCCGTACCGGTCGTAATCCTCGCACCGGCGAAGAGATTCAGATCCCGGCTGGCTACGGCGTCAAGCTGTCGGCTGGTTCGAACCTGAAGAAGGCTGTCGCTAAGTGACGATGCCGTGATTCAGTAATGAATCCGCTCTGATATAAGAGCTGGGGAATCTTCGGGTTCCCCAGCTCTTGTGTTTTGTCCCGGTGGGTGAGTTGGCCGGGTGGTCACCATGTGTGGGGGAACGAGGACGAGCGCGATTTTCCCGGTGCGTTCTCGGCCGGGGGTTTTCTTACCGGTGATACGCCAACGAAGATAAACAATTTTCAAGAAAACCGAAACGCGTGGATGAGGGGCGAGGTTCTCCCTCGTGCCCCGTATGATCGCATTGGCGCTGATCAGACAAGTAGGAGGCTCGCCCATGCAGATCGGAATCTTCTCCAACGACAACGAAATCGCACGCGTCGGTGCGCAGCGAATCGTTGATGTGTATCGGAACAAGGAGAACTTTGTTCTCGGTTTAGCAACGGGATCTTCGCCTCTGCCTCTGTACGCTGAACTCATTCGCCGCCACAAGGCCGGAGATATTTCTTTCGCACACGCGCAATCATTCAACCTTGACGAATATGTTGGACTGCCTCGTGACCACGTTGAAGGCTACGCCAACTTTATTCACCGCAATCTCATTGACCATACGGATATGCCCGAAGGCGCAGCTCACGGCCCCGATGGGTGGGCAGATGATCTCAACGCCGGGGCAGCAGCTTACGACCAGGCAATCCGCGACGCCGGTGGCATCGATATTCAGGTGCTCGGCATCGGATCCGACGGACACATCGGTTTCAACGAACCGGGAGGGTCGCTGGTGTCGAGGACACACGTCGGAGTCCTCACGGAGCAGACTCGTCGTGACAATGCGCGCTTCTTTAACGGCGACATCGATGCCGTACCGACTCACTGCGTGACGCAAGGTTTGGGAACGATCATGGAATCCCGGGCGCATGTTTTCATCGCCACAGGTCAGGGTAAGGCCGAGGCCGTCGCCCAGATGATCGAGGGCGGAGTATCTGGCCGCTGGCCCGCATCGATTCTCCAAATGCATCCCGATGTCATGGTTCTTCTCGATGAAGCGGCGGCGTCACAGTTGGCGCTCGGTGATTTCTATCGTGAGGTCTGGGACAAGGAACACGCCTGACCGGGGGACGCCCCGCGAAGGGGAGCGAGCGGACTCGTCCTCGTCAATGAAACAGCGGTCCTAGTGGCCCGTGTCGATGAGGTGAAGGCCAACGATGCAGCCAACGAGGATCGTCACCAGGATGACCTTGATCAGCGATGCTGATTCAGCTCCCGAGAGAATCGACCAGCCGACAGTGACTACGGCCCCGGTTCCCGCCCATGCAGCATATGCGGTACCGACAGGAATATCTTTCATCGCAATCATCAGGCCACCCAGGGACACAACGGAGCCGGCGATGAAGAGGAGGACGTCAAACCACCGGAACTGCTCGGCGAGGCGGGAGAGGGCACTTGCCCACACCGTCTCGAACATTCCGGAAATAATGAGGATGAGCCACGACATCGTCGGCCCCTTTCTGTCCGTGGGGCCGTCCCCATGCGATACGACCGGCAGGTCGTCCAGCCGGCGGGGCGCCCAGCGCCCATGTACTTTCTTTTGCTCACAGAGGACGCGCGAGTCGATTCGGGAGAAACCCCGATGACAACGACCTCCGGTGCATGCTGAAGTGAAAGATTCAGCGGTGAACTGGCGCTTTAGCGCCGTCCAACAAACCACTCTCTCAAAAGAGCGATCCGTGCGTCAATCTGCTCGGTTGTTGCCTGAGCGACTTCCGGTCCTCCGCATCGCTGACGCAGCTGTGAGTGGATCACGGCGTGAGTATCACCGGAGCGCCGAGCCCATGAGGAGACCAGGTGCTGAAGCTCTTTCCTCTTCGCAGCCCTGAGGCGATGCTGGGATAGGCCAGCGTTCTCCTCGCGTTGACGCTGAGCGCTCGTGCGTCGTTTCTGCGACGCCACCTGTTCGGCTTGGCGTGCACGCAGTAGCGTCGTCACCTGTTCAGCATCAAGAAGACCGGGAATCCCCAGGTATTCTTGTTCTTCCTCGGATCCGACCTCGGCCCCCGTCCCCCACGCGGCGCCGTCAAAAAGAACCCCGTCGAATTCGGCATCCGCCCCGAGAACCTCGAACTGTCCCGTGAGGTCATCCGATGCCTTGTCTGCGCGGTTGGCTTGCTGCATGAGAGCATCTTCGGGGTTCCACAGGGAATCCTCGTCCAAGGACTGTGGCCGATCGAGGGCGTGGTCGCGTTCGACTTCCATTTGTCCCGCAAGATCAAGGAGGGGGACGACGGAAGGAATGAAAACCGTTGCTGTTTCACCGCGTCGGCGGGCACGGACGAAACGTCCCACGGCCTGTGCGAAAAACAACGAGGTCGAGGTGTTGGTTGCATACACGCCCACGGAAAGACGCGGAACGTCAACGCCCTCTGAGACCATTCGGACCGCAACCATCCACTTGTCAGTGTTTTCTCTAAACTCGTCGATACGGTCGGAGGCATCTGCGTCGTCGGAGAGGACGAGTGTTGCCGGCTTTCCCGTGATCATCCGCAGGTGCCGCGCGTATGCTCGCGCCTGCTCTTGATTGGATGCAATGACGAGCCCTCCGGCATCGGGAATCTGACGACGGACCTCGTCGAGGCGCAGATCGGCGGCGCGCAGCACCGCCGGAATCCATTCGCCTTGAGGGTCGAGGGCGGTGCGCCACGCCTGCTTCATCATGTCTTTCGTCAGCGGCTCACCTAGACGGGCGCTGACGGTATCGCCGGCTTTTGTGCGCCACGCCATCTGCCCCGAATAGGACATGAAGAGGACGGGGCGGACAACGTGATCGCGTAGGGCATCGCCGTAACCGTAGGTGAAGTCGGCGCGTGAACGCCGAATACCGGAGGCGTCCTCGACGTAGCGGACAAAAGGAATCGGGGAGGTGTCAGAGCGGAACGGGGTTCCCGTCAGAGCCAGCCGCCGCGTGGCGTCGTCGAAGGCTTCGCGCACACCGTCCCCCCACGACAGGGCATCTCCGGCGTGGTGGATTTCGTCGAGGATGACGAGGGTCCGGTAGGCCCGTGTTCGGGCAGAATGCACCGTCGGATGAGAGGCGACCTGCGCGTAGGTGACGGCCACACCGTCGAAGTGGGAGCCTGCGCGCCCCTGCGCGTTAGAAAAAGCGGGGTCGATGTGGATCCCAACCCGAGCCGCCGCGTCTGCCCACTGTCCTTTGAGATGCTCCGTCGGACACACAACGGTGATTTTTTCAACGATGCCCTGGCCGATGAGTTCCACTGCGATCCGAAGAGCAAACGTGGTTTTCCCCGCACCCGGAGTGGCAACGGCAAGGAAGTCCTTGGGAGAGTCAGCCAGATACTGCGTGAGGGCAGCCGCCTGCCATGCGCGCAGACTGTCGGCGGAACCGCGAGGAGCCCGCGCGGGAAAAGCCGGTGGGAGAGACCGAGCTGCTGAAAGAGATGCGCGAGAAGGGCCGGAGGATCGATCCTGCGCGCTCGTCACTTGCCAGCGCCCCCAGATCCCGAACCTGAGTCGCCTGAACCTGAACCGCCCGATCCATTCGAGAACGGCCAGTGACGGTCATTGCGTCCCATTGAGTCTCGGAGTTCTTTACACGTTGGACACACCGGGTAGCGGGATGCGTCGCGCGTGGGAATCCATACTTTGCCGCACAGCGCAACAACGGGTTGGCCGGTGATCATGGCGTTATCTGCTTTATCTCGGCGAACAAAGTGTGCGAAACGGTCGCCGTCACCGGGGCTCTTCTCTTGTTCAACCTGGGTACGCTCCAGCAGTCCCGTGGAGGACTGAGTTGCCGGACCTGCCGGTCCACTGGGAGCCGACGGTCCTGTTGGTTCGTTCAGAGCACTACGCATAAGGGACATTGTAGAGCCGCCCGTTGGCACCTGCCGCCACGAGGGAGCGAAGTGTGAATTATGCGCCGAGTCGTTCGTAATGCGTGGGAATCGCTGGTTCCCCCTCGGATAGACGCCATGCCTGATAGGGGAGTTCATTACGGGCGAGGACGTGGTGATCCTGAGCACGCTGAAGCGTGTCCTCCTGTTGCCACAGTTCCGACCGGATCGTGCCCTGCTCGATGAGAGAGACCTGAAGAGGGCGAGCCCCCACGGATTCCAAGTATGCAAGTGCTTCCTCGCGGGTGGAGCCAATGACGAGGAGTTCCTGGGAGGCGTATCCGTCCTCGTCCCTGAGCCGGCCCGCGATCTTGCGTCCGCCCACAGTGGACTTCGATTCGGACTTCTTGGCCACGGGGACGTTATGTCCGTTGTCGTCCTCGCGTGACACCATTTTGTACACGAGGGCGGCTGTGGGAACACCCGAACCTGTGACGAGTTTTGTCCCCACACCGTAGGAGTCGATAGGTGCGGCGCCCAGAGCGGCAATCGCGTATTCATCCAAGTCATTCGTCACGGTGATCTTCGTAGATTTTGCCCCCATAGCGTCAAGTTGCCCGCGAACCTTGAAGGCCTGAGCAACGAGGTCACCGGAATCCAGACGGACAGCGCCAAGCTCACCACCGGCGGCACGAGCTGCCTCAACGGCGTTACGCACACCCGTCTCAACGTCGTAGGTGTCCACGAGCAACGTTGTCGAAGGCCCGAGCAGACTGATCTGCGCATCGAAGGCCTGGCGTTCGGAATCATGAAGCAGGGTGAACGCGTGCGCTGCCGTGCCAATTGCCTTAATTGAGTAGCGTTTCGCGGCTTCCAGATCGGAGGTTCCCTTGAATCCGCCGATGTAGGCGGCGCGCGCGGCGGACACAGCGGACCTCTCGTGGGTGCGACGGGCACCCATGTCCATGCAGGGGCGGCCGTGAGCCGCAATTGTCATCCGTGATGCCGCCGACGCAACAGCGCAGTCGTGGTTGAGGATCGACAGGAGGAGGGTTTCCAGGAGGGTGCATTCGGCGAATGTTCCTTCAACTGTGACCAGCGGTGAACCCGCGAAGTAGCATTCCCCTTCGGCGTAGCCGTAAATGTCACCGGTGAAACGAAAATCCTTGAGGTAATCCAAGGTCTCGTCGGAAACGATGTGCTGCTCGTGCAGCCAGTCAATCTGCTCGGGTCCGAACTCAAAGCGTTCGAGAGCCTCAAGCAGACGTCCCGTGCCGGCAACGACGCCGAAACGCCGAGTCGAGGGGAGACGACGACCGAAGACCTCGAAGGTTGAGCGCCGCAGAGCCGTCCCGGACTTCAATGCGGCATCGAGCATGGTCAATTCATACATATCCGTCAAAAGTGACGTGGAAACCGAAGCTGGCATACGAATAACCTAGCCTTTCAGTGTCCTAAAGTGAACAACTCACCATGTGATGAGCGGGTTTAGGGTGATAATTCTTGCCGAATCCGCGGCTAAATCTCGGTGACGCGCCTACGCTGGCAATATGCCCAGTTCACTGACGACACTGCCGGATCCGCTGGTCACGGAGCGTTCCTCTCGCTTCGTGCAGTGGCGTACCGTCGTGTGGGATGATCCGATCAATCTCATGGATTATGTGACTTACGTGTTTCGTCGCCACTTCGGCTATCCCCTGACAACCTGTGAATCCCTGATGCTTCAAGTTCATGAACAGGGGCGAGCAATCGTGTCGACGGGAACTCGCGAACGCATGGAAGCTGACGTTGCTGCCATGCACGGTTACGGACTCCACGCGACCCTCGAAGAAGACGACGGCAGTGAATCGAGTGAGAGAACATGATTGGGCCCTTCCGCCTGGTACGGTCGGGGTCTGTTGACACCTATGTCGCGGACGTCAGCACTGAATATCTGCGGTTGATCCGTCAACTTGCAGTGGAGATCCTCATCGTCCTCGATTCCCCTGCGGACAATGAGATGGCTCGCATGGTTGAGGCAACCACCGGAGGGGAATCCCAGCGCGAAGCCCCGATGGAACGCGCGCTGAATTATCTCCTTGCGCCAATGAGCGAGGACGAAGCTGACGCGGCCCGTCTCAGAGCGTTAACTGAGGACTATCTTCGCGCCGAGAAATCCAGCAGGTTGCGCAGGATCGCTCGCGCCCTCGATCGGCTCATCGGTGCGGGGAAAACACGTGTTGAAGTAGCGGCAGAGGAGGCGTGGGACTGGCTTTCGGGAATGAATGATGTGCGTCTGGGATTAGCTGGCGAACTGGGGATACGCAACAATGAGGATGCCCACAGAGTTGAGGAGCTGGCTTTCGCACAAACCCCGTCAGGACGCGACCAAAGCGCCGCCGCGATCTACACGGTCATCACCTGGTGGCAAGATTCACTACTTTCTGCACTGATATCGGCGCAGGAAGAACACTAATGTCTCGCATATGGATAACGCGCCGATAGGTATTTTTGATTCAGGTCTTGGGGGGCTGACGGTTGCGCGCGCTGTCATTGACAAGCTCCCCGACGAAGAAATCCTCTACCTCGGAGACACGGCGCACACACCTTACGGGCCACGACCCATCGCCCAGGCGCGGTCATTCACTCTGGGATGCCTCGATGAACTGGCATCTCGCGGAGTCAAGATGCTGGTCATCGCGTGCAACACAGCAACCGCCGCCGCACTCTCTGATGCGCGTGAACGCTACTGGATTGACGCTCATATCCCCGTCATCGAAGTCATCAGCCCCGCTGCCCGACAGGCTGTGGTCACAACTCGTCGGCAGCGGATCGGCGTCATCGGAACCGAAGCGACCATTCAGTCTGAGGCTTACCTCAACGCGCTTGCCGCTGTGCCAGGGGTGAAGGTCTTCCAACAGGCCTGCCCGCGGTTCGTTGAGTTCGTTGAACGAGGACAAACAACGGGACCAGAAATTGAGGAGCTGGCACGCGAATACCTTGAGCCCCTCAAAGAACAGGGCGTCGATACGCTCATTCTCGGGTGCACCCACTACCCGCTGCTCACCGGCGTCATCGGGCGCGTCATGGGGGAAGGCGTATCCCTCGTGACCTCGTCGGAAGCAACGGCGAACGTCACCTACAACGAACTCACGGACCGCGGTCTTCTCCACGAGCCTCGGGCCGACGGTGACGAGCCGTGCCACCAATTCCTTGCAACGGGCGAATCAACAATGTTCCCGCGTCTGGCCAAGCGTTTCCTTGGGCCCGAGGTCGGCAACGTTCATCAGGTCCATCTTCCAGAACCGGGGGCGATCGCGTGAAACTGACGATTATTGGCGCCACGGGATCAATGTCTGGGCCGCGGTCCGCTGCCTCGTGCTACCTGGTGCAAGCTCCGGGGAAGGATCCGGAAACCGGCCGCGACCGCATATGGTCGATTGTCTTAGAAATGGGTCCCGGCTCCTTTGGTTCGCTCTGGCGGCATCTTCCGCCTCGGGACGTTGACGCGCTGTTCTTGTCACACTGTCACGCTGATCACATGGGTGACATCATTTCGATGCACGTGTACCGCAAGTGGGGTCCGGAAGGTTGCCTCCCCGCATTAGCGCTCTATGGTCCACGTGCGGTGCGGGATCGTATCCGTCAGATTGACGGCACCACGGAACCGGAGATGTACGAGGACGAGTTCGATATTCACACTCTTGTCGCCGGGGAACCGGTGCGTGTTGGTCCGATGACGGTGACTCCCGTGATTGGTCAGCACACGGTCGAGAGCTTTGGTTTGCGCATCGAAGGCCCACGTTTCATTGACGAGGACGGAGCCGGTGATGCCAGCTGTGCCCACGGCCTCATTGTGGGGGAGCGCACCGACGCGCATGCGAAGTCCCTACAGGCAGGTGGAAACGGTGCAACGATGTTCTTCACTGGCGACACGGATCTGGTGCCCACAATCGTCGAGGGTGCCCGAGGAGTCGATCTGCTGCTAACTGAAGTGGGATTCACAACCGATGACGTGACCCGCGGGATCCACATGGACGGGGTGCGTGCAGGTGAGCTGGCTACGGCAGCCGGCGTGGGTCACCTGGTGGCAACACACATCCAACCGTGGGTGTCGCACGAGCGTGTTCTTGAGGAACTACGCACAACATGGTCAGGTCCCGTGGACTTTGCCGATACCGACCGGTCATTCATCGTTGGCTAGTGCCGCAACGATTGCGGGTGTCAGAGCGCGAAAAGCGATCCCTCGGTGACTGATCGCGTTCTTCTCTTCGGCGCTCATCTGCGCTGTTGTCACTGAGTAGCCGTCGGGAACGAAAATCGGATCGTATCCGAAGCCGTGATCGCCACGAGGCTCACGCGTCAGCGTTCCTCGCACCTGTCCGTGCTCAACGAATTCACGTCCGTCGGGGAGCACAAGGACAGCAGCGGAGACGAACGCTGCGGAGCGCAAATGATCGGGGACGTCTGAGAGCTGCGCGAGAAGGAGGTTGAGATTTGCCTCGTCATCTCCGTGATGTCCACACCAGCGTGCGGAGAAAATCCCGGGCGCTCCGCCGAGAATATCAACGGTGATGCCCGAGTCGTCTGCGATTGCTGCCATCCCGGTTTCAACGACCAGGTGACGTGCCTTAATGAGGGAGTTTTCTGCGAAAGTAGCGCCGTCTTCAACGGGTTCGTCAACGTCGAAATCCGACATTCGTGCGATCGTGCCGGGTGCGTATCCTTGCCACGCGGGGGCGAGGATCGCTTCGAGTTCACTGATTTTGTGGGCGTTCCCCGTGGCAAAAACGAGACGCGGAGTGACACCGGTACCCAAGGGTGTCGAGGGCGAGTTGGGGACCTGAGTCATCACTGCCCCTGGATGCCCTGGGGTGCAAGTTCAATGCGTTCCCCTTCGGGAGCATCGAGGCATTCTCGCTGAGCGCGGGCGAGGAGAGAGTTGCCGTGTGCGGCCAAGTCAAGCAGGGTGCCCAGCTCCTCGCGGTTAAAAGGAGCGTGCTCGGCGGTTCCCTGAACCTCAACGAAGTGTCCATCGCCGGTCTGTACGACGTTCATGTCCGTTTGGGCGCGCACGTCCTCGACGTAGGGCAAGTCAAGCATGGGGACGGAGTCGATGATGCCGACGGAGATCGCAGACACCGAGTCCGTCAAAACCGGCGACGAGGCTCGCGGCGTGATGAGACCGCGTTCTGTTCCCCAACGAACAGCGTCGGCAAGCGCGATATACGCTCCGGTGATCGATGCGGTGCGGGTACCGCCGTCGGCGCGCAGAACATCGCAGTCAAGAACAATCGTGTTTTCTCCCAGCGCGGTGAAATCAATGACCGCACGCAGGGAGCGGCCAATGAGTCGGGAGATCTCGGAGGTGCGTCCAGAGATTTTCCCTTTGACTGACTCGCGGCTTGATCGTTCAGAGGTTGCTCGCGGAAGCATTGAGTATTCGGCGGTCACCCAGCCTTCGCCGCTGTCTTTCTTCCATCGGGGAACACCGGGAGTCAAGGACGCAACACATAGGACACGGGTGTTGCCACATTCAACGAGGACGGATCCTTCGCCGGTTCCCGACCATCCTCGGGTGAAAGATACGGGGCGAAGCTGGTCATAGGTGCGGCCGTCGGCGCGAATTTCACTGTTCGTCATGACGTTCACATTAGCTGAGCGTTAGCGTTGGAGCATGAACATTGAGCTGCCCCTGGTGCGCGGTGACGTTGATGCGTGCATCCCGATCCGTGAGCACTGCGACCCTCATGTTCTCCTGCGTGAAGGAACCCGGGGGCTGGCGGGCGCGGGAGTGGAAGTCACTCAAGTCCGCGCTTTTCTTGTCACTGCCCAAGGAGAGATCGCGCTCGTGGGTCACAGTGAGGAACAGGAAGAGGTGCCTCCACGGCTTGCATCTTTTCCCGTTCCGCTGTCGGAAGAGATGCTCAACGAGTGTGACGAGTCATACTTCATTGGGGTGACACGCTCCTGGCCGACAAAGAGGACAACGACACGAAACTCAGTGGCGACGAAGCCGAACGAGTGGGGAGAAGGTGCGGAGTCGTCCTCGTCAATGGATACGGTTGCGCACGTGGCAATCGTTGGTGGTCAGCGCGAAGGCAACGAACGGATGCTGCGCGGCGCACAACTGACCCCCTCGGGTGCTGTGTGGCGTCCCCTGCGCAAAGTGGGGCACCTACTTGGCGGGAACGAGGCGGCACTTGCACTTTCGGCAATTGCGTTGGCCGCGTGGCATCACTCATTCCGCTACTGTCCCCGCTGCGCTGCTCCCGTGCGCCAGATTCTCGGCGGCTGGGCAAGCGAGTGCACGGGGTGTGGATACGTTGAGTATCCCCGGCATGATCCGGCAATCATCGTTCGGGTTGACGATGGACGAGGACGGACGCTCCTTGCTCATAACACCGCGTGGAGAGAGGGTTTTGTCTCCACGATCGCCGGTTTCGTTGAAGCCGGTGAATCACCCGATCAGAGCGTTGGACGTGAACTCATGGAGGAAGTGGGGCTATCGGTTGATGACATGACCTACGTGGGAACGCAGCCGTGGCCCTTCCCCAGGTCGCAGATGCTGGGATACGTCGCGAAAATTCACGCTGAGGATCCTGTGCCTCGGCCTGATGGAGCGGAGATTGAGTGGGCACGTTTCTATTCGCGCGAGGAACTCACCGAGGCGATCCTCAATGGGACGGTTGAAGCTCCGGGGCGTGCGTCGATTGCGTATGCGATGCTGCGTGACTGGTACGGCGGGGAGCTTCCTCACGGGCCGCTGACGTCTCGATAATTCCCCGCGAGGGAGTGCGGTGAAAACCGAGGGGGATGTTCTTAAGGCGTTGATCTTCCCACAGGACGTTCACCGGGTGCCGCAGTTGTCAGTTGGGCATGGGAAGATGCCTCTATGGAACAACCGGACCCCTCAGCTCTCCTTGATGCTCTTGACCCTGACCAGCGGGCCGTCGCAACTCAGGTGACGGGTCCGCTCGCTGTGCTCGCGGGCGCAGGAACAGGGAAAACACGGGCGATCACCTATCGCATCGCCTACGGTGTTGCCTCGGGCGTTTACGACCCGTCACAGGTCCTTGCCGTGACGTTCACGAAACGTGCGGCCTACGAAATGCGTCACCGCCTCGCTCAGCTGGGAGTCCCACGGGTCCAGGCACGAACGTTCCACTCTGCGGCTTTGCGTCAGCTCATCCACTTCTGGCCAACCGTTGTTGGTGGACCACTGCCTGAGATCCTTCCGCACAAGGCCTCACTGGTTGCGGCATCAACGCGGCGCATGGGACTGGGAAGCGATAAAACATTGGTGCGCGATCTGGCTGCTGAGATTGAATGGGCAAAAGTGTCGATGATTGACTCTGCCCACTACAGGCAACGAGTCCTGCGTGATGGTCATGAAGTTCCAGCGGGCCTGTCGGCCTCAGATATGGCGCAGCTCCTCGATGTGTACGAGGACGCGAAAGCGGAACGCGGATGCATTGACTTCGAGGACGTTCTGGTTCACATGTGTGGGATTCTCCAGGAACGACCTGAGGTTGCCGCGATCGTGCGTAAGCAATACCAACATTTCGTTGTCGATGAATTCCAGGATGTCAACGCGCTCCAGCAGAAATTACTTGACTTGTGGCTGGGGAACCGTCATGACGTGTGCGTCGTTGGTGACGTCGCGCAAACCATCTACTCTTTCACCGGTGCAAGTCCCAAATACCTCCTGGGTTTTGCCCGAAAACACCCCGGTGCGCGAACGGTGGAGCTTGTTCGGGACTATCGTTCAACCCCGCAGGTTGTGGCCGTTGCCAACCGGCTGATGTCCCTCTCTGGTCGCTCAGCTGGCACGGTACGCCTGGAATCGCAGCGGCCCAGCGGTCCGGCTGTGTCCTTCAGATCCTATGCCGACGATCGGGCGGAAGCCGAAGGCATTGCCGATCGGGTTGGTCAACTCATCGCACAGGGGACCGATGCTCATCGCATCGCTGTGCTCATGCGGATGAACAGTCAGTCTCAGATCATCGAAGAAGTGTTTGGTCAACGGGGAATTCCCGTGGCAATGACTCACGCAACGCCGTTCTTTAACCGAGAGTCGGTGAGGTTAGGGATTAATGCGCTCGTTGTTGCCTCTCGTGGACAGTCGATGCAGGAAGAACACGCGGGGAGTGCTCGTCAATCTCCGGGCACCGGTGTTGGTGGTCAGGCACCCGCGAGCGCAGGTGACATCGCGGCGACCACGAATGAAACAGAAAGTCCGCATGATGGGCTCGTTGACCTGGTCAAAGACATCCTCGGACCCGTTGGATGGTCTCCTCAAGCCCCCGCCGGTACTGCGCTGCGTGAACGCTGGGCAAATCTTCAGGCCATCGTCCAATGGGCTCAGGACTCCGCGGCAACAACGCTCGGTGACTTCGTTGCTGAACTGCGAGAACGAGCCCAGTATCAGGTTGAACCAGACAAGAACGGTGTTGAGCTGACAACGATCCACGCGGCGAAGGGTCTTGAATGGGATGCCGTATTCCTCATCGGAGCCTCCGAGGGGCAGCTGCCGATTTCGCATGCCACAACGGATGATGAGCGAGAAGAGGAACGCCGGCTGGCCTATGTTGCGATTACCCGTGCCCGTGACATCCTCGAGGTGTCGTGGGCGCGTGCTCGTTCCACAAGCGGTCGAGGGGCACGCAAGCGCTCGCGGCTTTTTGACGGCATCTGGCCAGAGGAACCCGCGCAGCAGCGGGCAACGCCACGTCACGTGCGCACCTCCTCTCGCGCGGCATCGCGTCAGCGCGCGGCCGAATGGGAAGAATCCGCGTCCGAGCAGACCCGCGATCTTTTTCTCCGGCTCAAAGAATGGCGCTTGGAGGTGTCCAAGGAGATGTCAAAGCCACCTTTCTCAGTTTTCACCGACCAGACACTGCGTGACATTGCAACGGTTCAGCCCAAGACTCTGCGGCAATTACGCGTGATCGGGGGAGTGGGAGACATTAAACTCGAACGCCACGGCGCACACGTGCTGGCAATCGTCCGGGGTGACAACTGGCGCGACTACTGAGCTCGTGGGCAATCCCCTCAAGACGTAAGAGCCCGCATCGTCCTCGTCGATCACTCCTTCCGTTTGGGTGGGCAATAAGCTGAGTCTTACCATCCCTACATCCGGCAGCCGCAATCGGGATCCCACGTGACCGCTTGGGAGATCACAGTCCCCGCATCGGTCAGCGTCACCACATCAGAGAGTTCGGGGCCGTCTGGGGACAGAGCCTGCGCGCATTCCTCACCTTTGTAGACGGAGGCGACGCGCTGCATCAGAAGCAACGCAGCGTAATGATCGATCCGGCGTGGGATGGGAGCCAGACGCCACCGACTCGCCTGAAACATATGTCGCAACAGCTGCGGGTCCTGGCGAAAACACGGGTGGAAAGCGCAGAAGAAGCACGGAGTGACCCCCGGGATGATGATCGGTGACATCATGTAGCCGCTTTCGGTGCGTGTGAGAACAATATGCGGCTGCTCTGCGGAGGCAAGTCCAGCGAGGACCCCCGGATCTGGGAAGCGTTGAGCGCTGACAACCACGAGGTCGGGCGCTGGAACGGGTGAGAAGGTTGCCGACGCACCAACGTCATGCACATAGCTCCTCATTGCGGCGGCTACTGATTGGCCGAGGTAGCGCTGGCCAATAAACCGGGAGATTGCCGGGTCGACGCTTCCACGACAGCGGATGTCAATGGTCAGCGTGGCGCTATCACCAAGCAGGCAGAGCATTCCAAAGGTTGCCGCGGTAGCCCCCTCCGCTCGGAGACTCAGATGCGCCGTGCATTGATCTTCGGCGATCATATTCGCGTTGCGAAGTGCGGTCTCGATCGCGTCTCGACGGTGCTGAGGCAGTTGAACACCGGGACGGGAAGACCGTGAGGGTGTGCCCGTGAACTCAGAGGGTTGCGCGGCGCGTCCAAGTGATTCGAGGAACGACATCTCGTTGTCAGTCAGGTCCGTGAGAACCACATGACGATTGAGATCTGAACCAACCTGAACAGACCGGGAGTCGCGGAAAATCACCGCAGTTCCCGGGCGTAAACGAAGTACCGACGCCATCGTGATCTCCATCCTTTCCGTGAATGATCACAGTATGGTTCGGTTGATATCAGTTCTCAATGAGTCCGGTGAACCTGTGGATAACTCAGATACCGACCCGGCGACTACTCTTCCGAGCCATCGTTGTCACCGGATTCATCCCAGGCAGTCTCAGATTTTTCCGAATCCGATCCGGCAGCGGCCTCGCCCTCGGCCCCCGACGTACCGGCCCCGGCGCTGAAACCCGCACGTTTGAGGGTCTCCCTTTCCGGATCGTCCTCGGGAGACAATCCAGAAGCCCAGCCCATCGTTCCGTCAAGCAAAGAGTTCAGAGCCGCATCAATGTCGGCGTCCTGATCCTTGGCGGCCCGACGCAAGGTCAGGAAGGTGTCGGGAGTATCCAGCTCCGTTGCCGTGGGGATGACATCGGGGTGACTCCACAGAGCCTCGCGAGCTTCTGCGCCACCGTCAGCCTGAACCAGGGAGAAGATCGACGCGGCGCCGCGAGCGCGGCGTGGACGCATCCGCAGACCGATGAGCTGGCCAAGAATGTCCTCGGCTGGGGCACCCGTGGCACGCCGGCGTCGAACAAGTTCACGCAGTTGATCTGCGTGCGGCAAATACGGGGCAACGGCCGCAGCGGTGACGACTTCAACCCAGCCTTCAACCAGCGCAAGAAGCGTTTCAAGTCGCTCGAGGGTCGCTGCCTGCGTCGGCGAAACGTTCATCTCAAAAATCCCACCCGCGAGCGCTCCCTCGAAGGACTGAGGATCGGACAGATCGATGCCCTGAGCGGCATCGGTGATCGCCGTCATGTCGATGGCAATTTCACCGGAATAGCGCTCAACGGCATGGATGAGGTCGCGGGCAAGCCAGGGAACCGAAGTGAAGAGTCGCCGATGCGCGGCTTCACGGACGGCAACGAATTGTTGAATCTCCTCAAAGGGAATGTCCACACCGTCGGAGAATTCCTCGATGTTATGAACGACGAGCGCAGTGACTGGCTTGTCCACCAGCGGCAGACCAACATCGAAAGACCCCAGGGAATCTTTCGACAGGGCCGCCAGAGCGTTCCCGATCTGCGCACCGAACATCACCGCTGACAACTGGGGAATCATTGATTGGGTTTGGCTCAGCATCTTGCGCAGGCCGTCTGATAGTGGGCCCTCGTCCTCGTGAAGGATTCCGGCCTCGTCCTCGTTGCCCGTCAGAGGCGAAGAAGACGTGTCGATGCCGAGGTCACTGAGCTGACTGGACATGGCCGCCCCGAGGGCGCGCGACACGCTTGCGGCAACGGGTTCGCAGATGCGTTTCCACATGTCCAGGGTTGAGGCGATCCATTCGTTGCGGCTCCACACGTGGCGTTCGACGGCCCCGGGAGAGAACTCGGTCACGGAATCAAGCCACAGGTCGGCAACAGACATTGCCTGGCGTGCGCGTTGAGCTTGCGCTGCCGTGGGAGAGGGATCACCGGACTGGAAGGCCTGCTGACGGGCCGTATCTTCAACGATGCGCCAGTTCACGGGCCCGCTGGAGGAATTCATGAGGAACTCAAACTGAGAGACAGCCTGGGTGAATTTCTGCGGGTCGGAAAACTCTGCGGGAAAGGTTGAGGGGTCGAAACCCTGCGCCTGAAGTGCGTGCGCGGCTTCCTCGGCTGCTTCGTCACCGAGCATGCGGCGGAGAAACTCTGAGAACGGATCGTTCGCTTCCATGCCTTGACTCTAGCGAGGAACGATCGGTGTCGTCGTGAAGAAACGTGAGAGTGCGCTGAGAGCAAAACAGGAAAACCCTGAAAATGGGTGCTCGGTTCGCTCATTCTCCTCGGGACGGGTCAGAATGTGTGGGTGCGTGATAAGGACAGTAACCAGCAAGCCAGCGGGACACACACCGGTGTCTCTTCTTCTCGTGTTCCCTCTTCGGGGAACGAGGACGAGGGTGAAAACTCAGCTTCTCGGGCCAGGGGAAGGTTTCGGCACCTCTTGAGAGTGAAGATCGTGATTGGAACTCTTGTCGGGGTGATTGCCGGGGCAGTTCTTTTCATTGTGCCGATGCCCTACGTTGTCCACATGCCGGGACCGACATTTAATGTCATCGGCTCCTTAGACGGGTCGCCGTTCATTAACATCACGGGAACGGATCCGACAACACACAAAGCCGTGTCACTGGATCACACCGATGAAAAAGGTGACGGCGAACTACGAATGGTTACCGTTTCGGAATCGGGGGGTCCGGGGCATCGGTTGACTCTTGCAGAACTTATTGGAGCGAAGCTCGATTCTCGTAATGAGATCCGCAAATACTCTGAGGTTTATGCGCCGACGACAACGCAAAAGCAGGTGGAGGAAAGAGCGAAAGCTGCGATGGAGTCCTCTCAGTCAACGTCGGAGGTTGCGGCGCTCGAACAGCTGGGGTGGTCGATTCCTGCGGTGGTGACAGTTGCGGGAGTTGTGCCGGGAGCGGATGCGAAAGGCAAGGTTGTCGAAGGGGATATTCTTCGATCGATCACCACCGCTGACGGTGTTGTCCACAGTATTGAGTCCATTTCTGATCCTTTTGCCATCATGCGTGAGATCCCTGTGAATTCAACGGTCACACTCACTGTTGAGCGCAGCGGTGAGACGAAGAGTCTGGACATTGTGACGGGAAAAGCCGGTGAGGATGAACGAGGGTCGAAACTGGGGATTTACCTTGTTCCGAAGATGAAACTTCCGGTGAATATCACCTTTAATCTTGAACAGGTCGGTGGCCCCTCTGCCGGCCTGATGTTCAGCCTGGGAATCATTGATCGACTGACCCCCGGACCTTTGACCGGCGGAGCGGTGGTTGCCGGAACCGGCACGATGAGTTACGACGGCGAGGTCGGGGCGATCGGGGGGATTCGTCAGAAAATGTGGGGAGCCGTCAACGACGGCGCCACGTGGTTCCTTGCACCCGCCTCAAACTGTGACGAGGTGGTTGGTCATATCCCCGAGGGGCTGAACGTTGTCAAAGTTTCAACCCTTGAGGATGCGCTCAACGCCGTGAACGCAATCAAAGAGGGGAAAACGCAGTCGCTTCCGACCTGTCAGGCAGGCTGATAGCTGAAGCGGCAATCCGCAACCTGGGCAACCTACAACCCGGGCAATCCGCAACCTGGGAGGCTACTTTTCCTCGGGTTGGAGGGACAGAGCCAGCGCCTGGACAAGATTGGGGACGAGGGCGGACCCTTGACCAACCTTGTCATCGGAATCGAAGGCACGGGTGCGCAGAGCACACCAGGACTCACCGGTGCGAAGCACCCCGACTGCCAGACGTACATCCGTGCGCGACGGATGCGTCGAAATAAACTTCAGTGCTTCCTCGGGATCTTCGGGTGCAGCGTCTTCGACCTCGGGGGGAACAACGAGGCGTTCAACGGTGAGGGCAGCTCCGGCGACTTGCTGTGGCCAGGCAAGATGACCAAGAACTTCCTCGAGGTCGTCCTCGCCCAGATCCTCCTGAATGATGGCTGAGAGGTGCGTGGCCGAGCCGTCCCATGACGCGGTGATCTGCTGGGCAATGTCAGGAGGAAGCCCCGGCTGGTTGAGCAGCTCGCTCGTGGGAACGAGGGCGTACAGAGAAGGGGCGTGGTCCCACCCAACGCGCGCGGCAGTGCGTTCGATGTCGACAACAACGTTCGCCAATGCGATCTGCTCCGGGGTGGGCATGTCTGAGCTTTCCATGTGGTCCATGTTCTCATGAAGTCTGTTGACAGCGAGCACTCCCAGCTTCATTCGATAGAATCCTAGGACCTCATTCGTCAAAAGAGAGGACGACGCAGTGAGCACTTTCCCGATTTTTCAACAAAACTCTGAGCCCCAGGGCAACGACGGGACCACCGGAGGACGCCGGCCACCTCGCATGCCCAAGAAGGGCAAAGGCGGTGGCTTCGGCAAGCGTGGTCTTAATCCGCTGGTCGTGACAGTCATCGCACTTGCAGTGGTTGTTGGATTGATCTACGCCGCCTCAATCGTCTGGACCGAGATCCTGTGGTTCCAGCAGATGTCAGCGACCCGAGTGATTCTCACCCGGTGGGGCGCCCACATCGGGATGTTCGTCGTTGGGTTCCTCATCGTTTCCCTGTCCACCCTGGTCTCAATGAACTGGGCGTACAAGCGTCGCGATTCATCCACCCGCGGCACAGCGTCAGCGAACTTGCGAGAGTATCAGCAAGCCTTCGAGCCGGTGCGTCGCATTGCTTTCTGGGGCGTTGCCCTATTCCTCGGTTTTATCAACGGGTCCAACCTGGCTGAGCACTGGCAGGAACTCCTTCAATTCATCAACCAGTCGCCCTTCGGTCAGGCGGATCCATATTTCGGCTTCGATCTGGCATTCTTCGTTTTCACTCTTCCGGCGCTGCAAATCCTCGTCTCTTTCTTCCTCACGACGGTCGGCATTTGCCTCGTCGCCTCGATCGTGGTGCACTACCTCTACGGAACAATTCGACTGGTTCCTCGGCCTCACGCATCCAAGCCGGCTCGTCTGCAAACAGGTATTCTCGCGGCTGTTGGTTCACTGCTCATCGGGGTGAACTACTGGCTGGGACGCTACGCACTCTTAAACAAGCGCGGCGGAAACGTTGACGGTGCCCTGTACACCGACATCCACTCAACGCTGCCCGCTCACTCGATCCTTGCGGTCATCTCCGTCTTCGTTGCCGTTCTTTTCGTCATCGCGGCTTTCCGTGGGACATGGCGTCTACCAACGGTGGGTGTTGTTGTCACAGTTCTCTCTGCCCTCGTCATTGGTCAGGCATACCCGGCACTGATCCAGCAGTTCCGCGTTAACCCGAACGAGCGTGCCTTGGAGTCCGAATACATTCAACGCAACATCGATGCCACCCTTGCAGCCTATGGTCTCGATGACTTGGAATACACCAACTACGACGCTGAGACAACAGCGCAGGCTGGCCAGCTGCGTGAGGATTCGGAATCGACCTCGCAAATCCGTCTGCTTGACCCCCAAGTCATCACGAAGACCGTGCAGCAGCTCCAGCAGTCGCGCCCCTACTACGGTTTCGAGTCCGGCATGTCCGTTGACCGCTACACGGTTGGGGATGAGCAGCGCGACACCGTGATTGCGGTGCGTGAACTCAACCTCTCAGGTCTGTCATCCGAGCAGCGCAGCTGGGTCAACATGCACACCGTGTACACCCACGGCTACGGTGTTGTCGCGGCGTACGGCAACACCGTGACATCAGGTGGCCTGCCCGCCTACTGGGAGCAGTCCGTGCCCTCGGTCGGTGAGATGGGCGACTATGAGGAACGCGTGTACTTCTCTCCGAAGGCCCCCAGGTACTCGATCGTCGGCGCACCCGAGGGTGCGGATCCTCAAGAGTTGGACTACCCGGATGACAATGCCGCCGGTGGCCAGGTGTCAACAACGTTCTCCGGAAATGGCGGGCCGTCGATCGGTAACGTCTGGAACAAGCTGATCTATTCGATCAAATTCGGTTCGACAGACATTTTCTTCTCCTCGCAAACCAACGAGGCATCGCAGATCCTCTACGACCGTGATCCCTTGCTGCGCGTGGCAAAGGTTGCGCCCTACTTGACCCTTGAACAGGATGCCTACCCGGCGGTCGTGGACATGGATGGTGACCCGTCAACGCCTAAGCGTCTCGTGTGGGTTGTTGATGCGTATACAACAACGGATAAGTACCCGTACTCGCAGCACACCTCGCTGGAGGAAACAACGGTTGACTCCCAGACGTCAACGGTCGGTGAGTTCGTTCAGGCCAACACGATTAACTACATGCGTAACTCCGTGAAGGCTATTGTTGACGCCTACGACGGGTCAGTGCGTCTTTTCGCATGGGATCAGGATGACCCGATCCTCAACACGTGGACGAAGATCTACCCGAACATGGTTGAGCCGATTGCGAATATCTCCGGTGACCTCATGAGCCACCTGCGCTACCCGGAAGACCTCTTCAAGGTTCAACGTGAACTGCTCACCAGCTACCACGTGAAGAATGCGTCGGATTTCTACGCCGGTGGTGACCGGTGGCGCCTCGCCGAGGAAACCTCAACAGCAGTGTCCGCACCGACCACGCAGACAACGGACGCGGAAGGTAACCCTGTGACGACGCGTAAAGCCGTTGCGCAGCCTCCGTACTATCTGACAATGCAGATGCCGACGCAAGAATCCGCGGAATTCTCACTAACATCCGTGTTTGTTCCCGGTGGTGAGTCTAAGCGCGAGGCGATGGCTGGCTTCCTCGCGGTCGACTCCGAGACGGGGAACGAGGCCGGAAAGGTCCGCGAGGGGTACGGCAAGCTCCGCCTGCTGGCATTGCCGTCCTCGACAACAGTTCCCGGCCCAGGTCAGGTGCAAAACGCCTACGACTCAAATGAGAAAATCGCATCGCAACTCAACCTGCTGAACCTGGCAGATTCAACGGTCATCCGCGGGAACCTCCTGACCTTGCCGGTCGGCGGCGGGTTGCTCTACGTGCAGCCCGTGTATGTTCAGGGCACAGGTAATGCCTCGTATCCGGTGCTGCGTTCCGTTCTCACTGCGTTTGGTAGCCAGGTGGGATTCGCTCCGACACTTGAGGAATCCCTCAACCAGACCTTCGGTGGCGATGCGGCTGCGACAGTCGCAGGTGAAGAAGAACAAGATGAGGGTTCCGACGCCGGAGATGGTGCTCCGCCCGCAATGAAGAGCGCCCAGCAGCGTCTGACGTCCGCTTTGCAGGATGCGTCAGCGGCACTCAAAGAAGGCAATGACGCACGTGTGTCCGGCGACTGGGCGGCCTACGGGAAGGCCCAGGAGAAACTTGATCAAGCGATCGCCGATGCGCTCAAGGCCCAGGAAGAACTCGGTCAGGTGCCCGCCGGCACTCCAGAGTCTGGAACCCCGGAGTCAGGTTCGAGTTCGTCGAAGAAGAAAGATGACTCAGCCTCATCCGGTGGTGACAGCTAGTTTTGTGGCGTCTTCGCGTCATAGGTGCGGCCCCGTCCTCGTTCATTGAGAAATTAACGAGGACGGGGCGCGTCTTTTCCTCGGTGGGGGCTTACGGGTCATGTGGTCAATAGGTCTCGGTGCATCCTCTGCTGCACTGGAAGGAGGGGAGATTTTGGCGAAATTCTGCGGAAAGTTGAGTTGTGGAGAGGAAAGTCACCGTCTGAGGGTTTGAGATGCGTGGGTGGGATCGCTAATGTTGGTCTTACCGACGCGGGGTGGAGCAGTTCGGTAGCTCGCCGGGCTCATAACCCGGAGGTCGTCAGTTCAAATCTGGCCCCCGCTACGAGAAAGCCCGGAATATCAACGAAAACTCGCTGATGTTCCGGGCTTAGTTTTGCCCAAAATGGCCCAAGGGGCCAGAAAAGGGGCACTATTGCCCAATAAGCCCCAATAACCCACGATCTCACCCACTCGATGTACATCTTCGCGTCTTCTGTTCATAATGGAAGTTATGAACGATGTGAGCGTCACTGATGCGCGCAGCCGGCTCGCCGATGTCATCAACGACGCCCGTGTGCGACACACCCCGGTCTTCCTCACGCGCAGGGGACATCGAGTTGCTGCGGTCATCGATGCGGAGGACCTTGAACTTCTGATGGAGAGGGCACAGGACCTCGCAGACATCGAGGCCGCGGAGGCCGCCCGCGCCGAGATCACTGAGAATGGAACTGTTCCCTGGGATGAGGTCAAGGCGGAGTTCGGGCTCGCATGACCTACCGGATCGTCTATGAGATCGACGACGGGATGCTCGTCGTCCTCGTGCTCGCCGTCGGTCACCGCCGCGAGGTCTACCGTCGAAGGTGACGTGGGTGCTCGCTCGCATCGATGGTCTCGTGAGCTCGGAGAGGCAGTCGCGGGCAGAACGGGCGGAGTCACTTAAAGACGATTAAACAATCAGTCGTCGTACCAGTGCGAGTGATCTTGATCGGCGGCGAGAAGTATGTACTCGATATTCGGCCTCCTGAATGTCGCGATTAACGGCAGGTCACCCACTTTGTTGTCGACAAGAGTTTCCGTGACGGCCTCATCCAGGAAGAACGCTCCCGCGATGGCGTCACAGCTCGGACATCCGTGGTTTAGGTAGGATCCGCCCTCTTGGAGTGGCGAGTCTTGATCGTCTGCGCCAGAGATGATCCAGAGAGGGCAAGGCACTCTTGGGGGTAGGCAAGATGTAGTCCGGATACTGTTCGGATAACGGTATCGGTGGCCCCATCAACGTGGATGAGTGCTGGAATCCAGGTTGTGGAATGACATCGCCAGCACTGCCATTCGACGCCGCGAACGACAAGTGGTATTTGCTCGTGTGCGAAGTCGCTGAGATACCGGGCTTTGTTTAGTAAAAATGGACACCTGACTGGACACGTGTTCAGAACCCAAAGCTGGATCCCTCATCCGTCTTGGTATCCCCATAGCTTCCGTGCCCAAAATATCCAAAGGGTCAGAAAAAGGGCTACTATGACAGGTTCTGTTGGTGAACTGGGCTTATGTGGGGGTTTAGTCCACGGTTCCGCCCGCGAGAAACACCCTGGGTCTGCGGGACTTAGCTGGTAGATTCCTCTTTCGGCGACGTTGATGTGGCGCACCTTTTCTCGCATGACCACGTGTGTTGCGTGTGGCATTGTGCCCGGATGTGCAAGAGTCTGCGATGTGGTTACGGGCGGTTACGGGGAGTGGGACCCCGGAGCTGTTGCGTCGAAAGCGTCATTATGAGATGGCTTACATGTTGGAAAAAAATTAGGATTCGTCACATGGTGGTCAATGCGGCGAAAATATCTGATGAATCTCAGTAATTCTGTGCCTTTTGGCCGAATCTCCGGTGCAAAGATCAGTGTCCACTCAGTGACATCACTGTCGCATTGAGGGTGAAGAGGTGATTTGACGATGGAAAATCCGCTAGTTAATCTACCGGTTGGTTTGTTTGTCAGTAAGCAGAGGATCTCGAACACCTGGACAGGGAGGGACACATGCACAGATCTATTCAGGATCGCAAGGCGCGCATTTTCGCCACACTCGTCCTGGTGTTGTCGCTTGCTCTTGCATGGTCTGCTTGTCTTCCTGTCGCAATGGCCGCGGGTTCCCTCGACGACAAGGGTGCATCCGAAGCCGTCGAAGCTGAGAATTCTTCCGTAACCACCCCCGATCTTTCCACGTCGCCGGATCAGGAAAATCCAGACCCTGACGTTAGCGCCACGCCGGGATCTGAAGATCTCGAGCAGGCCGGATCTTCTGTCTCTCCAGAATCTGATGAAACCTCCGGGGGGGGGGGGGCTTCTGAGCTAGCATCGCCAGATGCCGCTGTCGATGTCGAGGCGGAAGACCTTGATGAACTTGAGCTTTCGCCCCTGACGTCTTTGGTCGCGTTCCGAAACGCACGCGCGGAAAACAAGGGCGTTGTGGTGCTGTCGAGTAAGGGTGAGCTGTATTTGTTCAACCCCGCAACGGGGGGCATCACCCCGCTGCCGCCATATCTCCCGAGTGTAGAGAATAAGACAGGCCCGCTGACTTCGGGTTCCAAACGCGAGCTCCGCTTTGGGAAGAACGATCTTCCGTGCAGGGACAATCGTCCGAATCGCCAAGATGACAAGTTTTGTTACATCTCCCGTGGGGTGAGCTACAACGCTCTTGGCATAGGAGCGGATGGCACCCGGTACGCGACTTTAAAGGTTGGTCAGAGTGGTACGCCCTATGAGGAGCGAGCGGGTTCCTCACAAGCTCCGCTGTTCCAGGTCTACCGTCTTGCGCCGGGGGCCGACGCATGGGAGGAATTCGGTGCCGAGTTTGAATTCCCCTATAGGCAACGACCTGGTGGTCACCCAGTAAATGAGCTGACCTTTAACGGAGGACAAGTCGCTCCTGATGGCACCTATTATCTTTCGGTTACGGACTTAGAAGGTCCGGCCAATGCACGGCGCCTAGTCGCACACGTCTATAAGATGACGTCGCAGGAGCAGGATCGACCCCAAAAAGTCGGCGATGTCTACGATTCGCAGCTTTCGCCGAACATCGGTAGCAACGACATCGGTAACAACGACGGTGACATGCTGTTTACAGAGGCAGGCGACCTCGTGATGGGGTTTACTAACCATCGCGCCAATATCCCCGGAAGTGGAAACCCCGGCTTTAATCAGGTGAATTTTGAGGTGGTGACGAAGGAAACCCTCGATAGGGCACATGGCACCACCCTCGACTCCTACCCTCTCAGGAGCGCGAAAATCCGCGCCGGCGAGGATAAACCTGAGGACTTCGCGGGCGTGGGCCCGGCAGCAGGTGTGTCCATTGGTCCTGGGGGAAATCTGGTAACGGCGAATTTTGCGGTAATTGACAGCATCACGCGGTTCCTGTCGATATCCGGGAATGGTTACGGGAATGGTTCGGTGAGCCGGATCGGGACTATGCCCAATAATCTCGGAGACTACAGGACGCGTGATGCTTTGCCCGTGTGGGAATATCCGCTAGCGAAATGGGATAAACGTCTAGACTTCAGAGGCGATACCCATTACACGGTGCATCCGTGGGTAGGAGAGATCACCGACATGGCAGGTGAGGCTTTCGTCCCTTCGGTCACTGTGCGCAAAGTTGTTGAAGGCCGTGCGAATACTAACGATCAATTTAAGGTGAGCGGGACCGCAACTATCACCAGAGAGGCAACCACGAGCGGCGCGCAGAAGGAAGTCAGCACGGAGCGTATCCCCGTTCTTGCGGGCACCACTGTCACTGTTTCCGAGACCATTACTCGACCAGAGGCTACACTAGCCGATTACTCCGTCAGCCTCAGCTGCACGGACGGTTCCACCCCTCAGGTGACGGTTGATGGCTCACGCGCGACTGCGTCAATCACCGTGACCGGCACGCCTGGCGACGTGGTGTGTACGTTTACGAACACGCCGAAAGCTGACGGGAAAGTGGAGTGGGCCAAGGAGAATGAGACCGGTCAGTTGCTTGGCGGTTCCTCATGGCGGATAGCGCGTCGAGATGGCGCCCCCTTCACATTTGACGGATCTCAGAATGCTGAGAAGAGCTTCGTTATTTCTGATGCGACCGCAACTGGCGGTCTCGACAAAGATACGGATGCGGGCAAGTTCCTCCTTACGGGTCTTGCGCCCGGTGACTACACCCTGAGAGAAGAGACCGCGCCAGAGGGATATCAAAGGTCGGGAAAGACCTATACCTTTACAACGACGTCCCCTGCCCAAGAGGTCAAGAAGGTTCATCTCTTCGATGGCCGCCAGCCCGTCGTGGGCCAGTTTGGTCGGCATAACGCGGTGCAGAACGTGCCACTCACCGGCACGTTGCTCTTAGAAAAGCGTGCGGATCAGGGAAATCATGTTGGCACCGAGCCGCTGCTGTCTGGATCAGAGTGGATTCTGACAAACAACAAAAATACAGAGGAGCGGCGGGTTACAGATTGCGTCGCCGTGGACGACGCTGCCTGCCAAGGCACCTCGCACGATACAGACTCCCGAGCCGGAGTAATCCGCGTTACGGGCCTTCCGCTGGGAAATTACGAGTTGAAGGAAGTGAAGGCTCCCGCAGGGTACGTACTCGATACAACCCCTAAGCCCTTCACGATCGACTCCGGACATCTCGATGTGAAATTTGAGCGTAAGCAGTCGATCTACAACACCAAACAGGCCGGACCTTCGATCCCGCTGAGCGGTGGAATCGGACGTGACTTCTTCGTCTTCCTGGGCGTGGGAGTCCTTGGGATCGCGCTGCTCATGCAGCTTGCACAGCGTCGCAAGCGCAACTGAACACAGGGCTTGAGTTAGGCCCACAACACGAAAGGAACTCGAGTGCAGCTTCTGAAGAAGATGAGACAGGGCGCTCTTGCGGCGATGGCTGTTGCCGTAGCTTCAGCCCTCACGCTGGGTGCGGGTGTGGCGAATGCTGACACCCCGACCGGCCCGGGCAACATGCCCACTACGCAGGGCACCATCACCATCCACAAACACAAGGAAATTGGTAGCACTACTGCCCTCAACCCCGATGGGACATCCCAGGCGCCGGCTGATCCGCTTGGCGGCGTGGAATTTACCGTGACGAAGGTCGAGGGCATCGATCTGAACAAGAACGCAGATTGGGCGAAAATTTCGACCCTTAACGCGAAAACCATTACCCGCGGTGCCGCACAGAAGGTGACCACGGCGGATAACGGTACTGTGACCACGAGCAGTCTCGATATCGGCGTCTACCTCGTGGAGGAGACAGGCACGGGCACGCACGCCATCACCTCGAAGGCGGCCCCGTTCTTCGTCACCATCCCGTTGCCCTTCCAGAACAAGTGGATCACCAATGTTCACGTCTACCCGAAGAACGTCGTGAAGACACCGGGTACGAAGGAAGTCACGAACGACACCAACACTCACAAGGTCGGTGACGTCCTCGAGTGGACGATGACCACGACGGCAACCACGGCCAACCCGAGCGCATACGGCATCGTCGATCAACTTGAGAGCTACCTCGACTACGTTAACGGTTCCGCCAAGGTGTTCATCAACGACCAGGAGGTGACGGATATTACCGTCACGCCGGGTACCACCCCCGCCAAGCACGTCAAAATTACGGTCAATGATGCTGCCCGCCAGCAAATTACGGCAGGTGCTACCGTGAAGTTCGTTCTCCAGACCACGGTGACGACGATGCCGGAGAACGGTATCGTCAAGAACGGCGCATGGCCGATTGACAACGAGTACAACCCCTTCGAGAACCAGAATCCGGGTGGCGACACGCCTCCGATCATCCCGACCAAGGATCCCTACTTCGGCGACTACAAGTTCAAGAAGGTTGACTCGAACAATACTGGCAAGGCGCTGGCAGGCGCCACCTTTGGTCTCTTCCAGTGCGATGGCAATGCAGTGACGGGCGACGCGATCGTGACCGCTACCTCGGGCGCTGATGGTGTCGTTGCATTCAACGGAATCTACCTCGGCACATTCACCAAGGGCACCGCTCAAGCGGATGCCAAGAAGACGCTGTGTCTGAAGGAAACGGAGGCTCCTGCCGGCTACATCCTCTCCGAAACGGTGAAGCAAGTTGAGATCACCGCCGGCCACGTGGCTGATAACGCCACGCTCGACGAGGTGCGCAACACCCCGCAGAACGGTCCGGACCTGCCCCTGACCGGTGCGGCCGGCACAATGGTGATGACCCTGGCTGGTGTGGCTCTCCTTGTTGCTGGTGCCGCGCTTTACGTGACGTCCTCTCGTTCGCGTCAGCGGAACTAACACCACCTAAGTTGTGGGGGTGCATGGCACCCCCACAACTTTGTCATTTTCTGATCGATCTGATCTGATTTTCATGTCTCGTCTTGTTCGCGCTTTTGTTGTCGCGCTACTCGTCCTCGGCGGAACTGGGCTCATTCTCTACCCCACGATTGCTTCGTGGAAGAGCCAGTGGAACCAGTCCCAGGTGGTCGATGCTTACGCTCACCTTGTTGATCATGTTGAGCCCGACCGAATCGACCAAATCAGAGAGGCACGCAAGTATAACGATCTTCTCGCTTCCGGAGCCGTGCTGGGATCCAATGAGCACGTCCCGCAGGGATCCGGTGTTGTGGATACCGACGCGAACCCCGACGTTTTACCCTACGATCAGCAGCTCAAGGCCGGAGATACGGGGCTCATGGGTAGGATCCGTATCCCGTCCATCGACGTAGACCTGCCGATCTATCACGGAACCAGTGAACAAACGCTGCTGATAGGGGCTGGCCACCTCGAGGGAACGTCTCTGCCTGTGGGGGGAGATTCCACCCGAACCGTGATCACCGCTCACCGTGGCCTACCTGAATCCACGCTCTTCAACAATCTCGACAAGGTCAAGAAGGGCGATACCTTTACCCTCGAAGTGTTCGGCGAGGTGCTGACCTACCGCGTTTTCTCCATGAAAGTGGTGCAGCCTGAAGACTCCGAAGAGGTGCTCGTGGAACGCGGACGGGACCTGGCGACTCTCATTACCTGCACGCCGCTTGGTGTCAACAGCCATCGTATCCTCGTCACTGGTGAGCGAATTATCCCCACCCCGCAAGCTGATCTCAACAAGGCAGGTCAAAACTCCGAGCTACCGCGATTCCCGTGGTGGATCCCCATCTCTATTGCGGTGCTTGTCGGGATCGTGGTCTATCTTGGGCGCGAAACGGTGATCTACCGGCGCGATAAACGCACCGCCAACGTCGGCGAACGCGTAGAAGACGCCGGGGTTGAACTTGAGGACAATCGCGCGGGCGAGTAACGGCTCGTCCCTCGTACTCGGACACTTGGGCACTCGCTCGGCGTGAACGCCCAGGCAGACTCTGATCTCTCCGACAGCACGGCTCTGTACGAGGCGGCCCGAGCATGGCGTAGGGAGGGGGACTAGTCCCTACCTTTCATAAAGAACCCCTGATCAGGTGAAATACTGGTCAGGGGTCTTTGCTTTGCCCGACAAGATGGGCCGAAGAGCGTTGTCTTCCTGGTGAGACAACATCGTGATCAAAGGGTGACATGCTCATCTCATCGCTGCTGGTGGTCTGATCCCTGCCAGGAGCAATCGAATCGAAGGATTGAACTCTCAACTCAGAGCAATGCTGCGCAGTCCATCGTGGCGAACCGTTTCTACGTCAGATCAAATCGTGCATGTGGTGGAGTTGCCAATACACGATCGACCTGCGTCCAGACAGTGAGATCATCACCCTCGTGTCTACCGACACTCAGATCCGCGAGCTCTACCAACAAGCCGCACGAGGCGAAGTAGAAGCCGACCAAACTCACCGCCAGCACCGAGTCAAGCCGTCACCTGGACCGACTTCACATGGTCAACCAATACAGTCAAGGCTGTCAACGAAAAACCCTACCAATAACACTTGTCGAATAAGCCTCTGATTGATATAGTCTAAAGCGTAGGTCTAGCTACAACCAAGGAAGAATCGTGCAATGTTAAAGCTACCTAGCCTTCCGGGGCCCGGTGTCACACTGTCGATCGTGCCAGCTCCGGCAGTGTGGGCGTCTTGCTGCACTGTGGCTCCACACATTACGGGGTGAAATCATGAGCAAGAGACTAGTTTTTTGGTTCCGCGTTGCCTTGGTGATCTCTATTTTGGGATTACTGTTCTGGAGTGCCTATGCTTTCGTAGTTGTACACGACTTGATTCTGGTATTTCCGGATGAATTACAGTATCCGAATTTGTGGGGAGCTATCGCAGTCATTTGCGCTCTATTTGTGCCGGTAATTTTCGCAGAAGTGTTTGCGCTCACTTTTGCTACGAGCGTTCCGCGAATAAAGGCCCTCTCCAGGGTTCTTGAAGTGACATGCTGGCTTGGGGTAATAGCAGCAATCGTCGTTCCTGTGGTATTTTCCGTGACGCAAAATGTGGGTCACATTGCGATTGTTCTATTCCTGATCACCAACGCCGCTGTCTTCGCGGCAGGCGCTTTATTTACCCGGATGCGTCGACAAGTGGAGGGGAAAAGCTCCTTTTCCACTGAGAATTTTTCCGATACTCCTGAGCCTGGTCTGACTATTTTCGTTGGTCTGACCGCCCTCGGTCTTGAGGTTGCCTGCTAGCTCGTCAAGCCCAGGTGTGTGGTGCTTGCTTGCCGGATAGTCATACCTGATGACTGGTGTGGTCGTTGTGATGGGTAGGGAGCGTCGCACGACGCAGTGAATCTAGAGTTGGCTAGCGGTGAGATTTCCCCCGTCCTCAAAAGTGTGCCTGTTGTCAGCGTGCGGGTACCTGGTGTGTGTCAGTGTCGACGTGAAGCTGAGTTCGCTGAACATGCAACACGTGATGAAGGGGAGCGGATTCCAGAAAATCAGGATCCGCTCCCCTTCATACGCGAGGCTTGCGATGTAGCCCCGTGTGGTCCTCACTCCTCAGTGTGAGGAGGGGAAGAAGGATCAGGAGAATTCAAGTGCAGTTGTGATCCAACGCCCACGAAAAGCCTCCATCCGAATGGCGACAGCGTGATTCTCCCGAGGTGAGGCAATAATTGCGTTGGCCTCGTAAATTCCAGGGCGAGTTTCTTGTGTCAACCAGTTGATCGGGCGACAAATTTGCGGGCCTTGCGGCTTTTTCGCTGGCAGCGGCATGTGACTGAACGCCAGGTAGAGCGGTGGAACCATCCATCGTTGAAGTTGTGTGATGGGTCGTGCTCGGAGAGTAACCTCAATGACTGCGCGCGAAAAGTTTGCTGCCCAGATTCCGGCTTTCGCATGATCATTCTGGCCAAAAAGGTCGTGCTCGTAACTGCTCGTCAACCATGCTAATAGTTCGGCGCGATCAACCGGGCTGAGGTCAATTTCTGGGTCCCAACGAAAATACCTTCGTGGATAATCGACGTCGCGGCGAGGCGAACGGCGCGTCATAGGGATGCGCGGGCTGGGGTGAATGACCTTGGTTGGTACGACGTGAATGAATTCAGGTGTGCTTGGCATGGATACTGGGCTGCCCTGGACGGCTGCGGTTGCTGACAGCTCCTGCGTCGGTGTCTGTTCGGGCACGTGTTGACTGGGCGTGTGCGCCGGAGTTTCCGGCGCTGAAACTGATGCGGTGATGATGGTTTCCTGACTATGAGGGGCTAAAGGGGGCATGAGGTCAGTGTGTTGTGTGGTGTCGATGTGTGACTGTCCATGATTGTTCATGAGAGGTCCTCCGGAATAACAAGCACTTGGCCCGGAAAGATCACATTCGGGTTGGTGCCGATTGTCTGGATGTTCGATTCGTAGATGCGTTGCCATGCATGTGTCACGGCAACATCGCCGGGATGGTTGTTCAACAACCCCAGAGCGATTAACGATAGCGTGTCACCTGGCTTCACCGTGTATGTTTGTATAAAGTTCTGCTGATAAACATTTTCTCTGGGCGACATGCTCTGCGTGTTTGGCGGAGAAGTTAGCCCACTAACCTGCGTAGTTGATGTCGGTGTGCAGGGCGCTACAGTTGCAACGCCTAATTCCGTGGCATCACGCGACAGCGCGTTATCAGGTGCCTGCTCAAGGGAGCGGCGGGTCGCGTGAGCGAGGGTGTCAGCGGAACCAGACCACGACAAATCCTCGAAACGTGGATCAACATGGAGCGCGTGGGTGCTCTGGCTCATGTCGTTGACATCGGGAGAAGCAGCGAAGGCAGCACCCACACCGATGCCGGACAGTGCACTTGTTCCCACAAGGATGCTTGAACTAGCACGCAAAAGAACACGTCGAGCAAGGCGTGTTCCCGAACGCTCAACTCGCTCGCGGAGCCGATGGCGCAGATGCTGAGGAAACCATCGAACATGGGTGAGGCGCGCAAGAACAACCCACCCAAGGTTCCAGAGGACCACACCGGTTGATGCGGCCATGAGGCTTAGTGCGACAACGATGTCCATGCGATACCAGCTGACAAGTGGGATGAGAGAACGAGAACACAGGGAAAAGAGAATTGTGCAAAGAATGGCAAACAGCCATAAAGCAGTCTCTTTTTGAGTATCAGTGCACCCAGATTGACGCATCACGACAAACTCCTTCGTTGATCTTGACGAGACTGTAACAACTCGTCCAGGCGCTGCAGAGTTATCCACAAGGAGTTAATTGACCTGCACGATCACGCTGATCAGAGAGACTTTTATTGTCCACAAGCGAGGTGGCAAGCGGGTTTTCATTATTGGCGAGGACGATGTCCGTGCCGAGCAGGTACATAGGGTGACAAGGAATTCTTCGGGGTCTAACCATGAACGAGGACGAGCGCGCAAGTACGCTCAGGTGCGCATCGCCGAGATGCACACGATGCTTCTCATCGGGCCCGCGCAGAAGCGTTGGCGTGAATCAGAGAAACGGACTCTCAATAAATATCAAAGAAAAACACAATTAGTGAAAATTCTGTATTCACAGGATCAGTGACATCACTCGACAGGGAATCAGGCTACTGAGAATGTGTCACGATGGACCTCGATTCCCTTCTCAATGACATCTCAGCGCAATTCGATGAGCTGAGTCGGCGTTCCCTCGTCGATAGCTCCGCAGAACTAGCTGAGGTTGAACGGATAGGCGTGACCTTGGACGCGCGACTCGCGCAGGCCGTTGGGCGTGAAATCTCAGGATTCATTACCGATGGCTGCCAATTCACCGGCATCCTCGTTGACGTTGGGAAGCGGTGGATCCTCGTGGAATCGTCAACTGCGGCGGGAAGCGAACTCGTCCTCGTTCCCACGATCAAGCTCTCTGCCACATGGCCTCTGGGAGTTGCGGCCCCTCGTCAACGGGAGGAATCGTGGGCGATACGCGCCTCACCACACCACATTCTCAGAAAGTGGGAAAGAGAGGGCGCTCGCGTCACCGTGCACGCTGGGCTGACGCGAATTCGAGGACACATCTGCGGGGTGTTTCGCGATCACATTGACCTGATTCAGTGGACACGGGAAGAGGGAATCGAGGTTCGAGAGAAAGGAACGCGGGTGAAACCCGCACTCACCATCGCAACTGCAATGATCGACGACATCAGACGTTTGGTGCTACGTGACTCGGCGTAGCCCCAGGCGGCAGGAGTCAGGGTGAGGGCTACTGACTGACGAGGTGAGGTGGCTGAGCCTAGCCCCAAGTGGCAGGTGAGGATCTACTTGCCGAGGCGTTCACGCGTGAGGCGATACTGATCCTCGATATATTTTTCAAGGACCGTTGCCTCGATGCGCCACGCGTGCTTGCCGCCAACCTGAATTGCCGGAAGTTCACCGGAAGTCACAAGAGAACGAGCTGCCGACGTTGTCAGGTTTAGAGTTTCGGCGACATCCGCCAGCGTAAGAAATCGTGGTGCCATGAGAGCAATTATGCACGATCGTTCCACTTCGGTGCATTCACTATCAGAAAAGTGCATATGGTAACGAATGTCAGGTGTTGGACAACTCTGTCCCCAATGCTCCAAGAGAGCTGCGGGATCCTCCGCTCATGAACTCCCGCACCGAGTCAAGCCTGTGGATAACTCCGGGGCCGAGGAAAATCACGGCATGATGGAGAAATGAAACAGCGACACACAAGCGTCCGGATCCCCGGACCACCCCCGGCTTGGCGGGACCCTCGACTGGTTGGCGGAATCCTCCTGATTACCTTATCGATCACGGTTTTTACCCTGCTGCTCGCCCGAGCACGGGCAGGAGAACTGATATTTCAGACAACACGACCGATCGCTCAAGGAGAGGTTCTCAACGAGGAGAACACGACGATCGTCGAAGTGCGGCCCGGCAGCAACGCATATGTGCGCGAAGGAACACTCAAAACAGGGGCAATAGCCAAACATTCGTTGGGCAAAGGTGAACTGCTCGCGCGCTCGTCCGTGACAACGCAGCACAACGAAGACCACAGACGAATCGTCATCACCGTCATTGATGGACTGCCTGCCTCAGTCAACACCGGACAACAACTTGAACTATGGTCCATCCCAGGGTCCACCTATCATGGTCCACCCTCTGACGACGGGGAAGCACAACCACAACGAGTGGCATCACACGTCACTCTCGTTGGTCGAGTTGAGGACGGATCACGAATGCCATCCCAAGCTGGCACTCGCATTGACATTGCCGTTGCCAAAGCCGACATTTCACAGGTTCTGCGCGCGATGGCGGGGAACGGTAACTTAGCGGCCGTGCCGGTGGGATCGTGAAACAGCCGCCCAGCCTCATCGCTGTATGCGCGACGAACGATACGGAAGCAACAATCGTTCGGGAACTCGCAGCGATGCCAGAAGAATTCACCGTGGTCCGCCGATGCGCCGATCTTGCGGAACTATGCGCCGTTGTCCAAGCGAAAACAGCCGATGTCGTCATCCTCGAAGCGAACAACCCGGAAGTTGACACGCGTCTGGTCAATTCCCTCCAACAGTGGGGAGCGAATGTGGTTGTTCTCGTTGAGGAACTGGGGGAACACAATCGTCGCTATGTCGGGGCGGATGTCGCACCCCTAGCGGCTCACCCCGAACAGGTCATCGAATCGATTCGTGCATTTCGGCGCCGAGCTGTGGCATCCGCATCGAAGATACTCACAACGCACTCCCACCCGCACCGGGACCCGTCTGACCACGAAACGCTCCCTGACAAAGAGTCGATGACATCCTGCGATATCTCACCTGGACTCTCGTTAAAATCTGCACTCACTGCTCCCACAGATGCTCTCAGTCCGGCAGATACTCTCATTCCGGGTGCTCATCAACGCCTGGTCCCAGCGCCCGGCATCACAGCTGTTTGGGGAACCAGCGGCGCACCCGGCCGCTCAACCATAGCGATCAACACTGCAATGGAATCGGCACACGAGCGAGAAACCATCCTTGTTGATGCGGATGTGCACAATCCCTCGGTTGCGCACATGCTGGGAATTCCGGTGGATTATTCGGGTCTTTCTGCGTGCGCTCGTCAGATTGCACGAGGATCGGACTTAGCGCATGCTCTGCCTGAACTGAGCGTGCCCTATGGACAGCAGTTGACGGTCCTCACCGGCCTGACTTCGCCTCTTCGCTGGCGCGAGATTGACGAGTTCGTTGCACAACGGCTCATGGAAGAACTGCGTGTGCTATTCCCCAGTGTTGTTGTCGATCTGGCAGCAGTTTCCTTAGACCCCGTGGGGGAGGAGACACAGTCACGAGGACAACGTGACGACGTAGCTGCGGCGGTTCTACGTCAAGCAGACCGCGTGCTCTGCGTGGCCAAAGGTGATGCTGTGGGAATCAATCGGCTTGCTGGGGCCTTGCGGTGGTGGGAGGAATTGGACGTGGATGCGCCGCTGCACGTGATCGTCAACCGGGTGTCACCGGCGTCAACCGGACCTCATCCGGTGAATGCTTTACGGGCGGCGCTTTCGCCAATCCTTGGGCAGAAACGCATCTTCATTGTCCCCGAAGACGAGTCAGTTCCCCGCAGTCTCCTTCACGCCTCCACGGTGATTGATACCCATCCCCTCAGTCCGAGTGCGCAAGCGATACACGATCTTGCTGGGGCGGTGCAGCTGCGGTCCGTCCGGTCGGTTGGGCGAAAACGTCGCCGCGGACGGGGACGAATGTGAAACACTACTGTCATGCGTGTCTATATTCCCGCTGTGTCTTCGCAGCTGAGGGCCCCTGAGCCTCCCTCTGAGAAAGGGTGGGTTGCAGATCCTCCCGCAGGAACCGATGCCGAGGGCATCGAACTTCTTGAAGATGATGCGCAGACGGAGGCCGCGTTAGGGTCTTTGCTGTTGCTGCGAGATCACCCCGAGAACGCCCCCGTGCGCCTAGTGCTCGCCGTTGACACGTCAACGGCCACTCCCATCGGTGAATCCGCGTCGGGGATCTGCTGCGTCCAGCCCGGGCCCCTAACCTGGAGAGACGTTGTCGCATTCTTTGTTGACGAGGACGAAGCTGCATCCAACGTCGAGGCATGCATCGGTGCTCAGACACAGGTGGAAGCTGATGAGGCGATTGCACTGCTGTGGGAGCGTTCGCTGCTGTGGCATGACGCAACAGAACGACCGGCGTTGATTGCTAGATTCTCACGCTCAGATGAGACCCCCCTTCCGCTCGGGGACGAACGTTGATCTGATCGGAGATTTGCTGTGCCATGTCTTCGACATGGCTGATGACTCCGACGGTTCGCCCAGAATCTCGTAGGTCATGCAGCTGCGCCATGACAAGTTCAAGGGTCTGAGAGTCCAAGGATCCGAATCCTTCATCAATGAACATGGTGCGTAGCTCGATTCCCCCTGCTTCGGCGGTGACCACATCGGCCAGGCCGAGGGCAAGAGCGAGGGACGTATAGAAAGTTTCGCCACCGGAGAGCGTTCGAGTTGAGCGGATGGCGTCGGTGTTGTGGTCGATGATGCGCAGCCCAAGTCCTGACCGACGGGATTGAGTGTCGTCATCTGGAACGGACACTAACTCGTAGCGACCCGAAGAAATTGTTGCCAGGCGGGGATTTGCTGCGGCAAGAACATCGTCGAGACGCGAGATTAACACCCACGCTCCCAGCGGTGTGTTCTGGAGATTTTCCGGGGAGCTTGCGTTCGCAAGTTCTGAGAGTCGACGCACGGGACCGGCAGCGGAACGCGCCGCCGCGAGCGAATCAAGGGTACGGGTGAAACGCTCGAACTGACGGTGATAGTCGTCGAGGAATTGTTCGAGAGCACCGACTCTCTGGAATGCCTCATCGCGTCTGCGTGCGGAAAGCTGCGCCCGAGCACTCAGGGCGTCACAATCTGGTGGAGTCAGCGTTGCGGCTCGCTGCATCGTCTCGGAAGCAAGTGTTTGTGTCAGCGAGTGTAACGCCCGGTCGTGCTTGTCGACGTCGTGTTGATACGCGGTGAGCGTATCTGAATCAAGGAAAAGCTCCGTGGCTTCTTGGGCGCCGTTGTCGCTGGGGTCAAATCCGTGTTCTGCGAGCACACTGTTTCGCTGAAGTGCTGCGTCTTCATGGCGTTCACAGGCCTCTCGCCAGGTCACAATTGCGTCGATCACAGCCGTCAACCTGTCGGATTGCTCCGCAAGATCGGTGTCGATAGCGGTGATTGACGGAGCATCTCCACGAGCCTTGGTCAACGCTGCTATGTCGCCTGCAATGGCTTTGTCATCACGGGAGATACCGGCTGTGGCTGCGGCAATGTCAGCTGTGAGCTGCGTGAGTTCAGCGGTGCCCGCTTCTAGCGTTCCGCGATGATTGTCGATGGTGTGACGGAGCGGATCGATGGAATCCCGAATCGCTGTGAGGGTGTCGATGCGTTCATTGAGTTCGCTCAGGCGCGTGACCAAAGCGTCAGCGTGATCTCCGGCCTGTTCCCTCAAGGACGCACGACGCAGTGACACTTCGGACAGGTGAAGCTGAGCATCGGCGAAATCGCGTTCTGCCTGATCTCGGCTGGCGTCAAGCGCTGCGACGTCCTCGCGCGTCATGCCCTGTTGGGACAGTGGTGCCGGGTGAGGATGTTCAGGTGAGCCACACACCGGGCAGGGAACACCATCTTCGAGGCTGGAGACGAGTGAGCCCGCAGTGTGTCTCAACCACAGATCATGTGCTTCGTGGGCAGCTGAGTTGGCGTTACTCAATGCGGCTGCCGCCTGTTTCGCGCGTTCGGTAGCATCGGCGATGGCGGTCTCAAGGCTATCGGCCTGCCGTGCGAGCGACAGCTTCGACTCTGTATCTTCACGTTGAAGAACCAATGCATCCAATGGAGCGCATTCGCTGCGCAGGGCCTCGACCTGCTGGGTCAAGCTGGCGATTGTGTGGGGAAGGGATTCAAGCTGTTGCGTGAGGGAATCGGCATGTTCCTGGGCGGTACGCGCACTTTCTTTCAGGTCGTTGAGGGCGTCAATTTTCGCGGGCAGCTCGCGTTCGATATCGAGGAGCGCTGCGATCTGGGAACGACGGGCAAGAAGGCCGTCGCGACGCGCCTGCGCGAAACTGAGGACAGTTGGTGCATCGCTGACCTGCGTTAATGGTGACGACAGAGGACCGCCCTCGTTGACATGCTCTTGAGGAGAATCGGCAGCGTTGATGACTGCGAGGCGCGCGTGTTCTAACGCATGTGTCGCGACATCCAGAGCAGACGAGGCTGAGCGTTCGCCTCGGATCAGCGGTCGGACGGCACTAGCCCGGATCCCATCAGCGACGGAGCGCCGAAGACGATCAATATCCTCAGAACGCTCAAGAAGAGCGCAACGCTGGGACGTGAGTCGATGGTATTCGGCAAGAGCGTCCGCGTCGGCGCGTCCCTGAGCTAGGCGTTGTTCGTCTTCGCGTGCGATGATTTTCGCTTGGTCCAGCGCTGTGTGAGCCACCGAGAGAGCTTGACGAGCCTCGTCGCCGCGGGCCCGTGCGAAAAGGATGGCATCTTCGGGATCGGCGGCGAGAGGATTGACTGCGTCGCCATCGCCCAGGGAATGCTCATCGGCGTGTGAGGCCGGATCCGAGGAGGAACGTCCATCAGCGTCTGAGGCCGGATCCGAGGGGGAGCGCTCGTCGGCGGAGCCACCAGAATCCACGGGTGAATCATCAGAAGTGGGGGCATCGGTGTCTGATGAGGCGCTGTGGGGACTGGCTGGACCTTGGGTCACGGGAGTCGGAGGTGACATTGCCAGGAGCACATCGAAAGCTGAGACAACCTGCGCTTGCGCCGAGGAAACATTGCCGCGTGACTCGGCGGCACGCTTTGCCAGGGCTTTTTGGAAGTCTGCAAAAACGTGAGTGTTGAAAATATCGCGTAGCACCTGTTCCCGCTGGTCAGAGGAGGAGGTGAGGAACTCAGCAAACTTCCCCTGGGGGAGAACAACGGTCTGAAGGAACTGGTCTTTCTTCAGTCCGATGAGTGTTTCAATTTCCGGGCCAACTTTCGATGGGCCGGAAGCAATCGCCTCGACCGTTCGATACCCTGAGGCATCTTTGGAATCCTCGCAAACGGACACGAGTGTTGCTTGAGAATTCCGCGGACTCTTGCGTCCAGATGGCGTGTAGGAGGGTGTTCGACTCACCCGGTAGATGCCGGAGGGAACCTCGAAAACAACGATGACTTCCGCCGGATCTGAATCGGAGAGATACTTCGAGCGCAAACGGTCTTTTGAGGCATCCTTTGCGCGGGCAACATCGCCGTATAACGCGAATACGATGGCATCAATGAGCGTGGACTTTCCTGCACCGGTTGGTCCTTCAAGAAGAAATAATCCGGACTCCTCAAATGCAGTGAAGTCGATGTGTTCCTCGCCGGAGAACGGCCCGATTCCGCGTAATTTCAGGTCAAGAAGTCTCATGCTGAGTGCTCCGTTCGTATCTGAGTCCACACGTCATCGATCACAGAACGCTCCTCGTGGGTGAGTTGACGTCCCCCAACGGCAGTGAAGAAATCGCGTGTGACATCCGCTGGGTGACGATGGGGAATCTGAGCGAGGACGCGTGGATCGTGTTCCGGTGTCTTCTCTGGATCATGGTGGATGACGAGGGCGTGAGGGTAGATCTCCCTGATCCGGGGAACAAGACGCTCGGGACGATACGGGTCGGTCACAGTGACCGAATAGTACGCATCGGCGGCATCGTGTGGAGCACCGGCGATGAGGTCGTTGAAAGTTCCACAGATCACGCGAATTGGTCGATGAACGGGGATGGGGAGTGCCTCCCATTCGCAGGTCCCATCGCCTTCAATATGGACGAGGGTGACGGATTTGTCTGCCCCTGCCTCGGAAAAAGAATAGGCAATGGGTGAGCCGGAATACCGAATGGGGACCGGGGATGAGGTGACAAGCTGCGGGCGATGCAAATGCCCAGCGGCAACATATGTCAGACCAACCGCGCAACGTTCACGACCCGTCGGCGAGGAGTCAAGCGGCTCCTCTCCGGCATCTGTGTCACAAGACGACGATGATGCGTTGATGGGGGCGAGGTCGAGCTCAACCGCCCGGTCTCGATCCGAGGGGGATTCTGATGATGACGCGTCGGTTGAACTTTCACCGAGGGAAGCGAAGATGTGTGCTGGAACAGAAGGAACACCACCGACGGTGATATCGCGTTCAGAGTCTGACGGCAAAGCCCCGGAAATAAACGCATGAACCATTGCGATTGCTGGACGATGATCCCCGCGGGAGCGATGGCGACGAAGATCGTCTCCGATTCGCCTCAACGCAGCAGCGACAACGGCCTCGTGTGAGCGAGCAAGTGGGCGCGGCTGATTATCCGCCACGAAAGAATCATCCCGATATTCCTCACCATCGGCTCCGAGATGTGCATCTGAGGAGTTCATCTCGGCAAGCTGATAGCGGACGAGATCGGGTTCAAGATAGGGGATCGGATAGACGAGAACGCCTACGCCTGTGTCGCCTGCGTCGCCCTCGTTAATGTCTGGTTCCTCAGGTGAGGGCAACGAAACCGGCTGAACGGGGATTGCTGTGCCCACTGACAGGGGATCTGTTGCGAGAACAACCGAGGGGTTGAGAATGGAAGCAGTCATTCCCAGTCGGATGGGACCGTCGTGATTACCCGAGGTGATGATCACTTTCGTTTGTGAGCTCAGGCGAGAAATGACGCGAGAAAATCGGCGAATCGCGGAAATCGGGGGAACAGCACGATCAAAAATATCACCGCTGATGAGTACTGCATCGACACGGCGTTCATCAACAACATGACACAACCAGTCAAGGAATGCGTCGGCAGCCTCACCGAGGTCCGCACCGTGGAGGGTGCGGCCCAGATGCCAATCCGAGGTGTGAAGAATGATCATGTATAGAGTGTGCACGACACCGCATGCATTTGCGTCCGCCCGCGCGTCGCGCCGAACGAGGACTCAGCCACCCGGATGTTTAGTCTTCGGGCCAGTGCAGCAGCTCAATGATCTCATCATGAAGCACACCATTTGTTGCCACAGCATGACCACCCCAGGGGCCATCGGCGCCGGTCAGCGACGTGAAACGCCCACCGGCCTCGGTCACGATTGGAACAAGTGCCGCCATGTCGTAAAGCTCAAGTTCAGGCTCGCAGGCAATGTCAACGGCGCCCTCGGCAACAAGCATGTAACTCCAGAAATCACCGTAGGCACGCGAACGCCAGCAACGCGACTGCAACTGAAGGAACTCCGCCCCTCGGTCTTTGGCCAGCCATCCATCGAGGGATGAATACGACAGGGAGGCATCGTCAAGATGCGACACCTGTGACACGTGAATTTGTCGCCCCCGAAAGAGCGAGGTTCCCGTCCACGCTCCCTGACCGCGCGCCGCCCACCAGCGTCGCTTGAGCAAAGGAGCAGAGACAACGCCGACAACGACTTCCCCGTCCTCGACAAGTGCGATGAGCGTTGCCCACACCGGGACGCCTCGAACGAAATTCTTGGTCCCGTCGATAGGGTCAATGACCCACTGACGATTCGAATAGCCTTCCGATCCGAATTCTTCCCCGTACACGCAGTCGCGTGAGCGAATGTGAGACAGCTGAGAACGAATCGACTTTTCGACCGCGCGATCTGCGTCAGTGACCGGGGTGAAATCTGGCTTGGATTCGACAAGCAAATCCTGGGCGCCGAAACGCGCTGTGGATATCGCATCGGCTTGATCGGCAAGGACATGAGCCAAACGCAGATCATCGTTGTAACGCGTTGAGTCAACCATGAGATCACTGTAGCGCCCTGAGGGCATTACCATAGTTCCCATGCCCACGAAGCCTTTCTTAGTCCTCACGTCACGGCCCAACGGCCCAGTTGTCGACTCCGAACTTCACGCGCTTCCTCGCCTCGCCGGACTTCACGAGGACGAGTGGGCCCACCTTCGCCTCGAAAGCGCGACGCTCCCCGAGATCACGCTTGAGGACTGGTCGGGAGTTTTCGTCTGCGGATCACCGTGGGATTCCTCCGCCGATCCTGCTCACAAGTCCCCCGAACAGCTCAGGGGTGAGGCCTGGCTGAGTTCCCTCTATGATCAGGCTCTCGCATCGCAGTTCCCGATTTTTGGGATCTGCTACGGACTGGGCACACTCAATCTCCATCTCGGCGGCATGGTCACCGAAGAACACGGCGAAGAGATGAGTTCCGTCCTCGTGACCGTGACTCAGGAGGGACGCAAAGACCCCATCCTGTCGGGGGTGCCCGATATCTTTGGAGCGTACGTCGGACACCACGAAGCGGTCTCTCAGATCGGCCACGACATCACCGTGCTAGCGACCGGAGAGGCAGCTCCCGTGCAGATGGTTCGCGTCGGAGAAGCCGCGTGGGCCACTCAGTTCCACCCGGAGCTTGACCGCGAAGGAATGGACCTGAGGATCGAGCAATACGCGGGAATCTACAGCTCGGAAGCGAATTCCGACATTATTCGCGAGCGCGCCTACGCCAACGAGGTCGGTGACGTTCATCAGATCCTCAGGAATTTCGTTGAGCTCCATCGCCGCTGATTGAGCGAGGCCGAGGCCGAGGACGAAGCCGGCGGGCACCAATATCCCAGACCTTGAGGAAGATGTTCGAGAGTCGCGCCACGAGGACGACGGCTGGCTGTGACGCCGTGACAGCGACGGCAATTGTTGTTCCTCCAAGGATGACGAGCCACATCGCCCACACCGGCCAGGTGTTGAGATTCACCCAGGAGAGTGGATACACGAAGTAGAGGTGAAGGAGGTAGACGCTCATGGAAACTGAGCCGATGCGGGCAAGCCACGCGAAGCTCCCTTGATTCTTCACATGTGAGGAGTCACGCGCAAGGACGGCGGAGACGACGCAGACAAGGAGCGCCGTACACACCATCGCTGCGAGCCTGACGACGAGTGCCTGCCAGAGGTCGGCCGACGTCTCAACGTAGGGCTTTTTCCCGGTGAGCTGGGAGATCCGGAATCCGTCGGTGAAGGTGAAGACCACCGCGAGTGCGCTGATGCCCACGAAGGGGACGAGGGCGACGACGGGGCTCAGGCGTTGACAGAGGCGCCCGAAGCCGTCGATCCCGATGAAGTAGCCGGCAAGGAAAAACGGGAAAAATACCACGGTGCGGGAAATGGAGAGGAAAGATCCGGCGTGGGGGACGAAACCGATGAGAAGTGAAGCGGTGACTGCGCCGGCAAGGGACACCCACCTCGGCAGGCGCACCACCCACACAAGAGCCAGACGCCAGAGCATTAACGACAGCAGGTACCAGTGAAGCCCGGGGAAGAGGAGGGGCACAAGAGTCCAGGTCACGCCCGCAACTTCCACGGTCCTGATTGTCACGTGGAGGAGCGAAAAACCCACGTAGACGGGAATGAGAGATCGCGCGGCCGATCGTGCCGAACGCTCGGGAGAGCGAATGACGATTCCTGAACACAGGGAAAAAGCCGGCATATGGACCAGGTAGATCCACCAGTACAGCAGCTCAAATGCCCGATCGTAGGAAACGAACTGGAGAAGAAAATGACCGGCGACGACTAAGAGGATGAGAATCCCCTTGAAAACGTCAATGCGCGCGTCTTTGGCCATAGGCCTCAGGACTCCGAATCGGCGGCGTAGCGCTGCATGACCTCGTTGAGTGGGCCGTCTTGAGCGAGGACGCCGTTCTTGAGGTAGAGGGCTCGCGTGCAAAAGCGCTTGAGGTCGTTTTCGGAGTGCGACACCAGGAACAGCGTTGTTCCTGAATCCAGCCGCTGCCGGATGCGTGCGTAGCACTTTTCCCGGAATGCTTTATCTCCGACGGCGAGGACCTCATCAACCATGAGGATCGGTGCGTCGAGGACGGAAATCACAGAGAATGCCAGACGCACCTTCATGCCTGAGGAATAGTGGCGGAAAGGAGTATCGAGAAAATCGCCGACACCTGAAAACTCAACGATCTCATCAAAATGTTCGTCAATCTCCCGCGGAGTCATCCCGTGGAGTCCCGCAGAAAGAACGAGGTTTTCTCGCCCCGTGAGTTCAGGGACGAACCCTCCGGTGATTTCGATGAGCGGGGCCACGGCATCGCGAACATCGATCGTTCCTTCGTCGGGAAGCATGACACCGGCAACGAGCTTAAGCAGAGTTGACTTGCCAGACCCGTTGCGCCCAACCACACCGATCGCCTCACCGGGGGCGACGTCAAAGGACACGTGACGCAGCGCCCAGAAGCTCTGAGCAGCGGGCACCTTTTTCGGACGGAAGAGGAGTTTTTCCCGCAGAGATTCCGAAGAACGCCCCTTGTGGAAATTCAGACCGACGTCGTGAACGGAAATGATCGACTGCGGCGAAGATGGGGAACTCATAGACATGGGTCTCCTCAGATTTCCTTCAAGACTGTGCGTTCGGAACGACCGAAGAAGACACAGCCCAAGACGAAAGTAGCCAGCGTGATGATGAGGGAACTGAGGATCGCGGGCACCGACAGCTCCGAAGCAAAAATCCCCGCGCGATACGCCGACATGATTCCAGCGAGCGGATTCAGCAGGTAAAGATCCTGAATGATTTTCGGTACCGCGGTATTGCCGAGGATGTCGTTGATTCCGTAGATCGTTGGGGAGGCATAAAAGAGAGCACGCAGAGCCAGGCGGACCAACGGGTCGATGTCCTTGAGCATCACCATCAGCGGAGCGAGGAACATCGAAACCCCCGCAAGCAGGAGGAATTGGAGGAGGATCCCCAGCGGAAACAACAGAATGAAGATGTTGATCGGTGGATGGTAGACAACAAGGAAAAGAATGAGAACCGGGAGTGAGAAAAGGAATTCGATCCCCCTGGCACACACCGACCTCAGCACCCAAATTTCGCGTGGAACAGCGGTGGAGCGAACAAGTTTTTCCTGAGAAATAATCGACTTCGCCCCTTCCGTCAACCCAATCTGAAACCACAGCCACGGAAGGAGAGCGGAAAGAAGGAAAACGATATAGGGTTCCTCGCCCACGGATCGATGAAAAATAACCGTGAAGACAAACCAATAGATCAGCCCCATGACCAGGGGATCGAGGACGGACCAGACGTATCCGAGCAGTGAATTCGCGTAGCGGACCTTGAGGTCACGCCTAATGAGGAGCCAGAGGACCCGACGATTACGCCAGATAGCCGACAGACGCGCCGCGGGACTGATGTGGCGTCCCGTTGAATGTCCACCGTTCATCGGCTGATCCCTTCGTCACGTATCTGGTGCTTGACGGTATGTGGCGTGCGCTCGCGGACTCTCCCTCCCGTTGCGTGGCCTGTGATCCCGTTGTCAGATTCGAGGGGGAGCCTCAGGACGTGGCGCCAGTGTTCCTCGCTGGAGGAACGAGCCAATGCCTGAGCGTACTCGTTGTGTAGTCGCGTCCACTTTAGGGCAAGTGTGAGATGTTGACCCAGGATGCGACGCAGTTGACGTCGTGCACGCCGTGGATCACGGACGAGGACGAGCTCGGGGGTTTTCCCCTCAATCGTCACCCGATCCGCGCCCAGAGAATCCCACCAGGCGTAGTCTTCGGCGGTGACGGAGCGGACATCACTAACCCTCTGTTCGGGGATCACCAGTGAGGCGACGGCACGAAGAGCCGAAGATACCCGGCGTTGATGCCAATCGGTGCTGCGGGGCGCCACGTGATGAGCAGCCCAATTCACCACCGAACCACTTGCGCGTCGAGCGGCATTGTCGCTGAGGGCGTGGGCGCGCGCCCAGATATCCTGCGCGGTTGATCGTGCGTGAAGAAGGTCATGCCCAAGCCACTGCGCGCCCTCGGTAATGAGATCACCCGCATCACTCCAGGAATCAGCAACGTCGTACTGCAAGGAGAGAACATGTTTGATCTGGTGGGCGGCGCTTGAGGTGAGGACCCCGCGATGAGAGCCCAGCGCCGCAGCCGTTGCCAGACGGTTCCTGTGGGAGAGCACTCCAGACCACGACCACAGCGTTGTTGTGGTGTCCCACCGTGGATGCCACACGCCCGTTCCCGGCAACACGCGGATCGCATACCCGTGGGCGTGTGCGCGCAGACCGTATTCGGCGTCGTCCCATTTGAGGAAGAAGGGCGCGGGTAGGCCAACATCGCTGACGGTATGAGGGGGCAGAAGGCACCCCCACCAGCCCGTGTAGTTCGGTTCGGTGCGCAAATCGAGGGCGTCAACGATGTCGGAGTGAGCTTGGCGAGTGTCGCGTGGATGAAAGAGAGAGTCTGCTTTTGTCCAGAAGAAATCGGAGGAACGAACGTATTCGGCGCAAATCTGGAGCCTACTGGGATTGTCGACATCGAAAACCGGTGTGCCCATGATGACGCGATGTCCGCTGCGGGCTGCGAGGGTTTGGAATGTGGCCATGCGACGCAGTGACTCGACGGGAAGATGCGCGTCATCGTCGGAGAGAAGGACCGCGCGTTCGGGATGCGCAAGAGATTCAATCATCCCTCGGGCGTATCCACCTGAACCCCCGAAATTCCCCTGGGTGATCAGACGAAGACGCGCCCCCTGTCGGTCACATTCGGAAGTAAATTCTGCGGATTCAGCCAGTGTTCCCGCCTGGTCGATGACGATGAGTTCCCCAATCAGAGGGGAGACGAGGAGTGAGCGCACTTGCGTCAACGTCTCATCAATGCGACCGATCGTGGGCACAATCGCAGTGATCTGAGGACAATCGGGGGGAACGTCGAGGATTTCATCGCCCGCATCCTCAGAAGGAGAATGAAGCGCGGCAGTCCATGTGATGCCGGTAATGTCGGCCCCGTTCTCAGGCTCAAGCCAGTACCAGTCCTGATGAAGATCAACGAGGACGGACGTGCCAGCCTCGACGCGCCTGCGCGGCCCCCAGTTCCCGCGGGAACGAGAAACGAGGACGGCTGTTCCAGTTCCTTTGACGTGAAGCTCAACCTGGGAAATGGAGACTTCGCGCCACCTGGCCGCAGGGAAAAGAGAATCCCACCAGGAACGCGCGCAGTCGTCCTCGTTCATCCACCGCTGAAGGACTACGGAACTCATCGGCTCAGGGCCCCCACCATGCGAGCGGCACCCGAGGCCAGATCAACGGACGGCACCCACCCCAGGTCAATGAGTGCCTGGGAATCCAAACCGAGGCGCGCCTGGGCAGAAACCCCTCGGGGTGGCTCCCCGTTGGCGAAACGCACAGCGAGCTTAAGCTCCGGTCGGGCGGCAACGAAAGCATCGGCGAGTTGACGAATCGACACGGATCCTCGCGGATCGGCAATGTTGTACACCGCCTGAGTTCCCTTAAACATCGCCAGCAGCATCCCCGACACCGCATCAGCAACATAGGTGTAGGTCCGCTGGGCGGTGCCATCACCCGTTAAAACGATGTCGCGGCCAGCGGCAACATCCGCAGCGAAATCCGCCTGAACACGACCATCATCCACAGCCATTCCCGGACCGTAAATATGACCAAAACGAACAACCGTCGGCACAATCCCATATTGCTCCGCATAAACGGCAACGGCGGTTTCGCTCATGCGCTTCCCCTCGAAATAGCAGCCGCGCACCGAGTACGGATCGAGGGGACCGAAATCGTGTTCGCCGATGAGTTCAGTTCCCGAATGTGCGCCGTAGACTTCCGAGGACGACATGAGGACAAAACGACCACCGTCAGCAACGTGATCGAGCATGTGAAGCGTCCCAAGAGCGTTAGTTTTCAACGTCCCCACAGGGTTGTGTGCGTGCAGGGAAGGACGGGCAGGGGACGCCCCGTGGAAGATCACATCGAAACGCTGATCACCGAGGTCAACGTCGGTGACATCCCCAACGCACAGGTGAACATGCGGTGCATCAAGGAGGCCGCCGAAGCGGAGACGGGCTTTGTCGGCGTCGCGCACAAGCAACGTCACGTCGATATTGAGGTTCCACAGCTGGTTCGCCCGAAAAAGAGCTGCCGCCGTATATGCCGGAATCATCCCGGATGCACCAGTGACGAGGACGCTCCGGCCCGTCAACTCTGCCCACGGAAGCTGCCTTTGAGGGTCTTGTGCCGCCAGAATCGCGTCAATGTCTTCACGGACGATGTCCGTATCAACGAAGGGAAGGGGCGTGCTCATCGAAGCTCCTTACTCCATTTCCGCGCGGGCACCGAAAGCTTTCGCGTCCTCGACAAGAGTGAAGAACGTTCGAGCAATGTAATAGTCGGAACTTGTTGTGATCTTGATGTTCGTGTGCGGGCCGGGAACCATCCGCACGGGAATACCGTAACGACGGTACAGAGAACACGTGTCAATGGAATCGGTGATGCCCTCCGACACAGCGCGGTCGTAGATGTCGGCAACTTCTCCCAGCACGAAGGATTGAGGGGCCTGAGCTGTCCACAGGCGATCACGCGGGATCACATCGGTGACTTGAGGTTCGTTGGCAACAACGATGGTTTCATTTGTCTTTGTGCACGTCACGCCTGTTCCATGAGCCTCAACGGAACGGATATTCGCCGTAATGAGTTCCTCATCCACAAGTGGACGCACCCCGTCGTGGATGAGAACAACAGAGTCCTTAGGGCAGGCCTCACGCAGAGCCTTGAGACCGTTATGCCGTGATTCCTGACCGGTGGAACCACCCGACACCACCCACTTCACCTTGGAGAGTTCGTATCGGTCGAGGAGGCGCAGGAATTCTTGACGATATTCTTCAAGGATGACAACGAGGATCGCGTCAATCTCGGGGTGCTGCTGGAACTGTTCGAGCGTATGAACGATGACGGGGCGTCCATAAATCTCTAAGAACTGTTTCGGAACAGCTCCGGCTCGCATACGCGCACCGATTCCCCCGGCGAAAATCAAAGCGACATTCATTGAAAACCTCCTCGTGTGACCTTAGCGGACTATCGGTGTCTGTTCGCCTGGAGCCGCACTGATCGTCAGTGGAAGCCGTCCCAGAAGAAGCCAGTCGATAAAGCGGTCGGAATTGTGCGTATCCGCGTGGTCGAAGTTGTGGGTGATGAATTCCTCGGTTTTGCCGACATCTAAGGTTGGGCGTGACAGAACCTCAAGGAGGGTGTCGAAGTCGGTGACGACCTGGCCGGGGGCGGTGCCCCGGTAATCCCGATGCATTCCGCGGGTCGCTGAATACATGTCGAGATCGGGAGCGAAGAAAATCATCGGCCGGTGCAGCAGTGAATACTCATACATGATCGACGAATAATCGGTGATCATCACGTCAACGGAATGCAGCAGATCATTCGTGTCAGCAAATGAGGACGCATCGATGATTCGGTCGCTCAACTCCTCGGGAATCGGAGCTGGGTCTATGACGAAATGATGCTGGCGAATGAGGAAGACACTTTCTGTGCCGAGGACGTCATAGAGTGCCTGGAAGTCAAAGGAATTCCAGTCATAGTAGGCATCGGACATCCCTCGTCCGCGGAAGGTCGGAGCAAAAAGAATTACGCGTTTGTTGGCTGCCAGCGGGAACTGCGAAGCAAATTCCTTGCGGGCCCTGGCACTGTGCTTCGGGTTGAGGAACGCATCGATCCGGGGCAGACCCGTGGGGATCACCGCTGCGCGTTCAATTCCGAAAACCTCGGCGTAGGTGTCGCGCAGGGCCTCGGCACCGCATATCGCATAGGAATAGTGTCGGTGGGCGTTATGCAGGTTCGGTGATCCCGACTTGCCGAAACGAGAGTAGCCCACGTCCTTGAATCCCGATCCGGCGTGCCACGCCTGGATAATTGTGTGGTTGCCGTCAACGGGGAAAGAATCGAGGAGAACGAAATAGTCATCAATGATGATCGTCCCCGCTTGCCCCATGAGCCAGGCGAGTTTGAGCGCCGACTTCTTATCCGACATGGCCTCTGTGCGGAAGGAATAGAGGAAAGTGAAACGATGATCGAGTCCGCGTTCAAGCATCCGGTCACGGATCGCCCGGAGGTTCCCCTGGAGGCTGGGGCGTGCCTCGGAAGCAAAAAGAATGGTGTTGTTTCGGTGGGGGTGGGCGGCGAGCGACGCCTCGTATGCGGCGATGAGGGCTGAACGCTTGGTTTTCTTCCAGGTCCGACGAATCGCACGCGTGGCCCACACAAGAGGATTGTCCGATTTCTTTCGACCACCGGTGAAGTAGTACGTCCTCATGATGAGGTCGGGTGTGGTTTCAGCCAGTGAGAATGCGACGGTGTATGCCCGGTTGTTGCCCGCATGCAGGAAAACTCGCGACTTGTCATCGAGGTCATCGGTGAGGCTGAGATCAAGGATGACGTTCTGCCATGCGCTGCAGCAGCGAACAGCGAATCTCCATGTTCCGTTGACCACTTGCTTGCGGTTCTCAAAGTTCGTGACATTGAGTGAGATCATCCAGCGGTGATCATCGAGCTGCGTCCACTCCAGGGCATGCGCATTCTCGTTGGGACGCCACAAAGCAAAGGACGTCTGGTGATCGCTGGGTGCAGGATCATCGGTGGGTTTTTCGCAATTCCCCACATGTACGGGCAGGCCTTCCGGTGGGATGAACCCTTCGAGTGGGTCGATGATCAAGATGTCATCAGTTCCGCTAGGCCGTGAACCGGGTGCCCGACGGTCGTCCTCGTCAATGGGGCGTTCCTCGATGGTGATGTGGAGGTTGACACGTTCCCAGGTGATCGACGTGGCGACAAAAGTCGTGTGGACGTTATCGGAGTGTGGAGGTAAAAGCGGCACGGAACTGCACAAATCTTTCGTGTTGAGGGTTTACCGAGGACTCAGGGACCTAGGCAGTATAACCATCGGCCTTCTGAATGGAGACTGAGTAAAAGGCTTCAATTTGATTGCAAAACGAATGGGGAGGGTTTCTGCTTGTCGTTGAGCTGAGGTTGACACATTACGCTGACTCTCATGAAATCAGTGTCCGTTGCCGCAGTTGTCGTCGCATATAACAGGGATCATATGCTCGGCGACACCCTCGACGCTCTCGGAGCACAGACCCGGCCTCTCGACGATGTCATCGTCGTTGACAACGCGTCAACTGATCGTTCACTCGAATACGCCCACAACCACCCAGTCGTCACAAATACCGTTGAAATGAAACGGAACTTAGGAGGAGCGGGCGGCTTTGCTGCCGGTATTGCTCGGGCAATCAGCCGCGGAGCGGACCTCGTGTGGATCATGGACGACGACACGGTTGCCCAGCCCCAAGCCCTTGAACGGCTCCTCGACGCGCGCGAACGCTATGCCGGTAGCCCAGCGGTCCTGGCATGTCGGGCGAATTGGATCGACGGTCGTGAACATCCAATGAACACGCCACGTGAGCGATTCCTCATTGATCCAAAGCTCAGGGCACACGCCCAAGCGGTAGGAGCAAAACAGATCCGAACCGCATCCTTTGTTGCCATCCTTTTGGATGCCCGGGCAGTTCGGGAGGAAGGGCTGCCCGTGGCGGACTACTTCCTGTGGAACGATGACTTTGAGTACACGGGCCGTCTTCTTCGACGCCGCATCGGACTTTACGTTGATGCTGCCCGCGTTGAACATCGAACCAAGGAATTCGCCGGGGCAACGGACAAAGACCCCGGAGATCGTTTCTTTGGGGAAGTACGCAACAAAGTGTGGTCCCTGACCCGGTCGCGTGCCTTTTCCCCCGTGGATCGTCTGCTCTATTCGGGAGCGACCCTGCGCCGCTGGGCGAAGATGATCGCGATTTCCTCACGTCCGCAAGCGCGTATCGCAGACATCATCATGGGCACGTACGCGGGTATTTCCGCTCCTCGTCCGACCACGGAAATCCTCTGGGACACTCAGGTGGGACGCGAGGCGGCGGTTCTTGATTCGGGAACTACCGAACATCCCGCACAGCCTTATCAGCGCAGTGATCGCAACACGCGTTTCGCTGTGCTCCTTCCGGTGTGGCGGGGCGACAATGTCACGCACTTCCAACGTTCCCTCAGGTCCATCGGCGTTGATCAGATTCGCCGCCCATCGCAGATCGTGGTCGTATGCGACGGCCCCATCAACCCGGGAATTGACCGGATCCTCCGCGACGTGGCTCATGGCAGACGCGCAGATCTGACGGCTGACATTCCCGTGAAGGTTGTTCGTCTTGCTCAGAATTCTGGGTTGTCGCACGCGCTCAATGTTGGTCTGCCCGAATGTGAGTGTGAGATTGTGGCGCGCGCCGACGCTGACGATATTTCGCTTCCCGAACGATTCGCCACGCAGATTCCCCTCATTGAGGCGGGTTTTGAGATGGTCGGAAGTGCGATCGCGGAGTTTGACGAGGACGAGTCCTCAACAGGTCTTGTCCGGCGTATGCCGATGAGTGCCCGCGAAATTCGACAGACAATTACGCGTCGTGACCCGTTCAACCATCCGACAATCGTCTACACCAAGTCCGCGGTTGCCGCCGCAGGCGGATATCAGCACGTCAACCATATGGAGGATTACTGGCTGTTCGCACGGATGATCCATTTGGGGATTCCCACGGTCAATGTCCAAGACCCTCTCGTGCTGTATCGGATCGGTGCGGGCGCCTACCAGCGTCGCGGGGGAGTGGACATGTTCCGATCGGAGCTTCGGATGCAGCGTCTGCTGCGCGAATCCCGCATGATCACTGTGCCGCGGTATGTGACGAATATGCTCGTCCGTGGAGGCTATCGCCTGATCCCCGTGGGCGCACGCAAAGCCCTGTATCAAACCGTCGGACGTCTCCTGTGGTTCCGTTAGGAACGGTGGGCTAAGCAGCGTTTTCGTGCTGTCGCGGGCGCTAATGACTCGCTCATGGCATCTGAAGCGTTCGACGCGACGTAGTGAGTGTCTGCTCTAACGCGCGGCGTTCGACGCGACGTAGTGAGTGTCTGCTCTAACGCGCGGCTTTCGACGCTGCGTCGGCTGTCGCCACTGCATCTAAGAGCCTGCGCACCGCATGAACTCGATGTGAGCGGTACTTAAGAGTGGCTGCGTCATCGACCTCGAAAGGATCTGTTCCCAAGCGCCACGCATCGAGGGCACACGAAGGCTCCGATTCCACGTGGGAGCACAGCGGTAAACACCACGACGCGGCTTGGGCAACATCGGGATAGACACCAAGCACGTCATCAACGGTCACATGGCCTAGGCCAAAGGATCGCACTCCCGGGGTGTCGACGATCCACCCACCGCCGTCAAGCATGAACGCTTCCGATGACGTTGACGTGTGCCGGCCACGACCCGTGACGGTGTTCACGGCTCCGACCGCACGGTTTGCCTGCGGAACGAGGGCGTTAATCAGCGTTGACTTTCCCACCCCTGAATGTCCCACGAGCACACAAAAACGGCCAGTCAGCTGCTGCCTGAGGTGATCAACGTCCCCCGATCCATCGCCAGCCTGGAAGCCAGAGGAGGTGGCCTCGTCCTCGTTCCCCGCATTGTCCTCATTCCCTAAATGGGTGACAACAATGGGAATATCGAAATGTGAATAGGCATCGATTAGGGGAGCGGGGGAAGCCAAGTCAGATTTCGTCAGGCACAGGATCGGCTCAAGACCCGCTTCGTAGGCGGCCACGAGGCACCGATCAATCATCCCCATGCGCGGCGGAGGATCGGCGAGGGCGACGACGATACACATGACCTGAGCATTCGCAACGATCGCTTTTTCGCCTCGCTGATCGGGAACATCCTCAAGGGAACGACGCAGAACACTCGACCGCTCATCAACGGCAACGATTCTCGCAAGGGTGTCGTGGCGACCAGAGACATCTCCCGTGACGCGCACCCAGTCACCCATGATGATGGATCCTCGGCCCAACTCCTTTGCGCGCACTGCCTGAACCTGAGTTCCCATCGTGGAACCACGTGACAGAGCCTGGGAATTGGCGCTATGTGGGCTGCCAGCTGCCTTGTGATCGGTTGTGTCGTCAAGGACGACGCGATAACGTCCCCGATCAATCGCTACGACACGGCCTCGTGGCTGTTGAGACCAGTCGGGGCGTTTCTTTGTCCGCGGACGTGAGGATTTGCCCGCTCGGACGCGGACCCGTGGATCGTCGGTGCCGATGTCACGTCTCATTGGCTGAGCATGTCCTCCCACATTGTTGTGAACCCCGGAAGAGTCTTCGATGTTGTCTCCACATTCGCCACGTGCGTTCCGGGAACGTTAAGCCCAATGATTGCACCGAAGGTTGCCATCCGGTGATCCTCGTAGGTGTGGATTTCGGCGGCGTGCAGGGGACGCGGCGTGATGCGGAGGAAATCGTCGCCCTCGTTAACGTCACCACCGAGCCGGGTGATTTCCCGAGCAAGTGCGGACACGCGATCAGTTTCGTGTCCGCGTAGATGCGCGATTCCTGTGATGAGGGATGGTGAGGACGCCACGGCGGCGAGAGCAGCCACCGTGGGCACAAGTTCTCCGATCGCCGAAAAATCCGCCGAAAGTCCGCGGAGATTCCCACGTGGCGGCCCCGTCACGGTGAGGTCACCGGCCTCAGCTTTCCCGCCGGTCGCGCCGCCTGGGGCAAAGTGGACGGCTCCGCCCATTTCTTTGAGGATCCACCGCCACGCGTCACCGGCCTGATCCGTAACCGACGGCCAGTTCGGAATGGTCACCGACCCTCCGGTGACCATCGCTGCCGCCAGGAACGGACCGGCATTCGACAGGTCCGGTTCGATGGTCCACGTGCCACCCTCGGGGCGTCCCGGTTCAATGACCCACGACAGATGCTGCCCGGCATCACCTGAGCGCACGCATCGAATTCCTCGTGCTCTCATCGCTGAGACGGTCATGTCCACGTGTGGAAGTGAGACAACATTCCCGGGTGCTCGCACAGTGATGGGAGAGCCCAGGAGCGGTGCGACCAGCAGCATTGCCGAGAGGAATTGGGACGAGGACGAGGCGTGGACGTCGACGCGTCCGTCCTCAGGGACATGAAGCGGCCCACGAATTGTCAAGGGCAGATGCCCGGCTTCTCCCTCGTAGTCAACGGATGCACCCATTGAGGTGAGGGCGTCGAGGAGAGGGGCCACGGGGCGGTGGAGTGCGGCCTCGTCACCGGTGAAGCGAGTGGGTGTGGAGCTTAAAGCCGCCAGGGGAGGGAGGAAACGCATGACCGTTCCCGCGAGGCCAACATCAATGGTCCGAATTTTGCCCGGCGCGCTGCCGGTAGGTGAGTCTGCCGGTGGTATCTCGTGTTTGCTGATCGGCTCAACAAGCAGCGCGTCACCGTCACTGGAGATGCGGGCACCCAGTGCCTGAAGTCCGTTGATGAACAGGCGGGTGTCGCGGGCATCGAGGGCGCCACGGATCCTTGAGGGATGCGTGGCGATGGCCGCGAGATACAGCGCGCGGGCAGTATGAGACTTAGAGCCGGGGACGCTCACCTGGGCGTTCACGGGGCCCGAGGCTACCGGCGCAGGCCAGGCCTGGTTCACTCGGCAAACTTGCGTTCAACACGAGCACGCTCGGCAGCACGTGCCTGAGCGATCGCTAAACGCTGATCGCGCCAGTTCGACAGCCTCCACGTGGCCGAGGGACGTCCTTGGCGGTCAGTGGTTGCCAGCGCAACGCCCGCAGCTAAGGCGAGCTTACGCATGAGTCCTGAACGGTTCTCTTTGATTTCTTCACGAGTGAGGGATGTTCCGCGCACGGGGTGGTTCACCAGCGCCATCGGAACTGCAACGGCGGTGAGAACTCCTGCGGTGGCACGTGGGAACTTGCCCAAGGCAAAACATAGGCCAGCAGTTGTTGTGACCGTCCCGAGAATCCGGGTGAGGGTGCGCAACTCCTGATCGGAGAGGTCATGACCGGGAACAACCTTGTTCATCAGAGGGCGAATATCCTCAGCGCGCTCAACGTGAACGTCGGGTTCACGGATCGCAGAGAAGCCGTCTGCAATGAAAGGAGCAGCCAAAAGCGGGCGAGCGATGAATCGAAGAATACTCATAGCACCTATTGTCTGTCTTTTCGGGTGGTTTTGTCTTTTCCTACGCGAAATTGATCGATCGTTGGCCCAGGTGATCCTCAAGACAACCGGTGATGTTGAAGGTACCTGCGGGGGAATAATCCGCCGGCGCGAGTCGTTGGAGAGAGAAACGCAGATGATGCAGAGGACGTTGGTTGATGCCGGAGGTCGCAGCATGGGAGCACGCCGAGCACCCTGGAGGGATCTTCCATGAGCACAATGACAACCGGACGGGTTAGGGTTGCTCGTGATGACACTCGATACACTCACGTCCCCGCCGGACAGACAGACAGCGCGTGCTCGGCGAGAGGATCAGGACCGGACCTCACGCGTGCCAGACGAATCGCCAGTCGGCACCACGCAAGCCGATGCCGCACAGGAGACGTCTCGGGACGCCCAAGAGATACCTCAGAACACCCAAGAGACATCTGGGGAATCGGACGCTCACCGTCTCGAACGCTTCGAGTCGGAGGCATTGCCGCTGCTGGACCAGCTCTTCGGTGCGGCCCTAGGTATGACGCGCAACAGAGCGGATGCGGAAGACCTGCTGCAAGAAACCTTCCTCAAGGCCTATACGAAGTTCGATCAGTACACGGCGGGAACAAATATCAAAGCATGGCTGTATCGCATTCTGACGAACACGTACATCACGCAGTATCGCAAAGCCCAGCGTTCACCCAAACGCGCGGGAACAGATCAGGTCGAGGATTGGCAGCTTGCCGATGCTGCATCGCACGACGAACGCGGCCTGGTGTCAGCGGAAGTCGAAGCTCTCGAACAGATTCCTTCCGAGCAGTTGCGAGACGCCCTCGAATCACTGTCGGAGGACCACAGGATGGTCATTGTTCTCGCCGATGTCGAGGGGCTGAGCTACAAGGAAGTTTCGGAAGCGCTGGGAGTCCCCATAGGTACCGTGATGTCGCGTCTGCATCGAGCGAGGAAGACGTTGCGTGGAAAACTGGCGGAGTTGGCTGCGGAATATGGGATTGGGAGCACGAATGAAGCGTGAAGACATGGCGTGTGAGCAGGTGCGCCGCTATCTTGACATGCTGGTTGACTGCGAAGAGTGTGATGAGCGGACTCTCCTCATTGATCGCGGCGTTATTGACGGACCAGCGCAGCAGGTGAGGGAATTACTTCGTGAGCATTGCCTGACGTGTCCTGAGTGCACGGACCGACTGGTTGCCGAGCGTCATCTGCGTTCCCTGGTGCGCCGCTGCTACGAATCAGAGACCGCGCCCTCGGGTTTACGTGCCCGCATTATTCAGTCAGTGACGAGTGTCCGCGTCATCGTTGAGTAGGTCATTGACGAGGACGAGCGCGGCTGTTCCTGTGCTGTGCCTGTCGGGGCGCCAAGGATCAAAGTGATTGGCGAGGACGATGGTGAATTTGGTCGCCAACGGGAGACCGCCTTGGATGATCGACGCTGTGTATGACACACTAAAGAGGTTGAATCCAATCAATTGAGGAGACCGACATGTCGAAGAGGGGTCGTAAGCGTCGCGATCGTCGTAAGAACGGCGCGAACCACGGCAAGCGTCCTAACGCCTGATTCGTGGCCCGCACGGATTTTCCCGTGCGGTGATTGTCTCATCGTGATGCCCGGTGGCCAGTGGCCACCGGGCATCAGTGTCGAGACCGATAAGACATCACAGCGACTCCCTCGATCGCCACTACCAGTTCAAGCCACTGCCAGTGGAGAAAGCTGTTTGAGAAAGCCGCACGTACACGCGGTGTTCTACGTGCTGGGCTGAGAACCCGTCCACTCATACCACCCTTGATGCAGGACAAGCCATGCCAAGAGTGCGTACCCAGATTGCCCGGGGAGCGTGTAGCCGTCTCCAGAACGCGCCCGCGAGGCAGCCATGTCTTCGAACCACTGGTCGTGGGAAATCAGTGGAGCGTAGGTATCAACGAAGGGGATCGATCGGCGTTCGCACACTTGGGCGCATGACTGAGACAGAGTTTTCAAGGACTGCTGGTCGACACCTGCGATCGGTGGTGGGCCAACAACGAAGCAGGGGATTCCTAAGTTTGAGGCCTGGTCGGTGATGTTTGCGATGTTGAGCCGTGAGCGAGATGATGACACCCCGCCAGTGACATCCGCTGGGCCTACGGCAATGACGAGCCCGCGCGGTTCGTCGGCAGGGAGTCGCGGTGAAACCTCATGCTGCCAGCGCGAGGCCATCTCGCGAGTGGTTTCACCCGGCATTGCGAGGGTGAGGATCGTTGGGGGAGTAGCAAATTCGGAGTGTGCGCTCACGCGTCCCACCCATCCGAGTCCGCGGGGATCACCTGTTCCCGCGACGAGTTCGTCGCCGATGATGCAGATGCGCACGTGTTCCCCCTGCTGTGTTGTGGATACCTTTGTCTACGGACACCGGCGCATCGGGAGTGAAAGCAACGCCGTGATCCCTAGCGTCGATCGTAGTCTCCCGCGTCCCTATGAGAGCGTCTTGAGCATCGAGTTTCGTCATGAATCTTTGTCATGATGGTGACTGCCGGCTCGTCCTCGTCTCCATGTCATCGACGAGGACGAGCCGGAAGGTAACGGAACCGAGCAGTATTACGCGGAGAATACCGAGCGGATCAGTTCATCTCGCTGGGCGTTGTGCAAGGACGCGCGACCCGCGGCGGTTGTTGCCGATTCGGGACGAGAAATCACGCGAGCAGCAACCCCTATTTCGGGGAAGAGGTTAAGAGCCATGTGCGGCCATGCCCCCTGGTTGCGTGGCTCGTCTTGCACCCACACGACCTCAGCGCCTTGATAGCGTGACAGCTCGGCGCGAATCTCCTCGAAGGGCAGCGGATACAGCTGCTCAACCCGGATGAGCGCAGTCGAGGTGTTGCCGAGTTTCGCGCGTTCTTTGGCAAGGTCGTAGTAGATGCGACCCGAGCACAGGACAACGCGCGACACCGAGGACGATGCCAGATCAGCGTTGACTTCACCAATGACGGGGCGGAACGTCCCGGAGGTGAACTCATCAACCGATGACGTGGCCGCTGACAGACGTAGGAGCTGTTTTGGAGTGAAAGCAATCAGCGGCTTACGTGGGCGTTTGTACGCCTGGATGCGGAGCATGTGGAAATGGTTCGCCGGTGTGGAAGGCTGAACAATCCACATGTTGTCTTCAGCGGCAAGCTGAAGGTATCGCTCGATACGCGCGGAAGAATGGTCAGGCCCCTGGCCTTCGTATCCGTGGGGAAGAAGCATAACCAGAGAGGAACGCTGACCCCATTTCTGTTCAGCCGAGCAGACAAACTCATCAATGACGGTTTGCGCGCCGTTGGCGAAGTCACCGAACTGCGCTTCCCACAGCGTCAGCGCCTCAGGTCGCTGGACGGAGTAGCCGTAGTCGAAAGCAAGTACCGCGTATTCCGACAGCGGAGAGTCAAGAACCGTGAACGATGCCTGATCGGTGGTGAGGAACTGGAGGGGGGTGAATTCGCGACCATCGGAGTGATCGTGAAGAACCGCGTGCCGTTGAACGAAGGTTGCGCGGCGGGAATCCTCACCGGATAGACGGATCGGGGTGCCTTCCATGAGCAGGGTGCCGAAAGCGAGAAGCTCACCGAATCCCCAGTCAATGGGACGCTGTCCATACGCCATTTCACGGCGACGTTCACACAGCTGCGCCATCTTCGGATGAGGAGTGAAGCCTTCGGGGAACGTCACCTGCGCGTCACCGATGCGATGAAGCTCCAGCGGTGTCACTGATGACTGCCAGCCGATCATCATGCCTTTCCCAGGCATCTGAGATTCGGGCATCACCCAGTCATGGTCATCGTGGGCTTCACCGGCGGTGCCGACTTCAGCCATGTCTTGAGCTGTTCCACCCTCAGGACCGGAGGCTCCGTGTGGGTGGTGGGTGGTCGGCACCGCGGATTGGGGGGTGTCGGCGCTGGGGTTCCCAGGATTCCATTCACCCTTTTCCCGGGTTTCGTCGAGGATGCGACCAAGCTCGGCCTCGTAGGCGCTGATCGACGCTTGTGCTTCCTCTTCGGTCAGTTGTCCACGGCCAACGAGGTTGCGGATGTACACGGCGCGCGTTGAGGGAATGGAATCAATGAGCGCGTACATCACCGGCTGTGTCATCGACGGATCGTCGCCCTCGTTGTGACCGCGTCGGCGGTAGCACACCATGTCGATGATGACGTCCTTGTGGAAGCGGTTGCGGTATTCCCAGGCAAGGTGAGCCATGCGGACAACGGCTTCGGGATCGTCGGCATTGACGTGGAGGATGGGAACCTGGAGTCCCTTCGCCAGGTCCGTGGGGTAACGCGTTGAACGACCCGATGTGGGGCCGGTGGTGAATCCGATCTGGTTATTGACGATGATGTGGATGGTTCCGCCGGTCTTGTAGCCGTTGAGCTGGCTCATATTGAGCGTTTCTTGAACGACTCCCTGACCGATGAACGCGGCATCGCCGTGAATAAGCACGGGAATGATGGGGAGATCGGGGTCGCCCAGTTCCTCCTGCTTGGCATGAACGATGCCTTGGAGAACGCCGTCAGCGGCCTCGAGGTGGGAGGGATTCGCGGCCATGTACACTTTCGTTGCCATGCCGTCATCGGCGGAGTACACACCCCATGTTCCCAGGTGGTATTTGACGTCGCCGGAACCCTGCTGAGCGCCCGGAGCGAAGTAGCCCTCGAATTCGGAAAAAATCTGAGCGTAGGACTTGCCGGCGATATTTGCCAGGACATTGAGTCGTCCGCGGTGAGCCATGCCGATTGCTACTTCAACAATGCCGGCGCGCGCTGAGTCATTGAGGATTTCGTCGAGCAGGGGGATCAGTGATTCGCCGCCCTCAAGCGAGAAACGCTTTTGTCCCATGTACTTCGTCTGAAGGAATTCCTCGAATGCTTCGGCTTTGATGAGGGTGTGAAGAATACGACGCTGTTCCTCAGGTGATGGAGCTTCGTAGGGCTTCTCGATCTGCTGCTGAACCCATTTGCGTTGCTCGGGATCTTGAATATGCATGTATTCAATTCCGACGGAACGCGTGTATGTGTCGCGCAGGCGTGCCAGCAGGTCACGCAGCACCATCTGGCTGGTTCCACCGAAGCCGCCGGTGGGGAAAGGACGATCGAGATCCCACACACTCAACCCGTAGGTTGCCAGATCAAGATCGGGATGCATCCGCACGCGGTAGGCCAGCGGGTCGGTATCAGCTGCCAGGTGTCCGCGGGAACGGAAGGCATGAATGATTTCGCCGATGCGTGCGGGCTTCCCCTTTTCACGGGCCGGGTCGTATTCGTGGTCGGGCTCCCACGCATAGGGATGAAGGGGGACGCGCAGTGAGCTGAACACGCGTTCGTAGAAGCCGTCGCGTCCGGAGAGTTTCGCATCGATGAGCCCGAGGAACTGTCCTGAGGCGGCACCCTGAATGACTCGGTGATCGTAGGTGGACGACATGAACATCGTCTTCCCGATTCCCAGCTGCGCCAATCGTGAGGGGGAAACTCCGCGGAATTCCGCCGGGTAGTCGGTAGCTCCAACGCCAACGATCAAGCCCTGGCCGTTCATCAGGCGTGGAACTGATGTCGTTGTCCCCAGAGTTCCCGGGTTCGTCAAAGTGACGGTTGCCCCCCGGAAGTCATCGGCCGTGAGTTTCCCATCTCGCGCACGAGTCACGATGTCCTGGTAGGCATCAACGAACTCCATGAAGGTCAGGGTGTCGGCTCGCGCAATCACGGGGACCATGAGCGAGCGCTCCCCATTACTGCCCTTGACATCGATTGCGATGCCAAGTCCAACGTGCGCGAACTGTTCAATCGAGGGCTTCGTTCCGTCGAGCGTGTAGCGGACGTTGAGGGAAGGAATCTCTGCCAGGGCTTCGACGAGTGCGTACCCGATGAGGTGAGTAAAGGAGATTTTTCCGCCGACCGTGCGAGCCAGGTGAGAATTGATGAGCACGCGGTTTTCGATGAGGAGCTTCGCGGGGATATTCCTCTGCGTCGTTGCCGTAGGAATCGTCAGCGATGCATCCATGTTTTTCGCCGTCGCGCGGGCAACGCCCTTCAGTGCGCTCACGCGGTCTTCGTCTAAGGATTCGCCAGATCCATTCACGGGTGATGTATGCGCTGCTCCCTGCTGCCTGGCATACGGGGACGTGGCCTCGGCAATTCGCGTCGGGGGCGCGGGTGGAAGGTCTGATCGCGTCACAGATTCGACGTTTTCCTCTGCCGTGGGAGAGGATGGTTCGTCATCGGTGGACTCCAGCGCTGCGAGGGCTTCGTCGGCCTGCGACATCGCTGGGGGTGCGTCGTTTCCGTGACCTGTCGCCGCCCCTGGGGACGAGGACGGAATCGGGGGCTGAGGGGCGCGCAACTGCGGGGGCGCCGCCTCGCTTAAAAAGTAATTTCTCCATGAGTCGTCAAGCGTTTCTGGGGCAGTGAGGAACTGCTGACGCATCTGCTCGACGTACCACTGGTTGCCGGGTTTCGGGCTGTTCGCCTCGGACATCCCTGTTTCTCCGTTCGACTGGAAGGACATCATCGATCAGAGTTTAGGCAGAAAGTCCTATCTCAGTTGCCAAGATCGCCAAAATTCCGAAGAATTTTTCAGGATTTTTATATCCATTGACACGCCTTGTAGACCTGCTTGGATCAATATGGAGAATTCTGCGCACAATAGTGTGCAATGACGACCCAGGAACGCAGAAATTGGCGAGTGATGTTCGGTGATAGCACCACCGGAGTGTGGGTTCCGTGGGCCCGCACGCAGGGGACGAGGCTGAGGGGTGGCGTAGCCGTCGAATCACGGAAGTGAGCGTCCCATCGTGTCACGAGACCGAGGGTGGGGGAGGTCATGTGAATTTCTCTGGGCGACGGCGGGTAAGCGTCGATAGACTATGTGCACAATGGACGATGACAGTTGTTGGCATACGCCAATTCTCACCGCGTATTTAGCCCGTGAAAGTGTCGACTGTGCGCGCCGTTCTTCGGCTGCGCTCGTCACCTTCATCCCCGCAATGCGAACCCCGAGCGGGGTGTTTTCGACGCGATGATCGTGGACATCCTCATGCTGCTCCTCGGCGTGGTCCTCACAGCGGGAACCTTCATTTTCGTGTCCGCCGAATTCTCCCTCGTTGCCCTCGACCAGGCGGTCGTTGAAAAACGCGCCGAAACCGGCGACAAATCCGCCGCGCAGGTTCTCAAAGCAACAAAGACCCTCTCTACCCAGCTTTCCGGCGCCCAGGTGGGCATCACCCTGACAACAATTCTCCTGGGATATACAACGCAGACAACCATCGCCGCGCTCCTGACAGATCTTCTTGACTGGGCAGGTCTCGCCCAGGTTGTTGCCGCAGGAATCGCCGCAGTTGTTGCGGCAATCGCCATCAACGTCTTCTCGATGCTCTTCGGCGAACTTGTTCCCAAGAACCTTGCACTGGCTCATCCCCTTCGGACGGCTCGCCTCGTGGTTCCGTTCCAAATGATTTTCACAGCCCTATTCAAGCCGGTGATCCTCGTTCTCAACGGCTCCGCAAACTGGGTCCTCGCCCGCTTTGGAATCGAACCGCAGGAGGAAATCTCATCCGCCCGCTCAGCCTCCGAATTAGCTGCTCTGGTGCGTCACAGCGCAGACGAAGGAACGCTGGACACGTCAACGGCATCGTTGCTGACCAACTCGATCCGCATCTCTGAACTCTCCGCAGGCGATGTCATGACCGACCGCGGTCTACTCCACATTCTCGACATGGATCAAACGGCGGCGGATGTTGTTGCCCTCGCCCGCGAAACCGGACATTCGCGTTTCCCAGTCGTGGGTGAAGACCTCGATGACATCATCGGTTTTGTCTCCTTGCGCCGTGCTGTGGCGGTCCCCTTCGACCGTCGCGGCGAAGTTCCTGTTGTCTCGTCCTCGTTGCTTGCCCCCGCCCCGTCGGTTCCCGAAACGGCACCGATCGGTCCGCTGATGGTCAAGCTGCGTGACCAGGGTCTGCAAATGGCGGTTGTCGTGGACGAATACGGCGGGGTCTCGGGAATCGTTACCCTCGAAGACGTCATTGAAGAGATCGTGGGTGAAGTATCCGACGAACATGATCAGCGGCGTTTGGGGATTCGTCCTCGTCCCGATGGATCGCTGCTGGTCCCGGGACGACTACGCCCCGACGAGCTGTACCAGCGCACCGGAATCGTTGTTCCCGATGACGGCCCCTATGACACTCTCGCTGGCCTTGTCATGACGGAGCTTGGGCGGGTGCCTCAGGTCGGAGACGTCGTCGCCTCGGGCAGAGTGCGTCTGGAGGTCACGCAGACGCAGGGGCGCCGCGTCATGCAGCTGGGTGTCACCGTTGATGCTGCTGAGGCTCTTGAGAATGAGGAGCTCATATGACCACCGCATGGGGCCTGACTATTACCCTTGTTCTCCTGTTCATTAACGCGTTCTTTGTTGCCGGAGAATTCGCCACAACCTCGACCCGTCGTTCCCAGGTTGAACCGCTGGCGGCGGAGGGCAAACGCGGCGCGAAACAAGCAATGTACGCCCTCGAACACGTGTCTTTGATGCTGGCAATTTGTCAGCTGGGAGTGACGATTGCGTCAACAACGCTGGGTGTTGTGGCTGAGCCGTCAATTGCCCATCTTGTTGAGGGTCCGCTCGTGGCTGCGGGACTTTCCCCGGCCAGTTCTCACGTCGTCGGTTTCGTTGGCGCGTTGGTCATCGTCCTATTCCTCCACGTGGTCTTTGGTGAGATGGTGCCTAAGAACGTATCGATTGCCTCACCCACGAGGATGCTCCTCTTTCTTGCACCGATCCTCGTGTCGATCGGACATTTCATTCGCCCGATCATCGAGGCAATGGATCGCGCTGCCAACTGGTTTGTGCGTCAGGCGGGGTTTGAGCCGCAGGGAGAGATTTCCGCGACCTTCACCGTTGAAGAGGTTGCCTCAATTGTTGAACTTTCTCAGGCGGAAGGCATGATCAAAGACGACCTCGGCTTGCTTTCGGGCACGCTGGAGTTCTCCTCTGAGACGGCTCAGTCGGCGATGGTGTCGCGTGACGACCTGATTGTCCTACCTGAATCCGTGACCCCCGATGAGTTTGAGCACGAAGTCGCCCGGACCGGCTACTCCCGTTTCCCGCTGATTGACGAGGACGGAAATATCACCGGGTACCTTCACCTTAAGGATGTTCTCTATGCCGACGAGGAATCCCGGATGCGTCCGGTGACCTCGTGGAGGATCCGTCGCATGGAATCGGTCAACCCCGGGGACGAGGTCGAGGACGTTCTGAGACACATGCAGCGAACCGGAACGCATTGCGCCCTCGTTGTTGACGCGGGGAAGGTATTGGGGGTTGTGTTCCTCGAAGACATCCTTGAGGAACTCGTCGGTGAGGTTCGCGATTCACTGCAGCGGGTCCGTGAAGTGTGACGGGGAACGTATTCGGTGCAAAAGTATCCCATTCGTTATCAAACCGTTGTAGATTGAGAGGCGTCGCCTTGAAGGTCAGGGGACCGGAATTGTGTGGGGGTTTTCGGATTGGCTGAAGCGGAATTCACCTGTCCACTGCCGAAACGCCGGCAGCTGCATCATTCAGCGCCTGCGGGTGAATCAACACCTGTTTTTCCCGACGTCGCCGGGGAATCAACGTCTCATTCCGCGGCTTCACCGGCCTCCTTGCAGGATCAGTCTTCGCAGTCCTCAACGCACAGCCGCGCAGCGAGCTTCTCCTCCCGCTTCGGTCGCGTGGGGCTTCTTCTCTCACTCGCAGCGATGACAGTGATTGTGCCCGTGTCGGGTTTCGTCACCGCCGGTTCCTCGGTGACTCTTCCGAGCCGCGCGTTGGGTACGGTCACCGGGATGTCCTCATGGACGAGGCCCCACGTGGAAAACTCCGAAGTAGGACAGGAACTTTCTGGTTCGATCACGGCGGCTTCGCGTGCTCGCGTGCGCGCACCCATCACGGTGACACCGTGCCTGGGCACGTCCTCTGTGGCAGACGGTAGCCGACAGATCGACGTTGTTTCCGACACGATTTACTGGCCCTTGGAAAAAGGAACGTATGTTGAGACTTCACCCTTTGGGATGAGGATCTCACCGATCACAGGCACTCTCCACATGCACGAGGGTGTTGACCTGGCCGCGCCAATGGATACGCCGCTGTATTCCGTTGCAGATGGCAAGGTCGTCGAAGTGGCAGAGAACTACTTTGCGGGCGCGTTCGTCAAGATCAAGCACGAGCGGGCTGATGGCACGGTTTTCTACTCCGTCTACCTTCACCAGTACACCGAGAAAATCCTCGTTCACGAGGGCGACGCGGTCAAAGCCGGACAGCCTATCGGTGCTGTGGGAACAAGCGGATGGTCCACGGGACCACACTTGCATTTTGAGATCCATGATGCCGCCGACAAGGTCACTGATCCGATGGCGTGGATGAAGCAGGCGGGTGCCATTCATCTTGGCGAGGACGCGTGCCAATGATCCCTGTGACCGCTCCGCGAAGCATCATCATTTTGGCGCATCGTGGAGGAGGGGATGAAGCCCCTGAGAACACGATCACCGCTTTTCGTCATACGCGTTCCCTGGGGTTGCGTCACATTGAAACGGATGCGCATCTCACCGCCGATGGCGTTGTCGTTCTCAACCATGATCCGACAGTGGATCGCTGCTATGACGGTTCCGGTCTCATCTCGCAGATGACGTGGCATGAGCTTTCTCAACTGCGGAACGAGGCTGGGGAGCAGATGCCGTTGCTCGGGGAGACTTTAGAGGCATTCCCGGATATGTACTTCAACATCGACGCGAAGGTTTCCGGTGTTGAAGGCCCAATGGTTGACGTTATCGAAGAGCACGGGGCTACGGGCCGCGTCCTCGTTGCGTCTTTTTCTGAGCGGCGATTGCGCCGGGTTCGTGAACGAACCCGGATGGGGATTGCGACTTCTCTGGGGACCCAGGGTGTTGTCCGTTTGGTTGCGGCAGCTCAGACTGGAACGTCGCCCTCGTCCTGGGGAGTCCCGGGACTGCGTCACGGCGTCGCTGCTGTTCAGGTGCCCACAACGTCGAGTTGCGTCCGCGTTGTTGATCGACGTTTCGTTGCGGCCGCTCACACAGCAGGCCTAGCCGTTCACGTGTGGACAATCGACGATCTCGATGAAGTCGTTGACCTGATGGAGCTGGGTGTTGACGGGATCATCACGAACCGTCCGAGGGCGGTGCGTGATCTTCTTGTCGAACGAGGCCTCTGGTTCGAGCCTCCGGCTCCGTCCTCGTCACGACACCCGCGCGACTAGCGTGCCGGGTGGGGCCGCGCCCCCTCGGAAGTTGACCATCGGAAAGTGCTTTCTGTTTCTGCACGAACATGTGTGCTCGTGGTGCGAGCGCAGTTCCTCTAGCGACGCAGGAGAGTTCGCAGCGCCTTCTTGAATGCGAGCATGCCCGGTCGGAGCGGTAAGGTGAAGATCCCCATGAGTTCCTCCACGTATCCGCCGAACCCTTGCTTGAATTCGAGGAGCCCACGGCCAGGATGGTGTGGATCGTCAAAGACCCCGTGGATGCCGTAGAAGTTGTAACGGGTGATCCCGCGTTTGATGCACTCCAACATCATGTGATGTTGGATGAGAGTGGGGGCACAGAGGCTGGCGTAGGCGCGGTTGCTTCCCGAATAGAGGTAGGCGCATTCGCGTTCGTGCCAGATGAAAAGCCCACACGCAACCGGAATGTAGGTTCCGTCTTTCTCGATCGCGCGTCGAGTGTCGTCAAGGTGCTTTTGCGCTGACGAGAGCTTTCGGCGGAGGTCGTCAAGTTCTCGAATCGCCTTCTCGGGGTTTTGAGCAGTGGACGCTCTGCGTTCCTTGCGGCTGATTGTGCGAATGAATTCCTCGCGTTTGGAGGTCCATGAATCCAGCAATGCTGCCGTATCGACGTAGGCGATCACCACGTCGATCTGGTCATCGAAAGCATCGCTGAGGAGTTCATACAGGTGAAGTTCGCGGTTCTTGAACCCCTGTTTTTCAGCGGAGAGCTCACAGAGCTCATGGAACACGGGGAGTTTGTCGGATCCGACGCGCTCAATCACCAGACCGCTTGATGCGGCGATGCGGACCTTGCGTTTCGTGAATCGTGAATATGTGGCCAGCAGGTCGGCCTCGGTGTGAATGTCCGAAAGGTCCTTGAGGAAGCGCCAACGGGCCATCAGCTCTAAACCGGTGTCGAAGCCCCGATGTGTGAAGCCTTGTTTGAGGAGCAGATTGAACTCGTGGTCCAAGGGGCCGACAGCTGCGTGACGCGGCAGAAAGCGTGGCCACTGAGAGGAATCGTGTGGGTTAATGGGGGGGGGGGTCCCGTTTTCGTCGAGCAGCCGGTAGGGGAGCTCTGGCGTCATGACAAGTCTGTCGACGCGTCGAGAGCGGAGGCGTTCACGCAGAGTGGTGAAGAAAAAGGAGACGAGTTCGTCGTCACCGAAGTCGATGAGGGGGCCGTCGTGGATCTCAGCGGTAGGTGCGAACCTGCTTGGATGGATCTCCAGCAGCGTTGCCCCAACCAGGGTGTCTTCCGAAAAAACGCCGAGGTACTCGACCTCGTCACCGCGCTCTATGCGGGTTGTTGCCATACGTGTTGTCTGCTGGAAATTTCCTAGTGGGTGTGTCGCGCTGAATGCATCGAATACCGAGGGCGCAATTTCCTTCATTGACAGATGACGCATGAGAACACTCCAACTGTGGCTGATCGACACGGTTAGTTTATAACTCTCGTGCGCTTTGTGTGTAACTGTCACGCGTGTGAAACAGCTCTGAAATCGGAGAGTATGCAGAGAGGATCTTGCAGTGGTGTTGGTGCACTCTCTGTCCTCACAGACAGGCGACGTACCCCAACTTTTCGTTGATCTTACGCCATTTTCCATCGGTGCCCCGAACAGGATTCGAACCTGCGACCTTTCGCTCCGGAGGCGAACGCTCTATCCACTGAGCTATCGGGGCCAACGACGCGCCAGTTTACCAGCGTCACCGAAACCAGTGCAAAGAATGCGACGAGGGTCGCGCCCAGACTCAGGCATTTTATCTGCCAAGATGCACCCTCATCCGCATCTGGACAGTGGCAACGCCTCACAGACCGAGAACTCCGAGGGGGGCCGTAAGTCATGTACACGCCGGATGCGCAGCAAAATACCCGTTTCCCCGAGTAAGGCACGCACCTGGAATCACCGACGTGTGTGAGGAATCCTCACAGCAGGTGCGATACTAAGAGGCGTTCATCATGCCGCAACTGAAGGAAGAAAGACATGCGAGTTCACATCGGAACCGACCATGCCGGATTAGAACTGAAGAACGAGGTTGTTGCCCACCTCGAAGGCAAAGGATACGACGTTGTCGATCACGGAGCCCACGAGTACGACGCTCTCGATGACTATCCTCCGTTCTGCTTCGAGGCCGCGCAGGCCGTCGTCGATGATCCTGGATCTCTTGGCGTTGTCATCGGTGGCTCAGGCAATGGCGAACAAATGGCTGCGAACTGCGTCAAGGGAGTGCGCGCAGCCCTCGTCTGGAACGACGCGACAGCTCGCCTTGCCCGTGAACACAACAATGCGAATGTTGTCTCAGTGGGGGCTCGGCAGCACTCTATTGAGGAATGTTTCGCACTCATCGACGCTTTCCTTGAGACACCGTTTAGCGAGGACGAGCGTCACCAACGCCGTATCGACCTGATGGCCGCGTACGAGGACGAGCACCGTCGCTAATCCTCGGTCTGTGAATACTGTGAGTGTGGGCTCACCCGCGTGAAAGCGGGTGAGCCCACAGGCAATCTGGGGAATGTCAACGCCGCCGACGGCCGCCTCGTCCTCGTTAAGAAGACAACTCATCGAGCCCGGAGCCCTTAAGCGCTGGACGCACGGTGAGGACACCCAGGTAGGACGCTAAGGCGCATCCGATGAGTCCGTACCAGACAAGGACTCGGACGCTCCAATGCACGGAAATCATCGCGAGAAAAGCAGGAGCGACCGCAACGATCGCCGTTGCGAGGGTGCGAGGAAGAGAGGAAATTGCGCCAAGGACCGACGCCTTAACGATCCGTGGAAGAACACGCAGCGGAAGGGACAGGCCCTGATGCATCCGAAATGCGGCGAGCGGCCAGAACCATATGTGCGTGAACGCAAGGATCAGCGCAACGAAGACAATGACTGCGCGGAAAGCAACCGCAAGTACAACGTTTATCAGGTGGCCGGTGATCACCCACTCCCATACGAGGAGCATCGCGAGGAGAACTTCGCTGATCCACGCGATCGTGACGCTTGCAGCACCCAGGCGTGCCACAGTCGCTAAACCACGGAAGATCGACGCTGACTCACTGTGGATCAGTGAGATGCACACAAGCGTCAGTGCCCCACATACCAGGCCGCCTGTAATGATGAAACCTCCGAGAATCACCGACACAACGTTCGCAGTCATGAGGACGGTGATCCATGTCAGAGCGCGGTAGATCGACGACTGAGGTCCAAGTGGTGAGGTCATCGTGGCGACCCGATGCGACGCGGTGGGGCGGTGGAACCGCCGGGGTAGATGTCACCTGGGACAAAAACATGCTGGACTGGACCCGAGGCGATTTGACGGAAGAGGACTTCACAGGTGAGCTGAGCGATCGTCGTTGACGGCTGAACGAGGGTTGTCAGCGGCGGCTCAATGTATTCACCGATGGAAATACCGTCAAACCCGATGATTGAGATGTCATCGGGAACGGTGAGGCCGGCCTCGCGAATTGCACGCATTGCTCCGATTGCGATGGTGTCTGCGATGGCGAAAATTGCGGTGACTTCGGGATTCTCTCGTAAAAGATCAACGGTTAAGCGGTAGCCGTACTCGTAGGAATAGGGGTTGTACTGCGGGATCTCCTGAGAGCGCACCCATCGGGGATCGACGGCTATTCCCGACGCTTCCATCGCTGCCTCGTAGCCGCGGACGCGCCGAGCACCCACTGACACATCGGATTCGGGGACGCCGAGCACCGCGATATGACGGTGCCCCAAGTCCACGAGGTGACGGACCGCCTGTGCAGCTTCAAGTTCGTCATCAACGGAGACGGAGGAATAGACCCCGTCGGGAACTCCGTGGACCTTTGACACGGTTGACAGAACGAAGGGGACGTTGACTCGCTCAAAGGCTGAGGCCTCGTGGGAGAAAGCGCCGCCGAGGAAAATGACGCCGGCCATGAGGTCTTCGTCAACAAGCTTGATCGCTTCCTCGACCTCGTCGGCCCAGTGCGGAACCTTGACGACGGTGAGAAGGTAGTTGTTTTGGCGAACGATCTCTTCCATCGTGTCGAGCATCGGCTGGAAAAATGGGTTGTCGATGCCTTTCATCATCAGCGCAATCGAGGGATTGTGTTCCATTTTGAGGAATCGGGCGTGCCTGTTGGGGCGGTATCCCATCGAGTCGGCGATTTTGAGGATGCGTTCGCGGGTGGCCTGCGAAACGTCGGGGCGATCGTTGAGAGCGCGAGAAACGGTGACGACTCCAACGCCCGCCGCCTGGGCGATGTCTTTGATTGTTGGGCGTGTACGTGTCACGGGTGTTCCTTGAAAATATGGTCGTTTCGACTCATATGAAAGTGTAGTGGGTGTTGTTCGTTGAATACGCAATGTCTCTCAGTCGAGAGACTCAGGGGCGGCTTGGATGTCAAAAAGATCCGGAGCGAACGCTGAGGGCTTTGACTGCCCTCCCGTTCGGCGAGGAGGTTGTGCTCGCCGAACGGGAGAGAGTCTTAGCCTTTGACGGCACCGGCGACGACGCCCTCGATAATGTGCTTCTGGCTGGCCAGGTAGAACACAACGATCGGGATGATCGCCAACACGAGCATCGCCATGAGAGCCCCCATGTCGTTTGCACCGCGTGAACCAACGAGCTGCTGAACAACAACGGGGATGGTCTTATACGGCGTTGACAGGCCGATGACCAAGTAGGGGAGAAGGTAGTCGTTCCACACCCACATGGCATTGAGAATGGCCACGGTGATCATCACGGGTTTGAGCATCGGCATGACCACGAGGAAGTAGTTCTTCACCGGCCCGCACCCGTCAATCATCGCTGCCTCTTCGATGGAGAGCGGAATGGATTTGACGAACCCGGAGAAAATGAACACGGACAATCCCGCCCCAAAGCCCAGGTAGAGAACGACCATGCCCAGCGGATTATCCAGGTTGAGGATATCGGCGATCTTCACGGTTGGGAACATCACCATCTGGAAGGGAACAACCATTGAGAAAACGAAGAGGAGGTACAGAGCGTTTGTCCACCACGTCTTAATTCGGGTGATGTAATAGGCCGTCATTGCGCAGAAGAACACGATGACGATGACAGACAGGATCGTGATGAAGAACGACCACCCGGCGGCCGTGAAGAAATTCGTTTCCTCAAGGCCGTTGATGTAGTTCTGAATTCCGACCCAGTATTCCCCTAGGGGAAGAGCAAAGGGGGCGTCGGCAATGAAGAAACGCCCCTTGAATGAGTTAACGAGGATGAAGAGTAGCGGACCGATGAAGACAGCGGTCAATGCGACGAGGATGGCGTAGAGCACCGCATGAGAGACCCGCGCAGACGCTGACTTAGAGCCGGCTGATGCGACTGGACTCGTCGTTGAGCTGGTCGGCATCGTCGAATGGGTGCTGGTTGTCGAAAGAGATGCGGTGCTCATGCCTCGACCTCCTTGCCTCGGGTGGCACGCAGTTGGATGAAAGCGATTGCGGACACGATGAGGAAGAAGACAACGGCCTTTGCCTGACCCACTCCCTCGAATCCGATGCGGTTGTACACCGTGTTAACGATGTTGAGCGCAGCCATTTCTGTCATGTCGAGAGGTTGGCCGTTCGTCAATGCGAGGTTTTGGTCATAGAGCTTGAAGGAGTTGCTCAGTGTGAGGAACAGGCAGATCGTGATTGATGGCATGACCATTGGGATTGTCACGTGACGCAGAACTGTCCACCGACCGGCACCGTCAATTTCTGCGGCTTCGGTCAGCTCCGGGGGAACCGATTGGAGTCCCGCGATGTAAATGATCATCATGTAGCCAACCATTTGCCAGTTGAGCAGGATGATGATGCCGACGAAACCGTAGGTGGCGTTCGTGACGAGCGTGGTATTCCAATGCAGGAGAATGGCGTTGAAGATTGTTTGCCACGTGTAGCCCAGAACGATTCCGCCGATGAGGTTCGGCATGAAGAATACGGTGCGGAAGAAATTTGTTCCCGAGAGTTTGCGGGTGAGGATGTAGGCAATGGCGAAAGCAAAAACGTTCACCGTGATGACGGCGATGACGGTGACGGCAGCGGTGAACAGGAGTGCTTGGACGAAGCCCTGACCTTCGGAGAAGGCCGTGAAGTAATTTTTGAGACCGACGAACGATGCGTCCGTCACCGTGGTGAATTCGCACAGTGACAGATAGAGGCCGATGAAGAACGGCGCAAGGAACGCAAGCCCAAAGGACACGAGGGTGGGCCCCATAAAGAGGGCGCCCCATCTTTTTAGACTTTTCAGCATGAGTGGTGCTCCAAAGATGTGTGTAAATTGCGGAGCCGATGAATGGCGGAGGAAACAGCAGGGAGTGGGCAGTGCCCGGTGAATTTCAGAAGCTCCGGGGGGAGGGTGGGGAATGGGGGAAGAGGCGTGTTCGTCCTCGTCAATGAGGATGGGCACGGGGAAAGGATCGTCAATGATCCAAGCCCCCGCAGGGTGGCAGCGCCGTGCAGTCAGGCACTGAGGCGCTGCCACCACGTGGGCCCCGCTGCGTCCGCGGCGAACTCTCCCATTGAGGGAATCATTCATTGCCGAGGACGAGCGGGGAGTCTCCCACTTAGGCGCCCTTTTCAGCTTTCCACGAGGAGACAAATCCCTTGACCACGTCATCCCAGGACATCTGACCGGCTGCGTACTGAGCCAGTGAAGCGCCGAAATCGTCCTTGAAAGTCTGCGACGGGAATGTGGTGAAGACCCACGGAACAACCTCGGTCTCGGTATCGGCCAGCGACTTGATGACCTCCTTGGCCAACGGATCAGCTGGCTGCTCGGACTCGGAGAACGTGGAGAACGGCGGAATGAATCCGAGGTCCTCAACCATGAATTTCTTTCCGGTTTCGGAGGAGATCAACCAGTTGACGAAGTCGATGGAGGCCTTTTGGTTGGCTTCAGATGCTTTGGAGTTAATGGAGAAGAAGTTTTCCGTGCCAATGTTGAGGCCCTGCTTTTCTTCACCCTTGTGTCCGGTGTAGATCGGCAGCATGTGGACATCTTCGGCTTTCACCGTGTTGCCATCAACGTCAGCAACCTGACCGTAGGCCCAGTTACCATTCTGAACCATTGCGGCCTGGCCGAGGGCGAACTCAGCCATCGAATCAGAGACGGCCTTCGAGGAGGCAAGCTGCGGTTCGATTGTTGAGTTGTTGAGGTACAGGTCGAAAATGTTCTTGAATTCTTTGTTGTAGGCGAACTTCAGGTCAGCCTTGTCGTCAACGCCGTCGTCCTGGTACTCGTAATGAACGGGCAGGTCTGCCAGGTGGGTCTGCCAGCGCCAATCCTCACCGGGCTTGAGTGATGTCGAAGCGAAAACGCCCTTGATGCCCAGGTCGTCTTTCTTGGACTGCATGTCTTCAACGAGGGACTTCAGAGTCATGAAATCCTTGACTTCATCCATCGAGGACACCTTTGCTCCCGGCAGAGCGAAGTACTTGTCCATGATCGCTTGGTTGTAGATGATGCCGTAGCCTTCAACGACGTAGGGGATACCGTAGGCTTTGCCGTCCTCGCTCACGGCCATCGACTTGTCGATGAGATTCTTGTACAGGTCAGTGTCGGTCAGGTCGGCTGTGTAGTTCTTCCAGTTCTTCAGGCCGATTGGACCGTTGATCTGGAACAGTGTTGGGGCATCTGACTTGGCGATTTCTGACTTGAGAGTCTGCTCGTAGGTCCCTGAGGCGGCGGTCACCACCTTGACGGGAACACCGGTTTCCTCAGTGTAGGTCTTGGCAACTTGTTGCCACACCTTGTCTTGTTCGGGCTTGAAGCTCAGGTAGTAGACGGAGCCTTTGCCGTCATCTTTCGCCGTGTTTCCAGACGAACATGCGGCGAGAGTTGTCAGGGCGAGGGTTGCGGCAACAGCTCCTGCGGCAACTTTGGTTAGCTTCGACATCGGGTGGGTCCTCCCTTGGACTTTATTGTGCTGACGCGGCTTTGCGTCAGCATTGAAGGAATATGTCGATCGGTGGCGTTCCCAGAAGCGATGAATGTGTTGTCATCACTGACCGGTAACGTTTCCGGTGCCCCTAATGTAGACCGGATTGGGTGAGGATTTCAGGGGAATATCTGCGTTTCAGGTCACAATTTGGTGACGAAAAGTTGGGGAGGGGATGGGTGTAGGGGGTTTCGTGAGAGATTCCTGGTCATTTTCAGTGCTTTTGTGACCGGCTTTCCGAAAACGTTTCCGTTACTGAGAGAGGCGATTTTTTGCGCGCGTGGGGTGTCTCTGAGCAAGAGTGAACGTCAGTTCTTGGAGATGGCGAGTCCCCGCACGTGCGTCGTTGTATCCGCGGTTCTACGCAGCTCCGGTCGCTGTCAAATAGATCAATGCGATGTTCAGAGCAACGATGACGCCAGCAATGACACCCGCAACGATCCGTAGTACCCGACCATTGCTGTGCTTCCCCATGATTTCCGGGTTTCGGGTGTAGGCCATGAGAGGGATGATCGCGAAGGGGATTCCGAAGGAAAGAACGACCTGCGAAATAACTAGTGCCCAGGTTGGTTCCACGCCGAACGCCAAGATAACGAGCGCAGGAATAAGGGTGACGAGGCGGCGGACAAGGAGTGGAACTCGGATATGCAGCAGTCCGCTCATGATCTCAGAGCCCGCGTAAGCACCAACCGATGTCGACGCAAGCCCCGAGGCAAGAAGCCCAACAGCGAAAATCGTTGCGATTGCAGGGCCGAAGCTGGAGAGGATTGCGGCGTGAGCCCCCTCGATCGTGTCGGTTCCGCTTGCACCCTGAAGGGCAACCGCGGCAAGCAAGAGGAGACCCGTATTGACAATGCCGGCCAAGCTCAGGGCCCACAGCACATCGATTCGGGTGGCACGCAGGTAGTGGGCCGTATCTGTTTGCTGCGTCGGATGGTCATTGACCAACGTGGAATGTAGGTAGACGGCATGTGGCATGACGGTTGCCCCGAGCATGGAAGCTGCAACGAGAACCGAGTCGGTACCGGCAAACCGGGGAACGAGGCCGGATGCTGTTGCCGCCCAGTCCGGGGGAGTAACGAAAAGTCCTGCGAGGAATCCACACGTGATGACGATGAGGAGAGCAACGATGATCGCCTCGAAACGGCGTTGGTGTCCATCGGATTGGACCATGAGCAACCCCAGGGAAACAACTCCGATGATCACCCCTCCCCAGAGTAGGGGGATATTGAACAGAAGGTTGAGAGCTAGTGCCCCTCCGATGACCTCGGCGAGGTCGGTTGCTGCGGCAACGATCTCAGCTTGCGCCCAAAAGGCGATTCGGGTGGGTTTACTCAGGCGTTTTCCTAGGACTTCAGGTAATGACTGCCCGGTGACGATTCCCAGTTTGGCCGAAAGGTACTGAACGACCATCGCAAAGATATTGGACGCAATAAGAACCCACACCAGCGTGTATCCGTAACGGGCACCCGCGGTGATATTTGCGGCGACGTTTCCGGGGTCGACGTAAGCGATTGCGGCGATAAAGGCCGGCCCGAGGAATGCTTTGAGTCGAGGTCGAGGAAGCTGGCGTCGGGTCTGTGTGCGGGGCGTTCGGGTCATGGTGCGTGTCGGAAAAGGTATCAACTGGGCGGTCTGGGGCGGTGCAGCATCTGCTCGCGGCGAGGGCCGTGACTGTCTGTTGACGTCATCGCGTGCCGTGGTAACGACGCTGATCAAACAACAATACCACCGAGACGTAGTAAGAAAATTCGGTCAGGCGTAGTTTGAGGTCAGGGGTGATCTTGTCGGTGGCGTGATCCGCCTGCATGCCTTATGCGGCCTCGTCCTCGTTAAGCAGATCAGTGATGCGATGTCGACCACGATGTGGGAGGACACTCTCGGTGAGTTCGACCATGACGGGGGAGCGCAACTACTCTGAAGGAATGACTCCAGAAGAACTTGCCAATGTCATTCGCCACGCGCTCATCAGTGCCGCGTCGGAGCAGACAATTTCGCTCAACGAGGCAGATATTCCTCAGGTCGTGAAGGTCGAGCGTCCTCGTAACCGCGACCACGGTGACTGGGCAACGAATGTTGCGATGCAACTGGCGAAGAAAGCTGGCATGGCGCCGCGAGACTTTGCCCAAGTTCTTGCGGGAATGCTTGTAGAGCACGACGGTATTGACTCGGTGGACATTGCCGGCCCCGGCTTCATTAACATCCGTCTTGGAGCCGCATCTGCTGGACAGTTGGCGCAGACCATCGTTGACGAGGGAGCGTCCTACGGGATGAATCAGACGATGGCTGGCACGCACATCAACCTCGAATACGTGTCTGCGAACCCGACGGGACCTGTGCATCTGGGAGGAGCTCGATGGGCAGCCGTAGGGGATTCTCTGGCGCGTCTCATGGTTGCCTCCGGCGCTCAAGTGACGCGTGAGTACTACTTCAACGATCACGGCTCACAAATCGATCGTTTCTCCCGGTCCCTGTACGCCCGTGCAATGGGCCAGGAAGCACCCGAAGACGGCTACGGCGGCCAATACATCGCCGAGATCGCCGACCAGGTGCGCGCCGATGCCGCCCAAGCAGGTGACGCCGACCCGGTGACGCTGCCCGAAGAAGACGCTGTTGAGGTTTTCCGGGCGCGTGGCGTGGAGCTGATGTTCGCCCAAATTAAAGAGCGACTGCATGACTTCCGCTCCGATTTCGATGTTTTCTTCCACGAAGACTCCCTCCACGAATCCGGAGCGGTTTCCCGAGCGATCGAGCGCCTGCGCGAGCGCGGCGAAGTCTTTGACGAGGACGGGGCCGTGTGGCTGAGGACCACGACCTACGGGGATGACAAAGACCGTGTGCTCATCAAGTCCGACGGCCAGGCCGCCTACTTCGCCGGAGACGTTGCCTACTACTTAGACAAACGCCAACGCGGAGCTGACGTCGCAATCTACCTGCTGGGAGCGGATCACCACGGGTACATCGGACGCATGATGGCGATGTGCGAGGCCTTTGGAGACACGCCGGGCGACAACATGCAGATTCTCATTGGACAGATGGTGAATCTGGTGAAGAACGGGCAGCCGGTACGCATGTCCAAGCGAGCGGGCACAATCGTCACCCTTGATGATCTCGTTGAGGCTGTTGGGGTTGACGCGGCGCGTTACTCCCTCGTGCGCGTCTCGATGGATTCCAACGTGGATATCGATCTGGATCTGCTGACCCAGCACACGAACGAAAATCCCGTGTACTACGTCCAGTACGCGCATGCACGTACCCGCAACGTCGCCCGGAATGCCGCTGAGCACGGTGTGCGACGCGAGGACGGCTTTGACCCTTCGCAGCTCAACACCTCAGCAGATGCTGAGCTTCTGGGGGCACTCGCTCAGTTCCCCGCGCAGATCGCTCAGGCCGCGCAGCTGCGCGAACCCCACCGTGTTGCACGCTATCTTGAGTCGCTCGCCGCCACCTACCACGCGTGGTACGGGGTCAACCGCGTGACGCCACGTGGCGATGATCCCGTTGACGCCGGCCATGTGGCTCGCCTCTGGCTCAACGATGCAGTGACGCAGGTTCTTGCCACTGGCCTCGGGCTCCTGGGAGTGGCTGCACCCGAAAGGATGTGAGAGCGTGTCGCACGCGACTTCGCCGGAAGAACACGGCGCCGAAGAGATGAATCGGCCCGAGAGTGAGGACTCCCAGTTGGGCACCGATACTCGCGACAATGCGACCGTGGATGGTCATGCCGAATCCGCAGAATCCACCGCGTTTTTCGACCCTCCGCGCTGCCCGGAGCCTGCGGAGCGTCCCGATGTGTGGCCGTGGAGTGCGAAGCGTCGCGACGACGGCACCCTTGAAATCGGGGGAGTTGCGCTGACGGACATTGCGCTAACGCATGGGACTCCGGTGTTCGTCCTCGACACTGAGGACCTTGCTGGTCGGGCACGCGTATGGGCCTCCGTGATGAACGAGGAATTCTGGGACGGCTATGGAATGGCCGGTGGAGATGCGTACTACGCCGGCAAAGCGTTCCTCAGCGCCGAAGTTGCGCGCGAGGTCGTTGCTCAGGGAATGGGAATCGACACGGCCTCGCTCGGGGAACTCACTCTTGCGCTTCGGGCGGGCGTGGAGCCTTCCCTCATTGGGCTGCACGGAAACAACAAGTCCGACGAGGAGATTCGCCTGGCTCTTGAGGCGAAGATTCATCGCGTGTTCATTGATTCAATGGACGAGGTCGAGCAGGTTGAACGGATTGCCTCCGAATGCGGATGCATTGCCCCCGTTATGGTTCGCGTCAAATGTGGAATCCACGCGGGTGGGAATGAGTACATCGCCACCGCCCACGAGGATCAGAAGTTCGGAGTCTCCATTGCCGATGGTCAGGCGATGGACGTGATTCGCCGAGTCCGCGACAGCGAACACCTGAATTTCCTGGGGGTGCATTCGCATATTGGTTCGCAGATTCATGGTGCGGCAGCTTTCCTTGAAGCGGCGCGTATTGTCATGAAGTTTGTTGCTTCGATCCGCGATGACCTGGGTGTTGCAACCGGCGCTGTTGATCTGGGTGGCGGCGTGGGGATTGCCTACACGGGTGAAGATCCTCGTCCTTTGCGTCCGATTGATCTTGCGCGTCCGCTTGCGCATGTTATTCGTCAGGAATGTCAGCAGTGGGGACTCCCGATCCCGCATGTGTCCGTTGAGCCTGGCCGTTCGATCGCGGGCCCGGCAATGGTCACGCTGTATCGCGTTGGGGTTATTAAAGATGTGACTTTGCCCGATGGCGGGGTGCGTCGCTATGTGGCTGTTGACGGGGGAATGTCTGACAACATTCGTCCCGCTCTCTACGGGGCACGCTATGTTGCGGCCCTTGCTAATCGACGGCCCACGGATGATTGGGTCCGAGGACGAATTGTTGGGAAACACTGCGAAAGCGGTGACATCATCATTGATGAACTGCGTGTGCCCGCTGACCTGCGTTCGGGGGATCTCCTTGCGGTTCCTGCAACGGGGGCGTACGGCTATTCGATGGCCTCGAACTACAACATGTTGACGAAACCCGGGGTGCTCGCGGTGTCGGGAGGAGATGCTCACTGGATGATTCGTCCTCAGACAATTGACGATCTCATTGCCTACGATCAAGGGCTTACTGAAAAATAGTTGCGTATTTTCTCTCAATATGTGAGCAGCGCCCCTCTAAGGTTAAAGAATCCTTAAGTATTGTTCCAGGTCACTCAAAGTCCCTTGGTGGCCGTGACGCAGTGATTAAAAGGAGCAATATGAGCAACCGCACACTGAGGACGCGCTTTGCCGCCGGGGTTGCCCTCGCCACCGGCCTCGCAGGGCCGGTGGTCGTCCTCGCCCCTCAAACCTACGCCGCGCCCGCAGCGAACCAAGCGATCGTTTCTGCGGACTTCGTGACAGATGAAGGGACCCCGGAGGCCGGAGTCCCCCGAAACTACGCCGTTAACCTTGCTCCCAGTGCTTCCGACGCGCAATTTGCCGATGCGAAGGCACGCGCTCAAGCAAAGGGTGGCGTCATCCTGGCTGAATATCCGCAGCTACGTTCTTTCTTCGTTCAGGCAGCAAACGGCGGTTTCGCCGGTGAACTGAACAACGACTATGCCGGCGTTGGTATCCCCACCACGTCCATTGGTCCAACCCGTCAGGCCCCTGTGACCGGCGACGAGATTGTTGTTCCTAACGCCTCCGCAGCTGCGATAGCTGAAGCCACGGGATCAAGTCAAGCAATTGATTCTCAACTCGACGATTTCACTCCCGATCCTCGCGATACCCTTGCCTGGGGATTGACAGCCATTGGCGCAATCGAGGCACAGAAAGTCGACGTCCCCCGAGAATCGGTGACGGTTGCCGTGCTCGATACGGGGATCGATGCAACCCACGAGGACCTTCGTGACCAGGTTGACGTCTCAAAGTCAGTGGGCTGCCAAGTCAACGGTATTGCCAACACTGCTCCATCGGCGTGGGCTGATGACCACTACCACGGCACTCACGTTGCGGGAACAATTGCCGCGGCGCACAACGGAGTCGGCGTTGACGGGGTTGCCCCTGATGTCACTCTTGCGGCCGTGAAAACCTCGAATGTTGATGGCCTGTTCTATCCCGAATACGTCACCTGTGGTTTCGTGTGGGTTGCCGAACATGACATTGATGTGACGAACAATTCCTACTACGTCGATCCGTGGGCTTTCTGGCTGCCTAATGAGTCGTCGCAGGCTGCGGGCCTTGAGGTCGTGACTCGTGCGGTGAACTATTCTGAAGAACACGGCGTCCTTAACATCGCTGCCGAGGGCAATTCCAATGATGATCACGACAACCCGACAACCGATGATGAGTCCCCCAATGATTTGGGTGAAGGCAACGCAATTGCCGGGCGTAACGTTGCTGGTGGTATCGATATTCCCTCGATGCTTCCCAATGTTGTTTCGGTCTCCGCAGTGGCACTTCCGAGCGGAGGGGATCCCGCGACTGCTCAACTGATTCGGTCGTACTTTTCTAATTACGGTGTGAATTCTGTGCAGGTTGCGGCTCCTGGATCGCAGATCTATTCGACGCTGCCCACCAGCATGAAATCGGCGTGGGGGAACCTGTCGGGAACCTCGATGGCTTCCCCGCACGTTGCCGGTGTTGCCGGATTGCTCAAGTCAATTCACCCAGATTTCACGCCGGCTCAGCTCAAAGAGCTGCTGTTTAAGCAGGCGGGCTACACCTATGATCGTCTGGCGGAACCAACCGATGGTAAGGAATATCGGGGTGCTGGTTTGGTCAACGCCCTCGCCGCTGTTCTGAAAGATCAACCCAAACCCACCATCGGAGAACTTGAATACTCAACCGACTCCACCACGTGGAAGCCCGTTGCCGGGGCGTCGATCTCTGGAACAGCATCCTTCCGCGTCACCGTTAAAGGCCCCGTGACCTCGGCAACTCTTGACCTGGGTGACCTGGGAACATTCACGGCCACAGGAGACGGAAGTTTCGATGGTTCCGTGACCGTTGCATCCTCGGCGATTGACCTTTCACAGGCCGTGGCCTCGGATGCACAGGAAGCAACAGTCACCGCATCAATCACTGCCCTGGGACGCAACAATGACCCCAAGGCTGATGACGATGTGAACGCGTCCGCCACGATTGCAGTCGTTGCGCCGCAGCCGGAATCTCCCGACCCGTCCGAAGCCACGCTGAAGACCTCGGATTCTACGCTGAAAAGCCAGAATGTTTTCACCGCAGGTACCCAGATGACGCTCAGCGTTTCCGGAGCACCCGCGGGAGCGAAGATTGTCTTCGAGATTCATTCCGATCCCGTGATTCTGCCCGCTGTTCGGGCATCGGATGAGGGATTCGCTCGGACCACGTGGAATATTCCTGCGAACTTCCCACTGGGTGAGCACACCGTGTACGCCCGGATTGGCGACACAGTTCTCAAGTCCACCGTGACAATTGTGGCTGACGAAAAGCCGTCGACAAACGAGTCCGAACACAGCGCTGACAAGGACAAAGACCCAGCTGACGGCAAGGACAAGTCTCAGGCTCAGGGCAAAGCCGGAGCCAAAGACAAGACCACGCCCAAGGCCGCAGACAAGGCGATGCATAAGGGCAAGAAGGGCAAGGCTGTTGGCAAGTCAACAGGCCAGGGATCCCTTGCTCGCACCGGCGCCGATACGACCTATGCTCTGCTTGGGGCCTTCGCCCTCGCTCTTGTCGGCGCAGGAGCCACCGCCATGCGGTCACGCTCGCGCTCACGCACCGAGTGATCGCGTTGACGACGCATCAGCGGACTCCACAGTGAGTCCCGATTGAGGGGTGCCCCCGGTGAGAAATGAACTGCTCCCCATTGGTTGGACTGAGAAATCAGTTTTGGCTAGTGGGGGGTAGTTTTTTGAGAGCACGAAGTTCTCTGGGTCGGTTGCAGCGTGAACAGCTTGTTGAGTTGTTTGAGCAGGGTGTGGGTTACACCGCAGCAGCTCATTGGTTGGGAGTTGGTTTGTATCCGGTTAGGAAGCTTGAGCGTAGGTTTAAGCTTCATGGCAGGCTATGTCTTGTGGAGAAACCAACCAGGCAACAGTATTCCTTCGAGGTGAAGAAGGAAGTTGTTGAGCGTTTTCTAGCTGGTGAGACGAAAATGAATCTCGCGCGTGAGTTCGGACTGTCATCTGCTCAAATCATCCAGAGGTGGGTTCGCGCCTGGCGTGAAGGTGGTGACGATGCGCTTCGCCCCAAGCCGAAAGGCCGTCCGAAAGGATCTGCCAGGCCGAAGGTAGTCACTACAGAAGACAAGCTTCACCGTGAAGTGGAACGGCTACGGGCTGAAAATGCGTATCTAAAAAAATTGCGGGACTTGAGGAACCAAAGGCGCGGCTGAAGACGCAAGTTGTTGCCATCCTCAAGTCAGACCACTCGCTCAACGATCTTCTACAAGCTGCGGGCCTTGCCCGGTCGACGTACTTTTACCATCAGGCACGACTTGACCGGCCCGATCCACATGCCAAGCTTAAGAAGACCATTATGTTGATCTTTGAGAAGATGAAGCGCCGTTATGGCTACCGTCGGGTGCTGAGCGAACTGCGTAACCAAGGGTGGAAGGTCAATCACAAGCTGGTCTACAAACTCATGGATCAGATGGGACTGAAATCCAAGGTTCGCCCACGCAAGAAGTACAACTCCTTCAAAGGCCAGACCAGCCACATCGCCGAGAATCTCTTGAACCGTAACTTCATGCCCGATAAACCCAACACTGTCTGGGCCAGCGATGTCACCGAGTTTCGTGTCTGTGGCACCAAGGTCTATCTCTCACCGGTCATGGACTTATACGACCGCAGTATCCTGGCGCACGAGTTGTCTACCTCGCCGTCCACTAAGTTCACCTCAACATCGTTGAAGAATGCGATTGCTTGGCACCAACCTGGTGAAGGATTGATGGTACATACCGATCAGGGCTTCCAGTACCAGCATTCAAGCTGGCGTCAACTGATTCACTCTATCGATGGCACACAGTCGATGTCGCGCAAGGGCAATTGTTATGACAATGCGACCATAGAAAATTTCTTCGGGCATCTGAAGACCGAGATGTATCACGGCGAGCACTTCGCCAGTGTCGACGAATTTTGCCAGGCCGTTGATGACTACATCTTGTGGTACAACAACGACCGACTCCAACAACGATTTAAGGGTCTGACCCCGATGCAATACCGGAATCAGACCCTTAAAGCCCCAACCCCCTAGAATAAAACCAGTCCAACTTTCGGGGGCTAGTTCAAAATCACCGGGGGCACTTGCGTGCCCGGTTCGTTGGCTGTGCAGTCAGGGGATCTTCAGGCCACGGATGTTTCGGGTAGCGTCCACGCAGCTGAGCGCGCACGTCATGGTAGGGACCGGCCCAAAAGGACGCGAGGTCGCTGGTCACGGCAACGGGACGGCCGGCGGGATCCGTGAGATGAAGAACCAGGGGACGACGTCCCCCAAGAACCGTGGGAGTTTGTGTCCATCCGAATGCCTGCTGTACTCGGAGAGTGACGATTGGATGGTCACCGGTCCAGTCAATTGTTCGGCTCTGACCGGTGGGAATGACAATGCTTTCGGGTGCCAGTTCGTCAAGATGCGACGCCTGCGGCCAGGGGAGCATGCTGCGAAGCACATCGACGGCGGCAACGGCAGATAACGCCGAGCCCTCGCGGAGATGGAGCATATACGGGGCCAGCCATTCGGCGGCCCGGGCCAGCAGAGCCTCATCACTGACATCGGGCCAGGGAGCCCCAACGAACCGGTGCAGCGCATCCATGCGGTGACGCAGCGACGTTGCCGCCTGAGTCCACGTGAGCGACCGTGAGAGGCCATCGGCTGCTAAAGCATCAACGATGACAGCCAACGCCTGGGCCTCGTCAATTCCACTGGCTCCGGCGGTCTCTTGGGTTGTCAGCTCGATAGCTCCCAGCGCATGCGTGCGTTTCGTTTTCAGACGCCCATTGACGAGGACGACTTCGGTGCTCTCACGTTCGAGCGGACGAGCCACAGCTAATGCATCGGCCTGGTCGATCGCAACTGCCAAACGAATCCGTGCATGAGAGGAATTCCCCGTGCGATCCAGAGCGCAAATCGCCAACCATTCCGACCCCTCAAGTGGGCTGAGCTCTGGAAGCTGAGCACCAAGCCCATTCGCCAGAACATAAGACGATGACCCTGGGCGTCGACGTGCAATCCATTCTGGATGTGCCAGTCCGACGGTGAATGCGAGGGCGTCGTCGCGACTCCACCTCCCGTGGTCTGCGCGCGTGTCACCGTTGGCCAAGGGGATGTGAGCGCGCTCGTCCTCGTCAATGAATCCCCTGGACATGGCCACTGACCATTGATGACGCAGGCGACGCTCGCTTTGCCTCAGGCGCTCCCTCAGCGATCGGTCGCCAGGATGCGAGGAACGAAACAGGCGGCGCGCATAGGTCGCGAGGTCGGCATCGGCCACGCGTGGGGATTCCTCAATGAGGCACACGTGTGCTGCTGCGGCCTTGATACCGATGATGGGTGCGGCGCAGATGAGTGCGCGAGCAAGCGAGGGGTCAAGCGCAATGGAGGCGAGGGCGCGACCCAGCCTCGTCACGGTGAAGCCAGAGGCCCGCGGAGTCCGAAGCATCACAGATTCACCGTCCGTCAACGACAACGCTGGTGCATCCGCTGGCACTGCCGGCTCGGTGGGCGGTGACGGTGGGACTTCGGACTCAAGGGCACCGAGGCTGAGGAGATGATCGGTGGCGGCGCGCAGATGGCCAAGGGGAGCTGCATCAAGCATCGACAGGTCATTGAGAGTGGGTGCTCCCCAGACCGCGGACTGTAGACACGCATCCGACAGATCAACCACCGCGATTTCGGGGAGAGTGTGAGAGGGCCTGCGGCTCCACTCCACCTGGTCGAAAAGACGGATTGCTCTGCCAGGGCAGAGTCGGGCTGCACGGCCACTGCGCTGATGACAGCTTGCCTGCGAAGCCATCACGGTGACGAGGCGTGAAACTCCGCGTGCAGCGTCGAATCGAGGCTGACGGGACAGGCCAGAATCAATGACTGTGCTCACCCCCGGGACCGTCAGTGATGTTTCCGTAATCGACGTGGCCAAAACGACGCGGCGTCGGCCAGATTCCTTGGCTGACCTGGGGACGAGGACGGCATCTTGCTGAGGGCCCGACAAGGCGCCATGAAGGGTCACCACGTCAACGCCTCGCGTTCCAATGCCACCGGGAGCCGTTAACATTCCGTGGACGTCATCAATTTCGCGCAGCCCCGGCAAGAACACAAGAATGTCACCGGCATGGCCTGAGCCACTCTCTCGGGGAATTGTCTCGTTGCCGCTTGGGGGATTTCCCACTTCCTCTTCGGTGTCACGACCGGGGGAGGCAACTGATTCAATGACGCGGGCAACGTGGGCAAGGAACTCCCGTTGAACTCCGATGCGACCTGAGCCAACGGTCCCCAGGGGTTCGGCTCCGCGAGGTGGAGCCATATACGACACGTCGAGCGGAAATGTCTGCGCTGAGATATTGACGGTGTGGACGTTCGTGTCGATGCGTGACCGGAGAAGGTCAACGATGCTCTCCTCGTCCAATGTTGCGGAGGTGACGATGAGGCTGAGGTCTTCACGGAGGGTGTCGCGCACGTCCAGAAGGAAGGCAAGCGCAAGATCAGTATCGAGGCTGCGTTCGTGGAACTCATCAAGCATGATGGCACTGACATTGGGGAGCTCCGGGTTGGCGTGGAGGCGACGCAGGAGAATCCCAGGGGTGACCATTTCAATGCGCGTGTGAGCGCTCGTGACCGTCTCCCCGCGGATCGCGTACCCCACAGTGACGCCAACGGGTTCCCCCAGGAGATCAGCGATGCGTTTCGCGGCGGCACGGACGGCGACGCGTCGCGGCTGCGTCACAATGACCCTCCCCCTTGTCAACGTGGCGGCCAGGAGCGGGGGAACCAGCGTGGTTTTCCCTGTGCCCGCAGGAGCAGAAATGACCGTTGCATCCCCGGGAATCGCGCAGGCGCGCACGCGGTCAAGCGCTTCGACAACGGGCAGAGATGGGGGTGAGGCGAGGAGTTCCTCCAGAGTGCGCATGGCGCAGGTTTCCTTTTGTTGTTACCGGTGTTCATTGACGAGGACGACGCTCCCCCCATTCTACGAAGAGACTCAATCGAGGGGGGCGAGGGATCGTCAGGTTTCACTCCGGACAGTGGTAGGGCCACGGGGCGAGGGTTAGACTTGCGTCATCAACGATCATCGGCTGTTTTCAGTGAAGGAGCGTGTAGTCGCGACGCATGAGTGACCCGACAATTCCGACTATCGTGTCGATTCCGGCAGATATCGACCCGATCATGGTTCTCGGCCCCCAGGACCAGATTCTCCGCGCAATCGACAAAGGCTTCCCCCGCGTGGATGTCCATGCGATTGGACGAGACATTCACCTGAGAGGCGATCACGCGGACGTGGATGTCACCGCGCAACTCGTGCGAGAACTGGTGTCCTTAGCCAAGAACGGAAAAGCACTGGACGCTCCTGCGGTTGAGCACGCGATTACGCTGCTGACCTCCACTCACGATGGTCTGGCTCCCAGCGAAGAGATCCTCAGCGTCCGCGGCCGATCCATTCGGCCAAAAACACCCGGACAGAAGGCCTATGCGGAAGCGATTGATCGTTCAACGATTGTCTTTGGTATCGGACCAGCTGGCACAGGGAAAACCTACCTCGCGATGGCACTTGCGGTTCAGCGACTACTGTCAGGCCAGGTCCGACGCATTGTCCTGACACGTCCGGCGGTTGAGGCCGGCGAAAGCCTCGGCTTCCTCCCAGGAACACTCACCGACAAGATCGACCCGTATCTGCGTCCCCTCTACGATGCTCTGCGCGACATGTTGGATGCCGAGGCGCTGCCAAAACTGATGGCCGCGGGAACAATTGAAGTAGCGCCCCTGGCGTACATGCGCGGGAGAACTCTCAACGATTCATTCATTGTGCTCGATGAGGCACAAAATACGACCACCAATCAGATGAAAATGTTCCTCACCCGCCTGGGATTCAACTCCCAGATCGTTGTCACGGGTGATATCTCGCAGGTTGATCTCCCCGGTGCCCAACAGTCAGGCCTCGCTGTGGTTCACGATATCCTCGATGACGTGGACGGCGTGGAATTCTGCTACCTCACCAGCGCCGACGTTGTTCGTCACCAGATCGTTGGTGACATCATCGACGCCTATTCCAGGTGGGATGCCCGCAACGCACAACGCCGGGCAACGCGGACACTCCGTTCCCGGTCGCCGCGCCCCCGCGATGTGCGGTCATCTCGTGTACACGTGTCTCGTTCCCAGGAGGGCTCATGACCGAGGTCATCAACGAAACAGACTTTGACATTGACGGCGAAGAGTTCGCGGCGCTCGCGGAATACGTCCTCAACGCGATGCATGTGGCAACAGATGTTGAACTCAATATCCTCTTCATTGATCCCGAACCGATGGAAGATCTCCACGTGCGTTGGCTTGACTTGCCGGGGCCAACGGATGTGATGAGTTTCCCTATGGACGAGCTGCGTCCCGGAACACCTGATCACCCCACGGAATCAGGAACCTTGGGTGACATCTGCATCTGCCCGCAGGTTGCGCAGAAACAGGCCATTGATGCCGGACATTCAATTGTTGACGAAATGCTTCTCCTGACAACGCATGGGATCCTCCACCTTCTGGGGTATGACCATGCGGAAGAGGAAGAACGCGCCGTGATGTTCGCGCTGCAACGTCAGCTCCTGTTGACATTCCTGGCATCGCGATGACGGCATCGTCTCTGTCAACGGCGCAGGTCATCGGACTGCTGGTCATTGCCGCGTTTGCATTGGCGTGGTCGGCGGGTCTCCAGGCAATTGACCAGGCATGTCAGCGTCTCTCATTGGCCGCAGTTGACGACCTCGTTGAAGAGGGACGTCGCCACGGGGATGTCCTTCACGGCCTGATCGAGGATCGACGCCGCACCTACCTGGTTCTTCGGGGGTTCCGTACTTTCTGGCAGGCAGTGTTCACAGTGTTAGTGACTCTGGTTGTTGTCCGCATTCCGTTGCCGTGGTGGGTGAGTGGATGTATCGCCCTGATCGCAGTGACGATCATGCAGTTCTTCTGTGTGTCTTTGCTGGCAGCGCGCATCGGCTCACGTAATCCCGACGGTGTGGCCTTGGCGGGTGCGCGATCCACAGCTCACCTGGTTTCGCTGTCGCGCGTCCTGGACCCCCTGGTTCTTCGGGTCAGGGGCAGGCTCCCTCAATCCACACAGACGGAGGCGGAGGCCCGTGCGGAAATCACGGAAGACCTGCGTGAAATGGTGGATCAGGTGGGTGAAACTGAGGGTTTCGAGGACGAGGACCGCGAGATGCTTCGTTCCGTCCTCGACCTCGGGCACACGCTTGTCCGTGAGGTGATGGTGCCGCGAACAGACATGGTGTCTGCGCATGCCGATCTTCCCGCCCGAAAAGCCTTGCGTCTTTTTGTGCGTTCCGGGTTTTCTCGGGTTCCCGTTGTCGGTGACGACGTCGATGACATCCGCGGGATCCTGTACTTCAAGGATCTTGTCCGGCGTTTGGAATCCTACGGTCCGGACATGGATCAGACAGCCGAGCAGATGATGCGTCCCGCGGAGTTCACCGTCGAAATGAAGCCAGCTGATGATCTGCTTCGCCAGATGCAAAACGACAGTTTCCACATGGCGATCGTTATTGACGAGTACGGAGGCGTGGCCGGCCTCGTGACTTTGGAAGACATCATCGAGGAAGTCGTTGGCGAGGTGACGGATGAACATGATCGTCACGTCGTTGAACCGGAGGAAATTGAGCCGGGAATGTGGCGTGTTCCCGCGCGTTTCCCGATCTCCGAACTGGGAGATCTCCTGGGAATGGAACTTGAGGATGACGATGTGGATTCCGTGGGAGGATTGCTCGCCAAGGCTCTCGGGAGAGTTCCTCTTCCGGGGGCCCAGGGTGAGGCTGAAGGGGTGCACATGGTGGCGGAGGAGGCGCGCGGGCGTCGCCGTCAGGTTGGAACCATCGTGTGTTCGTTGGTTTCCGATTCAATTGACGAGGACGAGGCTCAGGTTTCTCTTGAGCCGCAGGGTGAGGAGTAGGTGGAATGCATTTTCCTTCGGATGACGAGCTGATGGCGGGGCCAAACGCATTAGAGGACAACGAAATCAACGAGGTCGAGGACGTCGAGGTCAACGAGATTGACGACGAGTTCGACGGACTTGAAGACGAAGACGACTCAGACCTTGAAGCTTTTGAGCGGCTTGGGGACCTCAAGGGCCTACGCGAGGAAACGAACGCGGGCGAGGGTCTGATGATGCCTGACTTCCCCGACGATTTCCGCGCGGGATTCGTCTCGATCGTTGGCCGCCCCAACGTAGGGAAGTCAACGCTGACGAACGCTCTGGTCGGGCAGAAAATTGCGATCACTTCGGGGCGTCCAGAAACTACGCGGCATAACATCCGCGGGATTGTTCACGGTGAAAAATCCCAGCTCGTCCTCGTTGATACTCCCGGATATCACCGTCCGCGAACGCTGCTGGGCAAGCGCCTGAACGACATGGTGCGTGAGGCTCTTGCCGAGGTCGACTGCATCGTGTTCTGTCTGCCCGCCGACCAGCGGATCGGTCCGGGTGATCGCTTTATTGCGCGTGAACTGCGTGAGATTCGCCGACCGATTGTTGCGGTTGCCACGAAGGCTGATTTAGTGTCCCGTGAACGCCTGATGAAGCATCTGCTGTCCATTGATGAGCTCGGTGACTTTGCGGCCATTGTTCCCGTGTCAGCCCTTGCGGGGGAGGGGATCGACATTCTCACTCAGGTTCTCATTGATCATGTTCCCCTCTCACCGCCGCTCTACCCGGACGGTGATGTCACCGATGAATCTCGGGACACTCTGATTGCGGAATTTATTCGCGAGGCCGCACTTGAGGGGGTGCGTGATGAACTCCCACATTCCTTGGCCGTTCAGGTTGAGGAGATCATTGAACGTCCGCGTCGCGATGGAGACACTCGTGAGCCTTTGCTGGACGTTCACGTCAATGTGTATGTGGAACGTGATTCTCAGAAAGCCATCATCATTGGCAAACGCGGAGCACGACTCAAAGACATTGGAACGAAGTCTCGTGAGCAGATTGAACGGTTGCTTGGTCGCCGGATTTTCCTTGATTTACATGTGCGCACGGCGAAGGACTGGCAGTCGGATCCGAAGATGCTTGGCCGGTTGGGCTTCTAGGGGCCTTGACCTGTCCACATGGTGATTCGTTCAGCATGACGTGGTGAGTCTGCCTAGGGTGAAGGTCATGCGCAACGTGCAGCTTCTGCTTCTTCGCCGCGACGAGGCCTGATTGAGGGCCGGAACCTCGTCGCGGCTGAAGTCGTATCCGGCCCGCTGAACTTCGGGGCTCGTTCGTGATGATCCTTCCTAATATTTTTAAGGATCGCTCGCGCGCCCAGCGGCTAAGGAAAGAAGACGACTGACCATGAAGACCACCTCGCAAGTCCCCCAAGCGCACGATTCTGGAATGCCGATCGCCAAATACCGGGCATTCCTCGACACCAACCCTGTTGACCTCCCCGATCGCCAGTGGCCATCGAAGAGGATCACCCATGCTCCTCGGTGGATGTCCACGGATCTGCGCGATGGAAACCAGGCGCTCATTGAGCCAATGGACCCGGTGCGTAAACGCAAAATGTTCGACCTCCTTGTTGGTCTGGGATACAAGGAAATCGAAATTGGTTTCCCCGCGGCATCACAGACGGACTTCGACTTTGTTCGCTCTCTCGTCGAAGACAACGCCGTCCCCGAGGACGTGACGATCTCTGTTCTCACGCAGTCTCGTCCTGAAATTATTGAACGCACAGTCGAAGCCCTTGTGGGGTTCCCGCGAGCAACCGTTCACCTCTACAACGCGACTGCTCCGGTATTCCGCGACATTGTGTTCGGTGCGGATCGCGCGGCAACGGTTGATCTGGCTGTCGCGGGGACACGTGAGGTGATTGCTCAGGCAGAGAAACGTCTGAATGAGGACACGATCTTTGGTTTTGAGTATTCGCCGGAGATCTTTGTTGATACGGAATTGGATTTTGCGCTGGAAATCTGCGAGGCCGTCATGGACATCTGGCAGCCCGATGATGACCGTGAAATCATTCTGAACCTGCCATCGACCGTTGAACGCGCAACTCCGAATGTTTACGCTGATCAGATTGAGTTCATGTCGCGTAACCTCTCGCGCAGGGAACATATCGCCATTTCGGTTCACCCGCATAATGATCGTGGCACGGGTGTGGCCTCTGCTGAATTGGCGATCCTTGCGGGTGCTGATCGTGTCGAGGGGTGTCTGTTGGGCCAGGGGGAGAGGACCGGCAACGTCGACCTCGTCACCTTGGGGCTGAACCTCTTTAGCCAGGGAATTGATCCGGGCATCGACTTTTCCAACGTGGACGACATCCGTCGGACGGTTGAATACTGCACGAACATGGAGACATCACCTCGGGCACCCTACGTTGGTGACCTCGTCTACACGTCGTTCTCCGGTTCCCATCAGGATGCCATTAAGAAGGGATTCTCTGCCCGCAAGAAACGCGTTGCCGCCGCAGGGGGGAACGAGGACGCGGTCATCTGGGAATTGCCCTACCTGCCAATTGATCCGCACGACGTGGGCCGATCCTACGAAGCTGTGGTCCGCGTGAATTCTCAGTCCGGCAAGGGCGGGGTTGCCTACCTGATGTCAACGTCGCATAACCTTGAGTTGCCTCGCCGCCTCCAAGTAGAATTTTCACGGATCGTTCAGCGTCACACGGACACCTATGGCGGAGAAATCAACGCGGATCTGCTGTGGAAAATCTTCGCTGATGAGTATCTGCCCAACGATTTGGTAGCGGATCTGCCGGCGTGGGGACGCTTTGCTCTGGGATCGTCTCGGGTGTCAACGCAGACATCGGGTGAAGTGGAACTTGACGCCGTGATCACTGACTCTGGCCAAGACGTGAGTATCCACTCTCACGGCTCCGGCCCACTTGACGCCTTTGTTGTCGCTCTCCATGAGTTCGACATCGACGTGCGGGTGCTGGACTACTCAGAGCACGCGATGAGCCAGGGACGTGAGGCGAAGGCGGCAGCATATGTTGAGGCTGCGATTGAAGGGAAGATCGTCTGGGGCGTGGGAATCGACTCATCGATTACATCTGCGTCCTACAAGGCTGTGATCTCGGCGGTTAATCGCGCGCTGCGGTAATCGGTTGGGTGTGCGTGAACTCAAGAGGAGCGTGTGACGGCATTCGTCGCGACAGTTGAGTTGTGAGGCCACGCGGTCTTGGGGAAGCCATCAGGAGCCCCGCATCGGTGAAGATGCGGGGCTCCGTCATGCATGTGATTGTGAGGCCTGTGATGCTCGTTGCCGCCTCGACCCGACATGTTCAGCCGAGCCAGCACAGGACATCAACTACAGGGAAGGAATGCTGCTGCCCTCTTCCGATTCCTGGGAACTCACCGTGCGTGGAATCGGTGGTAACACAGTGGCCGAGGCCGATCGTGCCACCGCCGACCGAAGAAGAACCTCAAGTGGGCCGCGGCGTCGTCCTCGTCCATCCATAACGACGCACGCCAGAAGAATGAGGACCCACACGGACACACCGATGACCGCGCCCACTACCTGACTGATGCCGCGTGCGCCCGCAGCTCCCGCGATCGCGAAAATCACGGCGAAGCATACTGTTTGGCCAACATATGCGGTCATCGAGCGACGTCCCACGGCGCTGAGCGCTTGGCGCCATCCAGACAGTGCGCGCGAGGCCGGACCTGCCAGTAACGCGAAAAGTGCAAGCCATCCGATCGCCCCGGCGATCCCGGAGAATTCGTGAAGGAACATTGCCCCAATGAACGGCTCAGCTGAGAGGAACCCGGCTTCTGTGAGTGCGTGGGGGAGCCCGCCGAGCATTCCCAGGGTCAATCCGCCGACCGCTGCGCTGAAGAGGAAACGCCGGTGATTCTCCGGGTGCGTCAGTAGCGTTGTTTCACCGACTTTGACGCCAATGAAGACCGCTGGGATCACCATTGAAAACGCGAGCGTTGAAAGCGTGCCGATCACCCACATGCCGACGCTCAATAGTGGGAACCAGGGGGAGATCATCCAGGATAGCGACGTGAGTGTATTGAGGTTGTCGACGGATTTCCCTAGAGCGCTGACCGCAAATTCCTGGCTGATAAAGAGCGCACAGGAGACGAGGACGATGCCGATGCTTACTCCCGTCATGAGGCGCCATCGGCGCTGAACGATGGTACCGGCGAATATCGCGGCGACCAGACCGTAGGTGCCGATGATGTCTCCGAAGAAAATGAGGCTGTGAACCAGGCCAAAAAGCAGCATCCACCAGCCGCGCCGGCGAATGAGTTTGCGTGAATCATCCATAGCTTCGCTCGTGAAACCAGCGATCCACGAGGCGCGTGCTTCCGGTGTCATCCCCGGGGCGTTGCGGTCGAGTTCTTCGGTCCGCTTGGACACGTGAGCGTCAGTGCGTCGCCTGAGCATGAACATCAGGCCGAAACCGAACAGGAGGGAGAAGAGCGGGTAGATGCGATGGTCAATGAGGAGTGCTCGCAGAAAGACCCACCACTGATCAACAGTGGTTGATTCCGGAGTGTTGGGGAACAGCTTCAACCAGAACGGAACGTTTGCCACCGCGATGAGCATGAGCATAGCTCCGCGGGCCACATCGGGTGCTGGGTAGCGTGTTGAGCCGCGCCCGGTGAAAGACGTGGAAGACTGGCGCGTCATATCTTGGTGATCGGGCACCGTTTTGGCTGATGAATCCATGATTCAACCCTAGGTGATCAGCGAGTGATGCGACAGTGGCGAATCGCGGATCCTTAGTTTTCAACGTCGTCGACGCTGCGGAGGAAGTCGGAGAGCCGGTTAGCCGCTGCGACGACGGAAGGCCCGTGTTGGCGTCCAGGCTGTCGCCCCATGCGCTCAATCGGACCTGAAATTGACAGGGCGGCAAGGACACGTCCGGAGGGGCCGCGCACGGGGGCAGATACGGAGGCAACACCGGGTTCGCGTTCCCCAACGGATTGAGCCCATCCGCGGCGACGGACCTGCGACAGGGTGGTGGCGTTGAAAGATGCACCGTAGAGTCCGCGATGGAGACGGTCAGGCTCTTCCCAGGCCAGAAGAACTTGGGCGGCTGAGCCCGCGCTCATTGACAGCGCTGCCCCAACGGGGATGGAGTCTCTGAGTCCCATTTCACGTTCCGAGGCGGAGACGCAGACTCGGTAGTCGCCTTGGCGGCGGAATAGCTGAGAGGACTCTTTCGTGTGGTCGCGCAGAGCTTGGAGGACCGGCATGGATGCGGCCAGAAGCCGATCTTCGCCAGCGGCTGATGACAGCTCTTGAAGGCGGGGTCCGAGGACGAAGCGGCCCTGCATATCACGGGTCACCATGCGGTGATATTCAAGTGCAACGGCAAGACGGTGGGCTGTTGGGCGCGCAAGACCAGTTGAGGACACGAGCTGGGCGAGGGTGGCTGGGCCGGCTTCGAGGGCGCTGAGCACCAATGCGGCCTTGTCGAGAACTCCGACTCCACTTGATGTCGACTCATCCATGAACATATTGTGCATCTCAGCCTATGAGATAGCAAGTCTTCGCATGGTGAAACAGGTCGAATATGAATGAGTCAATGGGTGAGACGGTGCGTCTCAATCTTCTTGGCCGCTCACAGGGGAAGTTGCTCAACCTTCGTTGAATTGCGTATTTGATGGATGCGTGGTGACATCCCTGGGGAAAGATGCAGATCATCAACGACTGCGTCACATTGCCGCGGCCGTATTCGACGAAGACCGCAACTTCGCCCGCGAAGATGACGCACACCACATCATCCAATAGTAGGAATAACGAGCGGCTGAAAAGTTAAGGAGAAACCATGACCGGCACGCTGGCCGAGAAGGTGTGGCGCGACCACATTGTCACAAAGGGGAAAGGTGGCGCTCCGGACCTCCTCTACATTGACCTCCACCTCGTCCACGAAGTCACAAGCCCGCAGGCATTCGAGGGCCTCCGCCTGGCTGGACGCAAGGTACGTCGCCCGGACTTGACGCTGGCCACCGAGGATCACAACACGCCCACCCTCGACATTGATCTGCCGATCGCGGACGAAACCAGCCGACTCCAAATTCAGACGCTGCGCAAGAACGCCGAAGAATTCGGCGTGCGCATCCATTCGCTTGGTGACGCTGACCAGGGAATCGTTCACGTTGTTGGCCCTCAGTTGGGGTTGACTCAGCCGGGAATGACGATCGTGTGCGGTGACTCCCATACGTCGACTCACGGCGCGTTCGGTGCTCTTGCGTTCGGAATTGGCACAAGCCAGGTCGAACACGTACTGGCCACCCAGACTCTTCCTCTTGCGCCATTTAAGACGATGGCGGTCACGGTCAACGGTTCTCTGCCTGCGGGTTCAACGGCGAAGGACATCATCCTTGCGGTGATCGCGAAGATCGGTACGGGCGGTGGACAGGGATACGTCCTCGAATATCGTGGGCAGGCTATCCGTGAGCTGTCGATGGAAGGGCGGATGACGATCTGCAACATGTCGATCGAAGCGGGTGCCCGCGCGGGGATGGTTGCCCCTGACGAAACAACATTTGACTACATCAAGGGTCGTCCGCATGCCCCCGAGGGCGAGGACTGGGACCGTGCCGTGGAGTATTGGAAAACGCTGCGTTCCGACGATGATGCTGTGTTCGACAACGAAGTGATTCTCGAAGCTGCCGATATCGAACCTTTCGTCACCTGGGGAACCAACCCCGGGCAGGGCGTGCCTTTGTCCGCGACGGTTCCGAATCCTGAAGATTTCGGAGATGACACGAAGCGTGCAGCCGCGGAGAAAGCCCTCGAATACATGGGGCTCGAAGCTGGCACGAAGATGCGTGACATCAAGGTTGACACCGTTTTCCTGGGGTCGTGCACGAACGGTCGCATTGAGGATCTGCGCGCTGCCGCTGCGGTTGTTCAGGGTCGTCACAAGGCCGAGGGAGTGCGGATGCTCGTTGTCCCAGGTTCTGCCCGTGTCCGTCTTCAGGCCGAGGCGGAGGGCCTCGACCAAATTTTCAAGGACTTCGGTGCTGAGTGGCGCAACGCGGGCTGCTCGATGTGTCTGGCAATGAATCCGGACAAATTGGCTCCGGGGGAGCGCTCGGCCTCGACCTCGAACCGGAACTTTGAGGGGCGTCAGGGCAAGGGGGGACGCACTCACCTCGTGTCTCCGCTGGTCGCCGCTGCAACCGCCGTTCGAGGAACCCTGTCGAGTCCCGCTGACCTCTAAGGAAATATCAGGGGACGAGGACGAGCCCACGCCGCCTCCTTATTGACGTGTGCGGGCCCGGGTCGTCCTCGGCAATCTGCTCTCACGCATCATTCGTGCCGCATCAAAACAATCGGAAAAGAGTTATTTGTCATGGAGAAGTTCACGACTCACACGGGAATTGGCGTTCCACTGCGTCGCTCAAACGTTGACACTGATCAGATCATCCCTGCGGTGTATCTCAAGCGGATCACCCGCACGGGATTCGATGATGCCCTCTTTGCTGCCTGGCGGAGCGACCCGAGCTTTGTTCTCAACCAGGCATCGTATGCCTCGGGTTCGGTTCTGGTGGCGGGCCCGGATTTCGGTACGGGTTCGTCGCGTGAACACGCGGTGTGGGCTCTTAAAGACTATGGCTTCAAGGTTGTCTTAGCGCCGAAGTTCGCCGATATTTTCCGAGGAAACGCCGGAAAACAGGGACTGGTTGCCGGCGTGATCTCGCAGGAAGACTGCGAATCCCTGTGGAAAGTTCTTGAATCCGAACCGGGCACAGAAGTCACGGTTTCGCTTGAGGAACGCACGGTGAAAGCCGGACCGGTTCAGTGCACTTTCCAGATTGATGACTACGTGCGTTGGTGCCTCATGGAGGGACTTGACGACATTGCGTTGACGCTGCGCGAGAGCGATGCCATCAGTGACTATGAGGAAAATCGCCCGTCCTTTAAGCCGCGAACCTTGCCGGCGAAGACTTTGCCGAAGGAACACATTGAGCCAGCGCGTCCTCGCGCCTAGGTTTGCCGTGGCGCCCCCACGTGATGTGGGGGAATAGACGGAGCTTCATACGCCCGGCAGGTCATTCCTGTTTTAGAGTGGGCAATCTAGGTCAGTGGTAGCGATGCAACTGGGAGCCCGACAACAATGAATTCCGTGCTACAAGTTGAGGGGGGACATCCCCTTCATGGTTCAATCACCGTGCGTGGTGCGAAGAACTTTGTTCCCAAAGCAATGGTTGCTTCGCTGCTGGGTGATTCCCCGTCGAAGTTGGGGAATGTTCCGCTGATCCGCGATGTCGACGTGGTGTCGGATCTGCTTGACCTCCACGGAGTCGTCATCGACTTCGACCAGAACCGCGGAACGATGACCTTGGATCCGCGTAACGTCAAGGTTGCTTCACGCTCTGACATTGATTCCCTGGGCGGGGCCTCACGTATTCCGATTCTTTTCTGCGGACCGTTGCTTCATCAGCTAGGTGAGGCGTTTATTCCCGAACTCGGCGGCTGCAACATCGGCGGGCGTCCGATTGATTTCCACTTGGAAACACTGCGGAACTTCGGTGCCGTTGTTGATAAGAGACCCGACGGTATTCACATCACGAAGCCGGCGGAGGGTCTTCGCGGTGCCGTCATTGAGCTTCCGTTCCCGTCGGTTGGTGCAACCGAGCAAACTCTTCTCACCGCTGTTCGTGCCGATGGAATCACGATTTTGTCCGGGGCTGCGATTGAACCGGAAATTATGGATCTGATCAATGTTCTCCAGAAAATGGGGGCGATCATTTCCGTGGACACCGACCGGACAATCCGGATCGAAGGCGTGGAAAAACTTTCAGGTTTCAATCATGTGGCGCTTCCTGATCGTATCGAAGCGGCCTCCTGGGGTGCGGCGGCACTGGCAACCAGGGGAGACATTTACGTCTTGGGCGCACACCAGCCCGACATGACGACCTTCCTCAACACATACCGCAAAGTCGGCGGAGCCTTCGACATTGATGCCGAGGGAATTCGCTTCTATCACCCGGGCGGGCAACTGAAATCAATCGCCTTGGAAACCGCCGTCCACCCTGGATTTATGACGGACTGGCAGCAGCCCCTCGTCATCGCGTTGACTCAGGCGCAGGGCCTGTCGATCGTTCACGAAACGGTGTACGAGAATCGCTTTGGTTTCACTCAGGCGCTGCGTCAAATGGGTGCAAACATCCAGGTGTATCGCGAGTGTCTCGGCGGGACGCCGTGCCGTTTCGGTCAACGCAACTTCTTCCACTCGGCCGTCATTTCGGGTCCGACTCCTCTTGAAGCCGCGGACATCACCGTCCCCGATCTGCGTGGCGGTTTCTCTCACCTCATTGCTGCGCTCGCTGCGTCGGGTACGTCGAAGGTGTCCGGGATTGACGTGATTTCTCGGGGATACGAGCACTTCACCAGGAAACTGCATCAATTGGATGCACGAGTAAAGTACGTTGATCAGTGACTTCACCATCTAGCGCTCAGGTACCCGCGATGCCTTCTCGTCGTTCGCTCCACATTCTTGTTTCCTCCATGTCGGCGGCGGGGCGCTCAGTCAAGGTCGCTCCGCAGGTCGCACGGATTCTCAATACGGGCGGGTGGAAAGTTGCCGCAACGGTGACAACCGTCAGCGAGGATCCACGGTCCATTGCGGCGCATGTCCGCGAAAACGTTGTCGCTGCGATTGGTGGTGACGGCTACCTTGCTGCGGTTGCGCGAGGCTGCCACGATTCGGGGAAACTGTTCGTTCCGATTCCCGGTGGGCGGGGCAACGACCTGTGCCGCTCGCTAGGTATCGGGGTTGATCCGTTGGCTCGTGCCCGCTCCCTCGCGCCCTTCGGCGTCATCATTGACGAGGACGAGGCCGGCGACTTCCATGCGCGTATCCGACCCCTCGATGGCATGTGGGTCGATGATGGAAACGGAGAGTCGCAGCTTGTTCTGGGGATCGTCTCCCTCGGCCTCGACGCAACGGCGAACCTCATTGCGAATGAGTCTTCGATTAACGCCGGTCCTCTGGCGTACGGCTACGGGGCTTTTTCTGCGCTTCGCTCCTACAAGCCAACCCGGATTCGTGCCCGCGTTGACGGTGTGCAACGTGATCTATCCGGGTGGATCGCGTCCGTGTCGAATTCGGGGTGTTTTGGCGGCGGAGTGCGTTTGACGGCCGACTCAGATCCGCATGATGGTCACATCGAGCTGTGTCACGTGGGAGATATGCCGCTGAGCAGGGCCATTCCCTATCTTGCGAAAGCCGTTGCTGTCCGGACAGGTGTTGACGAGTCCATCCTCACGGTCACGCGAGTCTCTCACGTGGAATTCCTTGAAGCCCACGGAATCGTCGCAATGGCTGACGGTGACAGAGTAGCGACCGCACCTTTTACTGTAGAAGCCGCGCCGCACGTCGTTGACGTCCTCGTCTAACCGGGCCACACAATCAGGTGTGGGAGCCGGGGGATTGGTGCATCGACGTCCTCGTCTGGCATGAGGGCTGTAACCAGAACGGAAGAATCGAGCCGTCGCGTCCGCATGGGGAGTGAGGGATCCGCTGACGGAAACATCCGACTAGCATGATTTTCCATGAGCCCAGTAACAGGTTTTTATCGTTTCTCCCGTGCGGTCCTCACGCCGATCATGTCGCCGTGGATCACCTATGAGACGACAGGCGAAGAGAATCTCCCCACCGATGGGGGCTTTCTCCTGGTGTCGAATCACCTCTCGGAGGTCGATCCGCTATGCCTGTGCTGGTATTTCATGAAGCGTGATACGGCGGTGCGTTTCATGGCGAAGAAGTCAATGTTTTCTGTGCCGTTCTTCGGGTGGATTTTCAAGGGAATGGGTTTAATTCCCGTGGATCGGGAGGTCGCTCCGGCGGCTGCCCTTGAACCGACTCGTCAGGCGCTCACCAGCGGTGAGGTTGTGGGGATCTATCCCGAAGGAACACTGACGCGTGATCCTCGACTGTGGCCAATGGAATTTAAGACGGGAGCGGCTCGCCTCGCCCTTGACACGCGCGTACCGGTTGTCGTTGCCGCGCAGTGGGGTGCGCAGGAGATTCTGCCGCAATACGAAATGAAACTTGATCTGAGATGGGGAAGGAAAGTGCGCTTTTTATTTCTTCCTCCGATCGACCTCAGTGACCTGTATTCCCCCGAGGGCTCCGGTGACCGCGCTGCCGTCGCAGAGGCAACGAGGAGGTTGCAGGAGGCGGTCATGCGCGGCGTCGCCCAGCTGCGCGGTGAGCAGGCCCCGGAACACATGTGGGAGCCTCAGACTCAGGCGGGTCCGTGGTGGACATACGAGCAGGCAATGAGGGCAAAGAAAGCCAAGAAAGCAAAGAAAGCCAAGAAAGGCCAACGCGCCTAAGAAACTCGGGCTTTTGAGCGCAGCTTGAGGAGCCAGCGATCCGCCCTACACCGTGCCGCAGGGACCGGGACTTTCTTCGCCCAGGTGCCTCCTACTTCTTCACGTCAATGACGACGCGCGTCGGATTGGAGAGGAATCCGATCTGGAAATCGCGGGAAGAATCCATACCGATGACAACGTGCGTTTGATCCTCGAAGGTTCCATCTTCTCGCACATCCAACGGTCCAACGGTGACGTTGCGTGGGCCCGCGTAGTACTGCTTTTCAAGCTCGGGGGTGATCGGCATGGAAGTCCCTGAAATGTTCAGATCCAGCCAGGAAGTGCCAGCGACAGGCAGCGCTCGTCCTCGTCCCTGTTCCACGGGCTGCTGCGACCAGGACTGACGGACCCCGGGGGTACCTTCACCGGAAAATTCGATGACAACGCGGTAGAACGACGTGTGCTCACCCACACGCATGTCATGGAACACTAACTGGGAGCCATCAACGTACGTGGGTTCTGTGGCAGTAAATGACGAACCCCAGGCGTTGCCGTTGATGGGGGAAGCCAGCGATGATTCCTCTTTGGTCTCCGGGGATTCGTGGGCGCTCTGCGATGAGTCTGCCGCATCCGACTGGGGTGCGGTCATGTCCGAGGAGGACGACTGAGGGGCTGGTGAAGCTGACGGAGTCTGCGCGTGTGGGGAGGAGCAGCCTGCTAACGCCAGAGACGCGGTGAGCGCAGTGAACGCAAGCGCTGACGATAAGTGCAAGCGGCTCTGGAAAAAATTGCGGGAGGCGGACATATCGAACTCCAATCACGTAACGGACTCTCCCATCCTAGTAGGCTCCCAGCCATGAGCAACGCTGACACGATCCAGTCCGCCGCAGTCCTGGGGACAGGAGCTTGGGGGACAACGTTCGCACAGGTCCTTGCCGACGCAGGCTTAGATGTGTCGATGTGGGGGCGAAACGCGCAGATCGTTGACCAGATCTGTCGTGGTGAAAATACCCGTCACCTCCCGGGGATTCCACTGTCATCATCGATTCGAGCAACAGCCGACATGGCTCAGGCGGTTGCCGGATGCCAGCTGGTCGTTGTTGCGGTTCCTGTTGCCGCGGTTCGCCAGACACTTACCCAGGCGCGTGATCTCATTGAACCGGAGGCAAATATCTTGTCACTGGCGAAGGGTTTAGAGCTCGATTCGGGTTTGCGCGTCGATGAGATCATTGCCGAGGCCGGGCAATTACCGCCGGAGAGAATTGCCGTGCTGTCGGGTCCGAACCTGTCGCGTGAAATCGCTGAGCATCAACCCACGGCAACCGTTGTGGCCTCGTCACATATGGCTCTTGCTGTGGAGGTTGCTCACGCCTGCCATAACTCATACTTCAGGCCGTACGTGACCACCGATGTGATCGGCGCCGAAATCGCGGGTGCAGCGAAAAACGTGATTGCCGTGGCCATTGGTGCTGCCGAAGGTCTGGGGTTGGGGCTGAACACGCGGGCAACACTCATTACCCGAGGGCTTGCGGAGATGACGCGGCTGGGGACGGCACTGGGCGCAGACCCGGGGACATTCGCGGGCCTGGCAGGGATCGGTGACCTCATGGCAACGTGTTCGTCACGACTCTCACGCAACTACTCTCTGGGGTACCGACTGGGCACGGGAATGAGCCTGGAGGAAGCACTCGAAGCCTCTGCGGGTGTTGTCGAGGGGGTGCGCACGGCCGTTCCTATTCTCACGGTTGCAGAGTCCCTTGGTGTTGACATGCCGATCTCACAGTGCGTTGCGTCGGTTGTGCATGACGGTGCAACGATTGAGCAGATGGGGGAGATGTTGCTCTCCCGACCTCAGAAGATGGATGGATGGAAAATCGAACTGGTCTAGTCTGATACTCATGACTGACACGATCCGACCTCGCGTCCTCATTGTTTTCGGCGGACGCTCCAGTGAACACGTGATTTCGTGTGCAACGGCCGCAGGGATTCTCAGGGCAATCGACAGAACCCGCTGGGATGTTCTTCCTCTGGGAATTACCGAGGACGGCGAGTGGGTGCGAGTTGATGACGATCCAACGCTTTTTGAGTTCCGTGACGGTCACGGCCAGCACATCCATGCCGGAACGACTCGCGTAGCGCTCACCCCCGGGGCGGGTTCCCTCGTGGAGTTGACCTATGATCGGGATCCCGCCGATTCCCAGGCGCGTGTGGTGAGCGTCGACGATCTTGGACGTGTAGATGTCGTGCTTCCTCTGCTTCACGGACCCTACGGAGAAGATGGAACCATCCAGGGGCTCTTCGAGATGGCAAACGTTGCATACGTGGGGTGCGGAGTGACGTCCTCGGCAATCTCGATGGATAAGCACCTGACGAAGACGGTGCTTGCCTCCGCGGGAATCAACGTGGGCCGGTGGGAGCTTGTCACGAGGCGTCAGTGGGAAACCGAAGCGGATCGTGTGCTCTTACGGCTTGAGTCGCTAGGATTTCCTGTTTTCGTCAAGCCGTGTCGCGCCGGATCGTCCATCGGCATCACGAAGGTCGATTCCGCTGAGGAACTTCCCACCGCGATCAAGGAAGCGCAGAATCACGATCCCCGTGTCATTGTCGAGGCCGGAATCGTTGGCCGTGAGATCGAATGTGGTGTCCTTGCAGGTCGTCCAGGAAATGAACGCCCAACGTGGCGTGAAGCAACGGCACCGCTGGGGGAGATTACCGTTCCCGAGGGCGAGTTCTACGACTACGAACTCAAATACGTCGACGCCGAAGCTGTGGGGTTGCTCTGCCCAGCGAATTTGCCCGCCGAAGCGGAAGAACGCATTCGCCGACTGGCGTTGGAGGCTTTCGAGGCTCTTGAATGTGAAGGTTTGGCGCGCGTGGATTTCTTCTACAACGACGAATCCGGTGACGTCATCATCAACGAGGTCAACACGATGCCGGGATTCACGCCGATCTCGATGTATCCGCAGATGTGGGCCGTTGCAGGCGTGGACTATCCGACGCTGCTGAGTGAACTCCTCGATGAAGCACTCGCGCGTCCGAAGGGTCTGCGTTAAGTTCACTGTCCTGTGAAGGTGATATAGCCGTAAAAGTCCCTCTCGACAGCATCGGTACCCACACGTGCCGGTCCCGTGAATCCGTCAATGGCGGTATCGTTACTCTATGAGTTCCACAGCCAAAGTCACGCTGGTGACCTGTTCGTCCATGCCGAATCTTTTTCAAGGGGAAGAAGGTCTCCTTGACGCCCTCGCCGAACGGGGGTGCGACCCGGCGATCAAGGTGTGGAATGACCCGGATGTGGACTGGAATGACGCGGGAATGGTGGTTGTTCGCTCCGTCGTGGACTATGCGGCGGATCGGGAGGCTTTCCTCGCGTGGACTCGCAGCGTCCCGCGCATCCTCAACCACAAAGATGTTCTGGATTGGAACACCGATAAGCACTATCTGCAGGACTTAGCGGATCTGGGGATGCCAACGATTCGCACGAGCTGGTTGGAACACACACAGAACCTGACGAAGCATCAGATTCACACGCGTTTCCCAGCTGCCGGTGAGTTCATTATTAAACCCGCAGTGTCTTCGGGTGTGCGTGACATCGGTCGGTACACGACCGTGTCAACTCCGCAGCGTCAGGCCGCGCTCAAACAGACGCAGGACCTGCTCGCGTCGGGACGTTCCGTGATGATCCAGCGCTATGTGGAAGAGGTCGATACGCACGGTGAAACGTCACTGGTGTTCTTCAACGGCGTTGTGTCACACGCCGTTGAGAAGCGTGCCGCGTTGGACCCGTCATCGGTCACAGATCCCACGGTTCAGAGCGCCGTCATCACGGCTCAGTCAGCCGATACCGTTGCCTGGCAGTGGGGTGAGGAAATCCGTCCGATTCTTCACCGGTACATTCGTTCGCGTTTGGGGCGTGACGAGCAGCTGCTCTTTAACCGAGTTGACGTTGTGCCCGACGGCAACGGATCTTTCCTGGTCATGGAAATTTCACTGGTGGATGCCGACCTTTACCTCGGTGCCGTTCCAGGGGCGCTGGAGAACTTTGCCGACGCGATTTCGGTGCGCGCCCACTGGTGATCTCGCTGTCTCTTCAGTGAGGGCGTTGTGCGAGGTCTCGTGCGCTGGTCGTTGAGCGTCTAAAGCGCGTTGAGGAGCTGAAACTGTGTCTGTTCAGATGAGTCGTGACGAGTTCGAGGAGCTCGTTGACCACGCCCTCGATCAGATTCCCAACGAATTGCTTGACATGCTTGACAACGTGGCGATCTTCGTTGAAGAGGAGCCGCTGGAGGGAATGCGCCCGGACCTGCTGGGACTTTACGACGGCGTTGCCGTCACTGAACGCGCAGACTATGCCGGGGTGCTTCCCGACCGGATCTTTATTTTCATGAATCCAACGCTGGCGATCTGTGAAACCCCTGAGGAGGTGGCCGAGGAAGTGGCGATCACCGTTGTTCATGAGATCGCCCATTATTTCGGCATTGACGATGCTCGGCTTCACGCGATGGGGTGGGGATGATCCGGGCCGTGCTTGACGAGGGGGAGCTTTCACCTGTGAGAACTGCTCCACGTGAGGGGAAGATTCTTCCCGTATTTCCACGCGGCAGCGTGTTTCATGCCACGCCTGTCAGGGGTCGTGCGATTTCCGCCTGACGACGTGAAGATGGTAGGCTCTTCTTCGTTGTCATCCGGCAACGATGGTGGCTGTAGTTCAGTTGGTAGAGCACCTGGTTGTGGTCCAGGACGTCGCGGGTTCGAGTCCCGTCAGCCACCCGGATGGATCCCCGGGGCCTGATTTGTGCTCCGGGGATTTCTCATGCAACGAGGGATCTTCGCCTGCATCCCTGTTATTGAGGTAGCCGGGCTACGTTATTGAGGTAGCCGGACCGCGCCCTCACGAGCGTGTGTCACGCGGTGGTCGGAGCCGGTAAAGCAGACTAGGCTAATTCGGTAATCAGATTCCGTGGCCCGATGGGGCACGTGGAGCGCAGACACTAGTTCCCCTGAGACAAACGAAGGACGTCACAATGACACAGGATCACGACCGCGCCCAGGTGACAGATGACTTCCTCGGGCGGCAGCATTTCCTCCAGTCCGAGCAGTGGGAACATTTCCAACGCGCACGCGGCGTGGAAACCCTGCGCGCCAGTGGTGACGGCTGGAGCTATCTTGGTCTGATCGAAAGTTCCCGCATGAATAAGCGGCTCTACCTTCCTTACGGCCCAACCTACTCCAGCGTCGATGCTTTCCGCGCCGCCATTGATGATGCGTCCAAGCAGGCCAAAGAGCATCACCTGGACTATATCCGCGTTGAACCACGCCATGATGTCTCCGCACAGCTCCTTGAAAGCATGGGATTCGTTCGTTCACACAAAGACATTCAACCGCCGTATACGGTGATGAACGACGTGCGCCCCGTCCTCGTCAATGAAGATAACGAGGCTCAGGTTCCTTCCAATGGAAACGACGATCTCATGGCCGGCGCGAAAAGCATGGTTCGTCGTTTGGTGCGCAAATGTGAGCGCGCCGGCGTGGAATACCGCCAGTCTTTTGAGGTTGAGGATGTTGAACATTTCCTTGAGACGATCCACGACGTGTCGGACCGTACGGGAATGCACCCTCACGATGACGACTACTACCGGGACATGGCGCGCGCACTTTTCCCCAGCCACGCGGCAGGAATGTTCCTTGCCGAGCTTGACGGCAAGCCGATCGCGTCGATCATTTTCTTCTCTGATGGTCATGTGATGTCCTACGCGCACGCTGGGAATCTCAGTGAATATCGGAAAATTTCGCCGTCCAACGGGCTGGCGATGTACGCCCTGAGAGCTGCGCGCACCAGCGGTCATGAGATTTTCGACTTCTTCGGTGCTGCTCCCGAGGACGCCCCCGAGGACCACCCCTGGCAGGGCTTCACCCGGTTCAAGCTCGGCTTTGGTGGGGAGCGCGTGAGCACAGTCGGAACGTGGGAGCTTCCAATTAAACGCGTGAAGTATGCGCTCTACCGGCAAGCCCTCAAGGTCGTGGAGTCACGAACGGAACGTGCAGCTGGCGGAACACAGTGAACGCTGCACCGCCGTTCGCCTTAGCCACGCACGCGTATCTTCTCAGCCCTTCGTGGACGTCTGGGAATACAACGACGTTCGCTGACAACATGAAATTGCCGGTGCATCGCTGGTACCGATACAGCGCCGGATACTCTTCAGAATGGGCGGGCAAGCTCATGCGTTACTGGGGCACGACGCGTGTACTTGACCCATTCGGAGGGTCCGGCACCACGTGTCTGGCCGCGCAGGAGTCGGGTATGTCGTCCTATGCAACCGAGGTGCACCCGACAGTTGCCCGCATCGCTCGTGCCAAGCTCGCGTGGAGTGCTAACCCCGATGATTTGCGCGCTGTGGTTAGGAGAGTGCTCAATGTTGTCGAACAAAAACATCCCGTAGATGTTCCAGCTTCGCCACTGGTGGCGAAATGCTTCCCTGACCTTAAGTCGCTGGAGAACCTGCTGCGCGTGCGCGACGCAGTCACTGCCTTGCCCTTTGGTGAACCTTCCTCGGAACTCGCGTGGCTGGCTTTCGTCTCGATCATTCGCGCATGTTCCCCAGCTGGTACAGCGCAGTGGCAGTACGTGTTGCCGAACAAGACAAAAAGTCGTGTCGCTGAACCGGTGTCAGCTTTTGCGGCTGCTGGCGAGACTTTCGCTACTGACATGGAAACACGCCGTTTCCTGCTGGGTGACGCTCCTTCTGATGCTCACGTGCTCACCGCCGACGCTCGGACCCTTGACGGTGTGCCCGATGCGTGGGCTGACGCGGTAATCACCTCACCACCCTATGCCAACAACTACGACTACGCGGATGCTTTACGGCTTGAACAGGTTGTTCTGGGGGAAATCCAGGGATGGTCTGATCTGCGACCTTTGCGCGATGTGCTCTTGAGATCGGCAACCCAGAACATCGGTTCTTGGAATGCCGACGAAGCCTTGGAGTCCCCGCTCATGGACCCGATTATCGAGGAGTTCATGCCTGTCTATGACGAACTCGCCGAGGTGCGCAAGACCAGGGGAGGTCACAAGGCCTACCACACCATGCTGGCTGGCTACTTCTTCGACAACGCCAAGGTATTCCACGCACTGCGACGGAAGACGGTTCCCGGAGCCAAGGTGTGCTACGTGGTAGGAGACTCGGCGCCATATGGCGTGCATGCCCCAGTTGAGCGCTGGCTGGGTGAACTTGCTGTCGCAGCGGGCTTCTCGTCGTGGGCGTTCTCAAAAGTTCGTGACCGGAACACCAAATGGAAGAACAGGAAGCACACCCACCCGCTGCACGAGGGCTATCTATGGATCGAGGGCTAAACGATGGCTGATTCACCGTCTCACAAACTTGGCCAGATCATCGGTTACGCGATGGAGGAGGCCTTCTACGACATGCTCCTCCCTCTCGCGCATGAATTCGGTGTGTATATCGACCGACAGGGTCTGCGACAACCTGCTCGCAAGGGAAAGTTCGTCACCTGGGTTGATGACCACGACAACAAGCACAACCTTGACTTCGTCCTTGAACGAGGTGGGTCACAGGAAACGATTGGGACCCCGGTAGCGTTCATCGAGAGTGCGTGGCGTCGCTATACCAAACATTCTGTAAATAAAGCTGGTGAGATCGCGAACGCGCTTGTGCCGCTGCGTCGAACATACGTCGATAATCGTCCATTTCTCGGCGCCCTCGTCGCTGGGGAATGGACTCAGGGTGGCATCACCCATATGGAGTCTCAAGCAATCAACGTCCTGCATCTGCCTCTATCAACGATCGTCGACGCCTTTGGAACGGAAGGGGTCGACGTGTACTTCGAGGAGGATACCGACACCGAGCATATGCGTCGCCAGATCGCTCGGTGGAACTCCCTTGGGGAAGAAGGCCAACAGCGGGTCGTCGCGGCCCTCCGCGAGAAGGCATCCGCCCAGTTAGAAGAATACCTCGACAAAATTCGCGCCCATCTTTCTCGCAAGGTGCAGAGTGTGTTCATTTTGTCGTTGCATGGAAAAGGCCAGACGGTATCGAGTGTTCCGGAGGCGCTGGCCTTACTTTCTGCGATGGAAATGCAGGAGACGAAGCCCGATGAAATGGAATTCGTTCGGATCGAGATACAGGTCTGCTATTCCAACACGGATCAGATTGACGCTTCGTTCACGAACTTGGCAGATGCAATGATGTGGCTTGAAAAGAACTACGCAACACGTTGAGGATCTAGCCTCGGGTCTATAGATCAACAGCGAATAACGTTGAATAACGCACCATCGAAAAGAACGGTGACGGTGGAGGCGACGGAGGGGGCTCGTCCTCGTCCTCTGAAAAGGTATCGAAGGGAACAGACGTGGCGGTAGCCGGAACGATTTCTGTACGCGGCGCACGGGAAAACAATCTCCGCGGTGTCAACGTTGACATTCCCAAGCATGCGCTCACCGTGGTGACGGGACTGTCCGGCTCGGGGAAGTCCTCGCTCATCCATGACACGATTGCCGCCGAAGCGACGCGGCAATTCAACGCAACACATTCCGCCTTTGTTCAAGGGCTGCTTCAGACCCCGCCCAGCCCAGACGTTGACGTCCTCGAAGGGATTACCGCGACGATCACCGTCGACCAGGAACCGATGGGGGCGAATCCTCGATCAACGGTGGGCACAGCCACCGACATTGACGCGATGCTTCGCGTGCTGTTCTCACGCCGCGCCACCCCGAACATTGGTGGCCCGAAAGCCTACTCTTTCAACGTTCCCACGGTCTTAGGAGCGGGAGCGATCGTTGAAACCAAAGGCGGACGCCAGGTGAAAACACGCAAGTCCTTCCACGTGACCGGAGGGATGTGTCCGACCTGTGAGGGACGCGGTCAGGTTTCCGATATCAACCTCGCTGCCCTTTACAACGAGAACCTGTCTTTGAACGAGGGAGCGATCCTCGTTCCCGGATACAAGGCTGGGGGCTGGGCGGTCCGGCAGTTCTCTGAATCGGGGCTGATCCCCGCAGATGTTCCGATCAAAGATTTCACCGCCAAACAGCTCGACCTTTTCCTCTATGCCGAGCCACGCAAGGTCGTTATCGCGGATGTCAATATCACCTACCAGGGGCTCGTGTCGAAAGTCCGGGCGTCGATCCTGTCGAAGGACACGGATTCTCTGCAACCGCATATGCGGGTGTTCGTTGAGAAACTCGCTACTTTCCGCACGTGTCCTGACTGTCAGGGCACCCGCCTGACCGAGGGGGCTCGCGCTTCCTTGATTAATGGGGTCTCCATTGCTGATGCCTCCGCGATGGAAGTGCGCCACCTCGCCGAATGGGTCAATGAGCTGGACGTTCCTGAGATCGCTCCGCTCATTGCTCGGCTTCGGGCCGCCCTCGGTGCGATGGTGCGGATTGGCTTGGGGTATTTGTCGCTCAACCGGTCAACCGGCACTCTGTCCGGTGGGGAATCCCAAAGAGTCCGCTTGGTGCGTCATTTGGGTTCTGCGCTCTCGGACATGACCTATGTGTTTGACGAGCCGACTACCGGTCTTCATCCCCACGATGTTCACCGCATGAATACGCTGCTGCGTGACCTTGTGGACGCCGGGAACACTGTCCTCGTCATTGAGCACGATCCGGCGACCATTGCCATTGCTGACCGTGTGATTGATATGGGCCCGGGTGCCGGTCCCAACGGCGGTGAGGTCATTTACGAGGGCGAACCCGGCGGTCTCATCGGAGTGGATTCACCCACGGGGAGGGAAATGACACGCGGGGCTGTAGTGAAATCTGAGGATCAACTCAGGTGCGCGCACGGGTATGTGGAGATCCGCGGCGCGTGCGCTCATAACCTGCGCAACGTGGATGTTGACATTCCCCTCGGGATGCTTGTTGCCGTGACGGGTGTGGCGGGATCGGGGAAGTCGTCGTTGATTCCCGGTTGTTTGCCATCGGATGTTGCCGGCGGAGTTGAGGTTGTTGATCAGTCAGTGATTAAGGGGTCGTCCCGGTCTCATGTTGCAACGTGGACGGGGATGCTTGACCCGATCAGGCAGGCTTTTGCGAAGGCCCACGGGGTGAAACCGGCGTTATTTTCTGCCAACTCCGAGGGAGCGTGTCCTGCGTGTAGGGGACTTGGCGTCATCGTCACTGAACTGGGGTTCATGGAGACGGTGTCCACTGAATGTGACCTATGTGGGGGACGACGTTTCAACGATGAGGTGCTCGAATACACCCTGGGTGGCAAGTCCATCGCCGATGTGTTGGAAATGACGGCTATGGAGGCTGTGGACTTTCTGTCTGGCCCGGATGTTGCTGTTGTGAAGGCGGCGACGATTGCCGCTGATCTTGTGTCTGTTGGTCTGGGGTATGTGGGCATCGGACAGTCATTGTCCACGTTGTCCGGTGGTGAACGTCAACGGTTGAAGCTCGCCCAGCATCTGCGTGGAGGAGAAGGAGTGCTTGTCCTTGATGAGCCGACAACCGGACTTCATGCCGCCGATGTCGATGTCCTGGTGTCTCTTGTTGATCGAATTGTTGATTCTGGGCGGTCCGTCATCGTTATTGAGCATGATATGTCTGTTGTTGCGCGGTGCGATTGGGTGATTGACTTAGGGCCGGGTGCTGGGGACGAGGGCGGACGCGTGATTTTCGAGGGGCGACCGGTTGATTTGGCTGCGGCGGACACTGTGACAGGGCGGGCTTTGGCGCGCGCGTTGCGCTGACATAGTGACTGTCTGCGTTTGCTCAGACACTTGCGTGCACTTGCGTGGCGCCCGTGGATTGACCTCAGAATTTACCGACGACACGCCGCTAATCGACGCGCCTCATGAGCATTACCCTCAATGGTGCAGCGTAGTTGGCTGACACAGGAAAGGACCCGTATCCCTGTGGCTTTGGGGATACGGGTCCTTGTGCAACGTTGTCACGTTCCGGTGTTATGCGGGTGACTCGAATGATCGACTGTCACCGTTTGACCCGAGCATCAGGGAAGATTCTGCGCGTCGGGTCTCGTTGACCGGATAGGTGATTACTTGTCGTCCTTGTCGAGGGCGTCCTTGACACGATCGCCCAGGGCTTCAATTCCACCCTTGACATCGTCGAGGATTTCCTTGGCCTTGCCTTCGGCCTGTTGCAGCTTGCCGTCAGCTTCGGTTGTGGAATCGCCGGTGATCTTGCCAGCAGTTTCTTTCACCTTGCCGGCAACCTTGTCGAAAACGCCGTTATCGTCGGCCATGTGGTGCCTCCTCTTGTTCATTCAGGACTCGCTTTCGCGACGAACTATTTAACTATTGCATGACCTTGTGGTCACGGCAACAGGAAAGCCGAGGTCGCAGCGCTTTTGAGAAAGGCCGGGATCACACTTCGAGGAGGACCTTGATCTCGCGGCGCTCATCCATTGCCTTGTAGCCTTCGGCGGCATCAACCAGGGGGATGCGTTGAGTGAAGACCTTCCCGGGGTGGATCTCACCCCGCTGGATGCGGGCGATGAGGTCGGGGAGGAAACGGCGCACAGGCGCAGGTCCACCGAGCATATGAACCTGGCGGAAGAACAGGTCGAGGCCGTCAATCTTCTGATCGTGCGAAACTCCAACGAAACCAACATGACCGCCGGGACGGCATGAGGCCAGTGCCTGATCCATTGATTCTTGTGTGCCAACGGCTTCGCAGACACCATGTGCCCCGAGGCCGTTCGTTAATTCCTTCACCTGTGCTGCTCCTTCGTCACCGCGTTCAGCGATGATGATGTCCGCACCAAATTCACGGGCGAGGGCTGCGCGATCCTCGTGACGTGAGAATGCGATCACTTTCTCAGCGCCCAGTGCCTTGGCGGCGAGGACGGCGCACAGTCCAACTGCTCCGTCTCCAACAACGGCGATGGTTTTACCGGGGCCAGCTTCGGCGGCAACGGCTGCGAACCATCCGGTGCCCAGGACATCGGAGGCTGCAAGGTAGTCGGCGATGAGATGAGGATCGTTGGGCTTTCCGCCGGGAACAGCAACGAGTGTGCCGTCGGCTTCTTCGATGCGCATGTATTCGGCTTGACTGCCCGTGTATTCACCGGCGTTTACGCAACGTGAAGGGAAACCTGCCTGGCAGATTTCACACGTGTTGTCTGAGACCATGAAGGAGCCGATCACGAAGTCACCGATTGATACAGATGTGACGTCCGAGCCAATCTCAACGACGGTTCCAACATATTCGTGGCCCATGTGCTGGTGGTCAACGGGTTGGAGACCGCGGTAGGGCCAGAGGTCAGAGCCGCAGATGCAGGCGGCGGCGAGTTTGATAACGGCGTCTGTGGGTTTGACGACGCGAGGAACCTCAACGTCCTCGACAACGACGTCGCGGGGTGCCCGCATAATGACGGCCTTCATTGTTGTGGGAATTTCAGGTGTTGTGGTCATGATGTCTCTTTCGTGTGGTCGTTTCTCTTCGGAGGTGTCAGCGGATGGTTGGCGCGTGCCAACACGGGGACGTGTCTTGAGATCATTCACTATACAAGTTAAAGTGAACTTTAATTCAAGAGGAGTGACGGGGGTTGTGATGTCGTATTCAGTGGGTGAAGTGGCCGCATTACTTGACCTGACACCATCAACACTGCGCTACTACGAATCCGAGGGGCTCCTGCGGGAGATTTCTCGATCCTCTGGAGGGCGTCGCTCCTACTCTGACGCTGATCTTGAAGCCTGCCGGATCATCGAATGTCTGAAGAACTCCGGTCTGTCAATCAAAGACATTAAGGCATTCATGGACATGGTTGACCAGGGGGATGCTTCCCTTCAGGGGCGCCTGGAACTCTTTGAGCAGCGTCGAGAAGCCCTGATGAGCGAGATCGAACAGATGTGCAAGGCTCTGGCGATCCTCAACTATAAGGCCTGGTATTACCGGCGAGCTGTTGAGCGGGGGAGCGAAGAATCCGTGCGTTCTGGTCTGCCTGAGGAAGTTCCGCCTGAGCATCGAGACGCACTGGAATACCTTCACGGTCGCCGCGACGACACGGGAACCCTCTGACCTCGCCAGCGTTAGCGCCTCAAGCGTGTCTTGAGGTGAACCGAGTGGGATTCACGCGACTGCCTGGATGCGGCGCTGACCACTGTGAATAGCCCCCCGGTGTTATAGAGGAACTTTAACAATATGTGACCAATAGGTCAATGAAGGAGCTAACCCTACGCCCTGGAAGAAAAGTGACGGGGGGGGGGGGGGGTATGTCCATGATGTGATACAGCATGTGTCGACTTTGTGTTTCTTGTATAGAGGGACATTTTCCTTGTAATTCTGCGCAAAGTGGCGTGTTTGCACTGTGGGAGAATGGATGGGTACCAGCTAATTGATTGGACAAGTTACCGACTAAGGTCCTAGCCTTCTCTTCGGTCGTTTGATTCTCCCAGTCGGTCAGAAAAGAACTTTTCTCATGGGTTGACAGGGGAATCAGCTCCGTGCCGCTGGGCGTGTGTTCAGGGAATTTCTTACCGGATTCCTTAGTCCACGTCTGCCCCGGTAGGGCCGTCCGTTTTGTGTCTCCTCAAGAGAAGGAAGTGCGCGCGTATGCGTGAATCCAAGGTCAAGATGGCTGCCGTCTTTGCAGCCACGTGTGCCTTGAGTCTGGTGCATCTCGCCCCGGCTATCGCACAAACCGATCAGGGGGAGACGTGGGATGAAGGAACGACTGCTGTGGCCGAGGAAGGTGCAGCTGCTGTGTCTGAGACTGAGGCCCCAGAAAGCGGGGACGTAGTTAACGCCCCTGCTGAGGACACACCGCGCTTCGGCTCGGACCGATCGGCGGCTGGTGCGGCAGAAGCACCGGTTGGATCGGATCGATCGGCGACTGGTGCGGAAGTGGCACCGGCTGGATCAAGCTGGTTGACAGGTACGAAACGTAACTTGGACCCGGAAGCGTTCGATGAGCCCGTGGATACACGCATTACATACGTGAACACACCTGGTGGCCCTAGGAAGAAGACCAAGGATCGCCTTGGCACGTGCCTTCTTGACGAGACTGCTGCTGCGACGCCGGGTGCGCGTGGGATCGTCGTCATGACCTCAACTGGTGAGTTGTATAACATTAAGCCAGGGACCGAGAATTGCAATATTGCGGACCAAATGGAACCGTTGCCATTCTTAAAGAAGGGATCTGGTGGCCAGAATTTCAACGCCCTGGGTACCGCACCCGATGGAACGATGTACGTCATCGAGCGCGCAGTGGGTAAATGGAAGGATGCGAACGGCAGGACGGTCCTCGGCTCCGATAAGGACGCGTCCAACCGGGTTGTGGTCCAGGTCTGGAAGCTTGCCCCAGGTGCGAGAGAATGGACGGGTCTCGGTTCTCGCTTTGTGACGACCGAGCAGTTCGCGAATAATCAGCCACACCGAAAGCTGGAGATTCAGGGCGGTGCCGTTGATCCTGTTTCGGGGAACTATTTCTTCGGCGGCACAGGGGTCCGGAGAATTAATCCGAAACGTGGAGATGCCCCGACGAATCTGCGGAACGTTTACTATCTTTTCGAAGCCGATGCGAGCAGTGGTGTCATCACTCCTCGCGGCTGGGCCCCTCTTATTGACCAGGGTGCGTCGCCGAGCGACGTGACTCTGAACCTGGATGCCCCTAAAGATGGCGACCTGCTCTTTACCACGACGGGTGACCTGCTGATCGGATTTGGGCACAAAAAGCAGAAGACATTTAACAAGTTGGATGTTATTTCTGTGCCGTCGTCGCAGCTGCGTCTGGGGAACTCTCTGGAGACGGAGATGACGGTGTCAGGCCGTATGTCCTTCGATCTTGAACCCTTTGCTTATCGTTATTTCTCTGAGGTCATTGGTTGTAAATACCCGAATATCGGTGGGTCTGGTTGTCATTTCCCTCCGCTCTTTGCTGCAACTGGTTTTAGTGTTTCACCAGGTGGTTCCCTGCTGATTTCGGCAAATATGTTGGGCGATGGTTACCAGTGGGAATCTGTAGGTGCCGTCTACGAAATCACTCCCGGTGTCACGACAACAGCAGGGCACCCACCTACGAAAATTCAGGAAATGCCTGCCCATCCTCCTGTTGAGGTAATAGCGTGGAAAAATGATCCCTCTGAGACTTGGCATGTCCTTAAGCCGGAAACGGCGGAGCTGTGGAAATATCCGGTGAGTGGACGTGAACAGCACAATGGCCCGTGGAGGACAGCTGGGGGGACGCGCTACGTCTACGATCTGCGGAACTTAAAAATGGTCGACATGGACGGTTTCTCAGAGCCTTTTGCATCGATCACTGCGAAGGTGGACATTGTCTCCCGCAAGAACGCGAATGATCAGTTCATTATTTCTGCGTCGACCGGTGGGAACTCCTTGGGAAAATTTACGACGACGGGTAGCACCACGGGTGTCCAGAACGAGAAGGTTGGTCCGCTTCCGATTCCTGCGGGCCAAACGGTCAGGCTCAAGGAGGAAATTACTCAAGGATCGAGCAGTTTCTTTCGCCGATCGAGCAGTCTCAACGACTATCACCCGAGGCTCCTGTGCGTTGACGGCGAAGGTCATGATGTCTCAGGAACAGTAGTTGACGGGCTTACAGCGAACGACAGCGAGGCATATGCTGACGTCACAATTCCGGCGGCCGGTGGTGCTGCGTCAGCACTCACCTGCACTTTCGTCAACGACCCGGACCCGGGGTCGAAGCTCGTCTCCATCGCGGTGTCGAAGCAGGACGCAGATGGTCACAAGCCTCTGGCAGGCGCGGCTTTTACTCTGTGCGCCGACAAAGACGACAACGGCGCGTACAGCGAGGATGATTGCGCCGCAGATGGCAACGGTGAGGATCGCGTGACCAACGGTGATGGTCTTGCGGAGTGGAAGGAAAAGGCCTTTGGTACGTACTTCCTTGTTGAGAAAAAGGCTCCTGAGGGCTACACCATAACGAAGACGGCCAAGTCGCTTCCGACCGAGTATCCTCAGGCCGTTGACGCTAACGGAAAAGCCGTAGAAGGCGTCTACAAGGTTGTACTCAGCGCTGACGCACTCAATGCTTCCGGAACGATGACCGGGGTAGTTCTCAACGAACGCATTCCCGGCACGGTTACCTGGACGAAGGTTGACGCTGCTGACACAGGTCAAGCGCTGGGTGGTTCCGAATGGACGCTCAGGGGTCCGGATGGTCGGAGTGTCAGAATCACAGACTGTGCTACCGGCACTGGGACGACCTGTCAAGCTCCTGGGGCAGGGTCCTTCGCGGACACTGATCCGAAGAAGGGCTCGTTCAAGCTGACGAAACTTCCCTGGGGCAGGTACACGCTCAAGGAATCAAAGGCTCCTGCGGGTTACGCACTGAGTAATGAGACGTATCCAGTCGAGATCAACAGGGAACTGGTCATCGGCGATCATCACGGGGTCCTAGATCTTGGGCAAATTACGAACGCCAAGGCGAAGCTGCCCATCTTGCCGTTCACCGGCGGGATGAGTGCCGATATCTTCCGACTGAGTGCTCTGGGGGTCTTTGGCCTCACTGCTCTGTCGGCTCTGTGCCTACGACGACGAAAGGTGGTCCGTTCGTCAAGCACTCAATCGTGACGCGGGCGGCCACCGGCCACCCCAACCAAGAACCACCTGACTTTCAACACACAGAATACGAAAGGTTTATCACTATGCGACACACGGTGATCGGCAAGGCCACGAAGGCTCTTGTCACCGTTGTAGCCGCGGCGTTCGGAGCCGGCATGCTCGCCGGCCCAGCTGCTGTGGCCGCTGACACCCCCAACGGCAACATTGGTCTGCCAGACGGCGAGAAGGGCTCCATCACTGTTCACAAGTACACGGACGAGGTCAAATGGCTCAATCCTGACCAGAAGAACAACGGTACCGAACTCAGCGCCCCGGCTGATGCCAAGGTGCTGAAGGATGTTTCGTTCACGATCTACAAGGTCAGAGGTCTTGACCTGACCAAGGCGGAGTCTTGGACGGGCGTGAAGGAGGCCAAAGTAGCCGCCGGTGAGAACCCCCAGCAGCCCGAAAATGTGACTGTTAACGGCAAGACGTACCAGATCGACCGCGATAGTACGCGCACGGTGACTACCAACGAACGAGGCATCGCCGCATTCACCAACCTGGACCTCGGCCTCTACTATGTTGTTGAGTCCGGCATCGGCAACAATCCGATTACCAAGAAGGCCGCTCCCTTCTTCATCACGATTCCTTACGCCGCTCAGCAAGGCAACTGGAACTACAACCCGCACGTCTACCCCAAGAACACGGTCAACACGTCCGGTGAGAAGATTGCGGACACGACAGACACCGCAAAGGTTGGCGACATCATCACCTGGGACATCACGCAGACGCTTCCGGGCTCTGAGGATGGCTACACCGCAATCGGCGCAGTCGATCCGCTCGACACAAATCTTGCGCTTGCAAAGGCAGACAAGAGCGAGATCCCCTTTGATGGTTCTTCTGAGGAGGCCCTGAAGGAAGCCGTCTCCGTGATGATCGGAAGCGAAACGATTGATTCGGATCTTTTCACTGTGACCCCCGTTCCGGTGGCTGATGGTCGTCACGCCATCCGTGTTGAGCTGGTGAAGGGTGACGACGGAAAGATCTCGGATCCTTACCTGCAGGGACTGCTGGCGGGTACTCCCGTTGTCAAGATCTCCATCCGAACGATCGTCAAGACCATGCCGGCTAACGGCGAGGTTCCTAACACCGCGTACAAGATCATCAACGAATACGACCCATTCAACGCACCGGGCAACCCCGGAAACCCGGACAACCCTGGGGGCGAGACCCCGCCACCGGGAATCCCCACCGTGGAGACTCCGCGATTCGGTGACTACGCGTTCAAGAAGGTCGACGACACCACTGCTAAGAACGCGCTCGAAGGCGCTGTCTTCGAGGTCAAAGACGGGAATAAGGTCGTTGCTCAGGCAACCTCTGACAAGAACGGTTACGTTCACTTCACAGGTCTCTTCCTTGGTAAGCGCGCAGGCAATGAGCTCGTCGAGAAGGAGTTCACACTGGTTGAAAAGACCGCTCCTGCCGGCTACAAGCTCCTGACTCAACCGATCACCATCACTGTCAAACAGGGGGCCATCAACGTCGCAACAGATGCTGCTAAGTTCGGCCCCGAAGTTGTGAACGAAAAGTCTGACCTGCCGCAGCTGCCACTGACCGGTGCCGCAGGCAAGGTGCTCCTGACTCTCACAGGTGCCGCACTCATTGCTCTCGCTAGCGGAACCTACATGGTCAGCCGCCGACGCATGCGCAGTGAAATCTGACCTCGCGTCATGAGATAGCCGTTTGAGGCATCTATCGGAGGGGCGCTACCGCGGGTAGCGCCCCTCCAGGCACGCTCAGGTGAGTCTTTCCCCTTCGCACCCCATGACGACGAAGACTTCAAGGACAACACATGCGTAAGGTCCGTCAGAAACAACCTCAGAAGACACAGGGAAAAGCGCCTGTGTCGCTGGCTAGCCTGCTCTTCTTCCCCTACCTCACTGTTCTCCTGCTCATCGTGGGACTGAGCCTGCTGACGTATCCAACTGCTGCTTCCTGGTTGTCCCAGTACAACCAGACATCAATCACGAAGACCTACGAGAACTCAGTGCGCAATGCGATCCCCGACGGGGAAGAACAGCTAGAGGCAGCGCGCACGTACAACGCTGCCCTGTCCTCCGGTGCCCTCGTTGCGCGTAACGAACGCCTTCCTCAGGCAACAGGTAACCTCGACGAGATCACCACGGCGGACGGACGGACCTGGCGATACGAAGACATTCTCAGCGCGGGCAAAGAAAACACAATGGCTCGCATCAGAATCGACAAAATTGATGTCGATCTCCCGATCTATCACGGGACAACTGAAGAAACTCTTCTCAAAGGCGCCGGACACCTCAAAGGAACTTCCTTCCCCGTTGGTGGCACCTCCACTCGGGCGGTGATCACCGCACACCGGGGGCTGGCCAATGCGACGATGTTCACCGACCTCGACAAGATCGTCGTCGGCGACACTTTCACAATTGAAACCTTCGACCAGGTGCTCACCTATAAGGTCATTTCCACCGAAGTCGTGGAACCGGAAGACTCACAAGCGATCCGCGCCGAGGAAGGACGCGATCTCGTGACCCTTGTGACCTGTACTCCGCTGGGAATCAACTCTCACCGCATCCTCGTCACCGGCGAACGCATCATCCCGACACCCGCCAAAGACCTCGCCAACGCGGGTAAAGCATCGGATCTTCCTCGCTTCCCTTGGTGGGCAATCGCTTACGTGGCGGTTGTTGTTGCGGCAGTGGTCATTCTGGCGCGCCACACGCACAAATGCCGAAAATACGTGGCGGCGATGAAAGCGAAGACCACTGAGAACACGAGTGAAGATTCGTGATGTTAGTTGGCGAGGTAGGGCGCTGAAAGATACGGACGTTTTGCCCTGGGAAGCGCGGCAACGATCAGCGCGTAGGAATCAGTGATCAGTTCCCTAACGAATTGGGCGCTCATGTCGTCCCCAGCGGTAATGGAAATCCAGTGAGTTTTGTTCATGTGATAGCCCGGCTGAATCGACGTGTATGCCTGACGCAGTGCGGTGATGTCGTCTGGGGTGGCTTTGACGTTGATCAGCTGTTGCCCCTGGCGCTCAGTGGCAACCATGAACCATTTCTCGGCCACTCGCACGGCGGTCCATCCGGGAGCGAATGGACGTTCTTCAGCGCCGGGTAACTCCAGTGCGTGAGTGAACGCGACCTCGTATAGCTGTGCATCGTCCATGCATACGATTCTAGATTTCCCAGAAATATCGGTGGGACTGATCCCAACACACGGGATCTACTGCACCGGCGTTCGAGGAAACTGGCGGCCTCGCCCTCGTCCCCGCGCCTCGTCCTCGTTCCCGCTTCACCTGAGCTGACGACCTGAGTTGGCACGACGAATCCACGCTGGCCCCATAGTGAGCAGGTAGATCACGCCGAAAACTCCACCTTGGGTGAGCACGATCATGGCACCCGAAGCGGTATCTAAGTAGTAGCTCAGGTAGAGGCCGACGACGGTGCATATGCACGACATGAGCGGAGCGAGCACGAGCATTCGGCTCATCCGCTGTGTTAGCAACAAAGCGGTGGCCCCCGGTGTGATGAGCATCGCCACAACGAGAATGACACCGACAGTCTGGAGAGCGATAACGCACGTCAACGCCAACATGGCCAGGAGCAGAGCCCCGAGGAGCTGCGGGCGCAGGCCGATGGCGTGAGCATGAAGCGGATCAAAAGCATAAAGCGTCAGATCACGTTTCTTTACTGCAATCACCCCAACGAGAACAAGGGTAAGTACGGCAATCTGGATCATGTCAGATTGGCTCACCCCCAGAATGTTCCCGAAAATAATGTGATTGAGGTCGGTGTGCGAGGGCGTGACCGAAATTAACACAAGACCGCCGGCGAATAGTGTTGTGAAGACAATGCCGATGGCAGCGTCCTCTTTAATGTGGGATGTGGAACGCAGGGCACCGATGAGACCGACGGCGAGGAAACCAAAAATAGCTGCACCCACCGCGTAAGGGGCGCCCACAATATAAGCGAGGACGACGCCGGGGAGAACGGCGTGAGACACAGCGTCTCCCATGAGTGACCAGCCGACGAGGACGAGCCAACACGAAAGCAACGCACAGACGAAGGCGGTCAAGAGCGCCGTTGTGATTGCCCGCACCATGAAGTCGTATCTGAGAGGATCGAGCAGCAGATCCACTAGCCCGGAAGCGGCAAATGGCACCATCATTCCTTTCCTCCGAGAACATCAAGACCAAAGGCAGCTGAGAGGCTTTCAGGAGAAATAATTTCTTCCACATGCGCATGTTTGAGTACGCGATTCTTCAAGAGAACGGCCTCGTCAGCTAATTCGGGTAATCCCTGTAAATCGTGAGTTGAAACTGTGACGCAGGCTCCTTCGCGTGCAAGCTCGCGAAGGAGCCGGGTGATCATCGCTTCAGAGCGTTTATCAACTCCCGCGAAAGGTTCGTCGAGAAGCAGGATTGAGGCCTGCTGGGCGATGCAGCGAGCTAAAAAAACGCGCTTGCGTTGCCCGCCCGACAATTGCCCGATCTGACGGGAGGCGTACTCACTGAGTTCCACTCGTTCCAGAGCATCGGCAACCACACGGTGGTCAACCTGGCGTGCTCGTCGCATTGGCCCCAGATGCCCGTACCGTCCGGTCATGACGACATCGCGCACGGCGAGGGGGAAGTGCCAATCAACTTGCTCGCTTTGGGGCATGTACCCAACCATTCCCTGGCGTCGCGCGGTGGAAGGGTCGATACCGCCGAGCCTGATGGTTCCCGTCTGTGGACGAACACGCCCCACGATGGTGTTGAGGAGCGTCGATTTCCCTGAACCGTTGACTCCAACGAGTCCGCACACGCAACCTGAGTTCAAGCTCAGGCTCACGCGGTCGAGAGCCACGACATCGCCGTATCGAACGGTGATGTCATTGAGTTCAATCGCAGGATTCATTGGGTGTTCTCAGCGGTCAGAGCTTGGCGAATCACATCCACATCATGAGTAATGAGGTCAAGGTAAGTGGGAACTGGGCCGTCTGATTGTGAGAGTGAATCCACGTAGAGCGTGCCACCGAATTTTGCTCCGGTGGCCTCAACGACCTGCTGCATGGGCGCGTCCGACACCGTGGATTCGCAGAATACCGCGGGTATCTTATTCTCTCGCACGAACGTGATTGCGGAGGCAATTTGCTGGGGAGTTGCCTGTTGCTCTGCATTGACTGGCCAGATGTATTTCTCCTGGAGGCCAGCGTCACGAGTGAGGTAGGAGAAAGCCCCTTCGCACGTCACCAGGACCCTCTGCTGCTTGGGAAGTTTGTCCAGGGAAGTGGTGAGGGTATCGTGCACCTTCTGGAGTTTGGCCGCATATTCTTCAGCGTTTTTGTGGAAATCCTGGGCGTGTGCGGGATCGAGCTGCGCAAAAGCCTTCGCCATGTTCTTGGCATAGGTCTGCACGTTCAGAGGACTCATCCACGCATGCGGATTGGGCTTGCCAGCATAGGCATCTTCCGTGATAGGAAGCGGTGAAACTCCCTCCGATACAACGACATGTTTGGCGTGCGCGTCCTCGACAAATTTCTCGAACCACGATTCGAGATTGAGTCCGTTATCCAAGATCAGAGCCGCCGACGAAGCCTTGCGGATATCGCCAGGAGTCGGTTCGTATTCGTGGATCTCTGCGCCGGGCTTGGTGATGGATTCAACCTGCAAATGATCTCCGGCAACATTGCGCGCAATATCGGCCAACACGGTGAAAGTTGTGAGGACGACGGGGCGCTCAGAGCTTGTTCCTTGGCCCGCTTTGTCTGTTCCTTGACCTTTTGTCTGCGTGGGGCTGCACGCGCTTAATGCCACGACGCCTGCAAGCAGGAAAGCGACAATCGCCCACAGACGGTGATGGACGAGGCGACGGCGATGAGAGGCGAGTTGATGTGTCATCTGATTCCTTATGAGACGAAGTGGCGCACGTGGGTTTTCCTTGAGTGCGGCTGTAGCGGTCGTGATGAAGAGTGCCGTGGGTAGCTATGGGGTAGTTGGTGGCTACAGGTAGCGACAACTATGGGCACAGCAATTGTTCGGCAAGACGAACTTTAGTCTTCGGCACGACGATATTCAATAGGATGTTCGTCCTTGGTGGGAGTGGGTGCGATCTTGGGTGGCGGTGACTTTGGGTGGCTGTGACCTTGAGTGGCGGTGACCTTGGGGGATGGTGAGGTCTGGGTGAGTGTCGAGATGTGGTGCTGGCCCGGTGGTGAGAGGTTTGTCCGTACTGGCCCCGCGCAAATCGTCTGGTCAATCACCTGTAAAGGGTCACCACAATCACCACTGCATTCGAAATTAAAGCGGGACGCATTAGTTAATGTGATCAGTCAGGTAAAGGCGTGGCTCCGTGTCAAAAAGCAGGAATTATTGGCCATAACCGCGTTTTGATGTTTCTTCGCATTTTCTTACTCTTAAAAAGAAAATGTGAAATACTTCACAAAAGTTGCGGGGGGGGGGTGCATTTTACTGTGGACCCATCTGGTCGGGGTGAACACCCTGCCAGCAATATCCGGATGAAACACAGGAGATACACATGTCTGCTCGTACCCGAGTTGCCGCTGTCACCGCAGCTGTCGCCCTCATGGGCGCTTTCACTCTCCCAGCAGCCTTCGCTGCCGATGGTGACGATCTCAGCACTACCCCCAATGACAATAGCCTGGTTGCCGACACACCGAGCACCGACGGTGCAGTTGTCGCTCCCAATGCGACGCCTGAAGGCGCACCGGTTCCCGGCGTTGGCCCGAACACCGGCACCTTCTGCGGTGACGACACCACCACTGATGACTGCGGAGTGATCCACACTTCTACCCCTACTCCTGCCGACCCCACCCCTGGTGGCCGTCTGATCAACCCCGAAGTTCTCGCCCCGATCGTTGAAGGTGGCGTTGAGATTCCTGGTCCCGCTGAAACAGAGCCAGCTGCTCCCTCGGATACTGCTACCCCGGCTCCGGCCGCTCCTGCAGCCGCCAACTCAAAGGCTGGTGTTAACGGAAAGGCTGAAGGAAAGAAGGGTGGCATGGCTCTGGCACAGACCGGTACAACCGCTCTGGTGATTGGCGGATCAACTGCTGGACTCGTTGCTGCTGGCGTGGGCGCTCTGGTTCTTCGCCGTCGCTTCATCTGAGAATCGCTGATCGGTACATTGAGATGCTGACTCTCATTTCCCGTTAAGTTGATGCCGGCCCAAACGCCGGCTGGTGGCTCCTCCTGAGATTCGGGAGGGGCCACCAACTTTTTATACGTAAATTACGGCTTTATCGTTACGCGTCTTTCTTCCACTTCCTGATCTTGGTGCGAAATGTGGTAAACGGAGCAACCGTGTTGATATGCACCCACTTCCACACCGGCCAAGCCGACGGCGTAGAAGAGGCCCACGCGCGTTGTCCCGACTCAAACAACTCCGCCTCGGTCAAGCCGTTGACCAGCTGGACGACCTCGCCAAGTAGGACTCCGAACTGATCGATCAACTCTTGAGCAGGGGTTGTCTCCCAGCGCTGATAAAACGACTCGTACAAAGTGCCCAACTGATTCCACTTAATTCCAGGGGCGGGAGTCACTACTTCAGAGCCGGCCTGTTCCTTGCGCTCCCAGTCAAGCAGCAGCCCCATCCATCCAAGCTGGTAAGCGATCATCTGACGGGGCGTGCGATCCACCCCTTCAACCAGGCGATCCCAGCCATCATCAGGCACATGCGCGAATTCACCGATGAAAAGACCGCCGCGTTTAGCGATTTCCACAGCTAATTCGGTGCCGGACTCGTACGACCTCATTGCAACTCCCTCCCGCGAAGCGGCCTGAATTCACTCCAGGCTAGCGTGTTCGCCCTCGAAACCGCGCTCGACAACATCGCGTGGAGGGCCCGATGCACCCTCGTTCGAAGCCGTGCTCGACAACGGGGAGTGTAATACGTGTAAACGCGAAGTATCGCCGGCAGGTCAGGTCAGCGGTACCGCCAAGGCCGCGCGGGAAGTGTACCGACCCTCAGCCACGCCATAACTACCTTTCCGGTACTGCCAAGCCCGCGTGGGAAGTGCTTATCGACGGCGTGATTCCGCTTCGTACCTAGTTCTGACCATCGTGAAGAAAATTCAAAAAGTCTTTTTCGCTCATTACTGTAATAGGCGAGCCAGCTTCACGTAGCTTTGTGGCTTTCTGTAGCTTACGCGAACCGGTAGCGCCTTCCTTCCACGAGGCCGGATTAGGAATGCCCATGACTAAAATAGTGGTCTTTTTTGTCGTTGATTTTTCGCATACACCGCCCAGTCGCGTGACAAGCTCTTGCATGATCGATCGTTGTGCGGTCTCCATAGTTCCGGTGAAAGTGACGCGGTGGCCGTGAAGCGAGTTGGTGCCTTGGAATCTATCAAGCAATTCATCTAGCTCAACCTTGGATGACTGCGTGTAGACCCATTCGCGTCCATTTCGGAAATGCTTCTGACGGGAAACCGCCGGTCCTGTTGGAGGACATAACTCGTCAAGACGTTCGATGCCGAGTTCCTCTTGCATTCGGATAAAGATTTTCCCGCATGCCCAGGCGTCAGAACTTGCTTCGTGATGGTTGAAGACTTCATCTGGAAAATAGTGCCCAAAAATGTCTTCAAGTCCCCAAGAGTTCAGGTCGGGGAAGAGTTTTCTGGAAAGCCTGAGGGTGCAGTATCGCCGGTTCAGTAGAGGATTTTTCCGTAGAGACTGTCAAGGTCTGTGAGGACGTAGCCATCAAAGGCCATGTTATGAGCCACTAGGGGTAGGTCACCAATGAAATCAACGATCCGGGAATGGATCTGATCCCAAGAAGGTGCATTCACTACGTCGTCTTGAGTGATGCCATGAATCCACGTGTTAATTGGGCTGAAGTAATCAAGGGATTCGTGAGGGCGAAGCAGTGTGGAAAAGCGGTCGATTTCCTCGCCATGTTCATCAAACTTCACTAAAGCTACCGAACATGCAGAGCCTCGACGCTCGTTCGCTGTTTCGAAATCTAGAGAAGCAAAGGGGTTCATTGTCACGCGCTCCGGTTAAGAACAAACACTCAAAACACCGCTCACTTTAATCGATAGACGGAGGATGTGCTCATGTCTGAAGACTGATTTGCCTAGGGGCTTGTTTCGTTAGTGGGTTGCTAGCGCCAGGGCGGCGCTAGTCGCAAGCTACTCTATTCTGCCTCCTGTAGAGGACGTAAGCTGAGCTGGCCGTGCTGACGGGTGGTGCTCCTCCAATGCCCCAGCGGAGTGTTCCGAGTGTCGTTCCCAGAGACTGCTGACACTACCTTGCTTCGGAATGCGCTGCTAGAAGATCCTGCACCAACCGATCTGCATGCTCTTTCTTGCGCAAAGAACTCTTAACTGAGGCAATTCCAATGGTGAGATTTCGTTAAATAACCGCGTCGTCGTCCTCGGCCACCTTGCCCATGTCCTCCTCGGCAGGCAGAGTCTTTTACCCAGGAAGCCGTCCTGCTATCACTAAGGTGATCTGATAGCAGTAGGTAGGTGATGGCTAGCGTCATCGTGCGGAATTTGTCCGAAAGCACGCACCGAGCTCTCAAGGCTCGCGCGCACGAGCATGGCCGTTCGATGGAAGCTGAGATCCGCACCATCCTCAATGAGACTGTTGCTCGAGAACCTCACCGCGGCCTCGGTGCGCTCCTGACTTCGATTCGTCAGGAGGCAGGCGGATTCGATGTGGATGTAACGAGGGACTCTTCCATCTATGAGCCGGTAGACCTGTCATGATTGTGCTCGACACCAACGTGTTGTCTGAGCCGCTGCGACGTGATTCAGATCCTGCTGTTGCCCGTTGGCTTGACGCTCAGCATCCGCTGACCCTATACGTGACGACTCTAACCGTGGCGGAGCTGCGTGCTGGCGTGGAGGCCCTACCTGAAGGGCATCGGCGTGATCTTCTCCGGAAGCGGGTTGAGGACGAACTCATTCCGTTCTTTGCTGATCGTATCCTGCCGTTTGATAACCCAGCTTCGCGAGCCTGGGCGCGGCTCCAGGCCAACGCACATTCTCAAGGCCGGCCCTTGCCGGCGATGGATTCGCTCATTGCTGCCATCGCGAGCTCACGTAGGTATGCCTTGGCCACTTGCAACACCGCGGACTTTTCCACGACCGGAATCGAGCTCATCAACCCTTGGCGAGTAATAAGCTAGTTGTAGTGTTCCTGAGGGTAACCTCGCACTTCGGTGGTATATGTTTCAATGATGCGATGATGAGTCTGTATAACTCCGCTTGAAGGAGGAATGACCACAATGGGAAAGCGAACAAGGAGACTAATAGTCCTTCTAAGCGTTGGTGCTGTGTTGTGCGGCTGTTCGAACAGTGGAACCGCTATGCGTTCAGAGAGGATCATCCCCTGGACGGAGTATGAAGTATCAGGGGAGCGCGAACTGAATTTCACGGTGAATACGGGTGATCCTCAATGTTATGGAACACGAACCGTAGTTAAGGAAACTGGTCGTTCTCTTCAGGCAGCAATAGTTGAGGGTGTCCTGCCGGATGCACCTGAAACATGTACGGCAGTAGGGCTGATTAAAAATCTCACCGTTACCACCGAATCTGTAGCGCAAGATCTGAAAGTTCATCCTTTACCAGTCGAAGAAGTGGAACTGAATCCCTAGGTGTGCTGTTCCGGGGGGGCTCATCCAAAATAATCAACGAAATCTGCGAGGAGACGATTATGGATGCCAACGAGATTGTAGTTGAGGTGTTGCGGGGTGACGCGAGTGCGAAAACCGCGGCATTCAGTGCAAAACTGGTGCCGACTGTTGATCCGGGACGTTTCCTCGGGGTGAAAAGTGCCTCTATGAAAAAGGCCGCGAAAGCTCTGCTGGCAGGGGAGTTGTCGGTGGATGCCGCCGAATTCCGTGCTGCTGTGCCGCACCCCTATGTTGAGCTGGATATGATCCACGTTCACACGCTCAATGCTTTGCGGGACGTTGACCGGTGGCGTGGAGCCTGCGAGGAATTCCTGCCGTATATCGACAACTGGATGGTGACTGACGCCTTTGATCCGGTAGTGTTACGCGGAAAACGGGCCCTTGGTACTGACAGTGCTGCGAAGGTGATTGCTGTTGGGCGAGATTGGCTGGTCGGTGCGATTGCCGAGGACGATGGTCTGTGCGGGGATACTTACAGGGTCCGCGCTGGGGTGCTTGTGCTGTTGCAGGCGTTACTACATGGGCATTTTGCGTCTGAGCAGCTGGAGTGGGTGGCATCTGTGCGGCACCCGGATTACTACGTGAAGATGGTCGTGGGCTGGTATTTCGCGACTGCATTCGACAAGTTTGAGCAGGAGACGCGGCCGTTTGTGGAAGAGAACGGCCACTTGCAGTTGGAATCGCACCGTCTGGCTGTGCGCAAGATTATTGAGTCACGCCGGACGTCCGCTGAGAACTTGTGTTGGGCCAAAGCAAAGCGGGCAGAATTGCGGGAACTGGCAAAAAGTAGGTGACAATATATAGCTGCACGCGTTCCTGGAATGAATCCGCCTTTGGGTCAATCAACATCAGGCATACAAAAACACACTTTCAGAATCATGCTTGACACAGAAAGTCTTACAGGCTCCCCCACGCGCTCCCATGCCCTTAGCCACTTCGCACACGTCAACCGTGCGCTAGCCCTGATATTGAGAGCGAATTGATCGCCATGAGAGCGGCGACCATCGACACGCGTGAGTCCAGGACGCTGGCCTGCGGCGATCAAGGACTGCTCAAACCAACGGCGTATCCACTCCACCGATATCCCCAACTGTGGCGCAACCTCGGTGAATGCTTTCCGCTGCACGCACGACCCGCCCTCGGCCAGATTCAGCGTTAGTGTCCAACCGGGGCAATGCCTATTCCTTAAGCGCCAAATCGTTTGACTGAACCATCCGAGAACTCAACCCCAAACACTCTCCGGGCACTATTTCGCTGGCCTCTGTGCACTCTCCATAGCCTCTTAGCTGCGAGCTAGCGAACCTTGAGACCCCCTAGAGACCATGTTAAGGTTAGGCTTACCTAAGACTAATAGTGTGATTTTTGGAGGTTCCATGCCCCAGCAACTAACCGAGTCAGCCGCTCCCGCATCTGACTCCAGGCTCACGACGCGAGATCTCATCAATGGAGGAATCTTCTCCGCGCTCTACTTCGTCATCACTTTCGCAACCGGCATGATCGGCTTTGCGGGTCCGCAGTTCATGTTCGTGGGATGGTTCGTTGGCGCCCTCGCCAATGGAATTGTGCTGGCACTCTACGTCGCGCGTACACCCAAAATCGGTGCACTCACACTCCTTGGTGGCGTCAACGGCCTGGCTTTCATGCTGACCGGACACTATTTTTGGACCTTACTGGGTTGCCTTGTGTTAGGTTTCATCGCCGACCTGATCATCAATAAGACCACGTTGCCCGTCAATTGGGCTTTCCCAATTGCGTACGCACTGTTGTGCACGTGGATCACCATGCCATTCATGCCTCTCATTATTGACACCGCTTCCTACTACGGTGACATCGCAGCGCAGATGGGCCAGCAGTACGCGGACGCGATGGCTCAGATCTTCCAACCTTGGACAATCGGCGTCCTAGCAATCGGCGCGCTCGTTGTCGGATTTATCTCGGGAGTCGTGGGCGTGCGCGTGAGCCGCAAGCACTTTGAAAGCGCCGGGCTTCTGTGAGTGTAGACGTGGATCCGAAAAGGGTTGCCCACATGGATCCCAGGACCGTCTTACTCTCCGTCCTGCTGATCAACGCCCTTGCTCTCAGCTACGGTTCACGGCTTACGCTTCTGATCTGCATCACTTTCTGCGTCGCTGCCCTAGCGACGGTCAAACCCCGCTACGCCCTGATCTCGTTGCTCATCTTTTTATTCTTCTCCCTGGGGTACTGGGGTCTATTGCAGTTGCCTCCATCGAAACTCTTCGCCTTTAGCGCGGCGGTTTTCATGTGGTTTAGCCGCTTCACCATCAGCATGTCAATTGGCGCTTTCGCCTTGTTGGTGCTCACCCCCTCAACCCTCACCTCTGCCCTGCGCCGTATGCACCTGCCTGCCTGGGCAACGATTCCACCGGCCGTCTTCCTTCGCGTGCTGCCGATTATCGCCACCGAGGCTCGTGCGATTAATGACGCCCTCACGCTACGCGGCCTCCAACCGGGTCTCATAAGCTGGATCACGCGCCCAGCTCAGTCCTCCGCCATGCTGATTATTCCTCTCCTGGGCGCTGTGGTCCGTGTTGGTGATGAGCTCGCCTCCTCGGCCCTCGTGCGAGGACTGGGTGGACAGGCCTACCCATCGACAACGGTTGCGCTTTCCTTCAAGGCCGTCGATGCCGTGGCGCTCTTCGCCCTCACACTCGCAGTTGCCTCGGTCGTCGTTGGGCGGGTGATGTGATGCTCGTCCACGACATGACAGGTATTGAAACCCGCACGCATGTGACAGCAGAAAACTTGACGTTCACCTACGCGATGGGAGCCAAACGTGGAGACTACGGCGTCCAAGATCTGTCTTTCACTATCAACCCCGGACAGTGTCTGCTAATCACGGGCGATTCCGGCTCAGGTAAGTCGACCCTGATTAAACTCCTCAATGGCCTCATCCCCCATTTCCATCCCGGTGAGTTATCCGGCAGCCTCAGGCTGAACGACGCAGGGGTCGACTTTGTGCCGTCACAAGAGCCTCTCTCACGCGCGATTAACGTCAGCGCTTCCGTCTTTCAGAATCCGCGTACACAGTTCTTCACCGAAAGCGTCGACGCCGAACTTGCATTCGGTCTAGAGAACCTGGGGATGAACCCCGACCAGATCGAGCACAGAATCCAAGCCGCCGTCTCCTCGCTTGGGATCGAACATTTACGAGGACGACGCCTCGGGGAACTCTCCGGTGGACAGATGCAGGCTGTTGCATGTGCGTGTGCCCTGGTTAGCCCAGGTGGACTCATCCTGCTTGACGAGCCGAGCTCGAACCTTTCCAACGCCAGCATCACCATCCTTTCCACGGCTCTGACGCGTCTGAAAGACCTCGGTAAAACGCTCGTTATCGCCGAGCACCGCCTATTTTTCCTACGTGATCTGGCCGACCAGGTCCTCTACATGAAAGACGGGAAAATCGCGCGCACATTCAATGCCGATGACTTCTTCAACCTGAGTGAAGACGAACGGAAGGAGCTGGGTCTGCGTACTCTGCGTCGCCCAGCGGCGCGCCCTCGACCTCAACTCAGGCTCGACGCAACTCGTCGAGGACTGGACCTGCACGACGTGTGTTTTTCCTATGGCAAGAAAGAAATCATCAATATCGATCACGTTTCTTTCCCTGCCGGCACCATCACCGCACTCACCGGCCCCAACGGGGAAGGCAAAACCACGCTGGCTCGCATCATCTGCGGCCTATGCTCTCCGCGTCGAGGTGGCAGCGTCCGACTCAACGGGGTAGAGATGAAGAGCGCCGCGCGCCGACAAGTCTCCCAGCTGGTGATGCAGGATGTTGGTCGCCAACTCTTCGCCGCAACAGTGGAAGAAGAGGTCACGCTCGGGCTTTCCAAGGCGAAACGCGAGCGTATCGACGTGCCTGCGCTTTTGCGTCAGATGGAGCTAGATCACCTGGCCACGCGTCATCCGCAGTCCCTCTCGGGTGGGCAGCGCCAGCGTCTTGCTATTGCCGCAGCGGAGGCAGATGAGGGGCAGGTCTACGTGTTCGACGAGCCCACCTCTGGTGTCAGCTGGCGCCACCTCCAATCCATCTCCGCCTCCCTTCAAGCGCTGGCTCATGCCGGGGCGGTGGTCATCGTCATCACACATGACGAAGAAGTGATGGAATTCGCCGACTGCATCATTGCCTTGGACAACATCAACGGTAGTGATAAGAATCGAGAGACCATTGAATGAGGGTAAAGCGCCAACTGAAGCGACCCAACACTCGGGCAGCGTACAAAGCGGAACCGTAGGAACGGATGAGGACTTTCGCAAAAAACATCGAGCCGGACGGAACGCATTACACAAACTCCTCGCGCCCGTGCAGCCCATCATTTACGTCGGGCAGTTCCTGGCACTGATCTCTTCCGTCCTCGCCGTGGCACCCTATGTTGCGCTTGTCGCCCTCGGCCATGCACTTTTTAACCACGACATCGGACGAGCGACAACGATCATCCAGTGGCTCATCATGGCATTCCTGTCCCAGCTGACGCTCTACTTTGTGGCTCTCCTCATCACTCACTTTGCAGACGCAAAACTGGTCGGTATCAACCGCCGCCAGATTGTCGCCTCGATCTCGCGTGCCCCGCTATCGTGGTTTAACCAAACGAATTCCGGGAAAGTGCGCAAAGCTATTGAGGACGATACACTCACGCTCCACACTCTGATCGCTCACGCACCAGTGGAAAGAGTCGCCGCCGTCGTTACTCCGCTCACGATGCTCATCTACGCTTTCATTCTTGATTGGCGTCTCGGGCTTCTTTCGATCGCCACCATCCCCATCTATCTCTCTATTCAGGCATATTCCATGCGGAATATGGGGACGAAAACCGCCCAGATGGACGACTACCTAGGTCAAGTTTCCGCCACCGCAGTCGAATTCGCGGATGGAATTTCTGTGGTGAAAGCATTTGGAACAGTCGGCAAGGCTCATGAGCGCTATCGCGAGGCGGCTGCCCGCTTTGCCGATTTTTACTATGAATGGGTCCGACCGCTACTGCGGGTCAGCGCGGTATCTGAATCATCAATCGCAATCCCTGTCCTGCTGTTGATAAATATCGGCGGCGGTTCGCTATTGATTGCTGCGGGCGAGGTCGCCGTGGAAGAAGTCGTTGCGGCGACGCTCATCGCCCTCGTACTCCCCGGCACAGTTCAGACGATCGGCATGATGCTGTGGTCCTATCAGCTGGCCGGTAACGCGGCCTTACGCCTGAGTGAAGTCATGACGATTCCGCCTGTCGTCGAAGGAAACATCGAACTTGACCCCACCGTGCGCGAGGTGAGCGTCGAGTACCACAACGTGAGTTTCTCTTACGGGCCCGGTACGCCGGTCTTACGCGATTTTAGTGCGAGGCTCGCGCCCGGCACCGTCACTGCGCTTATCGGCCCATCCGGATCGGGCAAGTCGACTGCGGCAACCATGCTCTCGCGGTTCCAAGATCCCGACACTGGCACCATCACAATCAACGAGGTCGATATCCGCGACCTCACTTTCTCCAGCCTTTACTCCACCGTTGCTTTCGTGCTCCAAGATCCCTATCTCCTACGCATGAGCATTCGAGACAATATCTGCCTTGCGCGGCCGGACGCTTCCGATGAGGAGGTCTGGAAGGCGGCTGAGGCTGCACATGTCGCCGATGAGATCCGCGCATTACCACGTGGCTTGGAAACGGTCGTCGGCGTCGATACCGCGCTATCGGGCGGTCAGCGCCAACGTGTTTCGATCGCACGAGCCATCTTGACCGACGCCCCCATTCTCATTCTGGACGAAGCCACCACCTCAACCGACCCCGACTGCGAAGCGGACATCCAAGCAGCTCTCAATGAACTGGTTGTCGGTAAGACAGTGCTTGTTATCGCGCATAAACCTGAATCAATCAGAGGCGCAGACCAAATTATTGAGCTCGATATCATCAAGGATCGCTAATGTCTGAACAGAATTCGCCCGACATTCCCCAGGGTGAGAATCGGCGCTACTCGCGCCTGCGCGACCCCTTTCTCTTTCGCGGCCTCGCCACATTGCAAACTCCCGTCGGGCGTCGACTCGGAAGGCGCCATCTGACACTGGCTCTGGCAGTGGGGATTCTCGACGGTCTGGCAACCCTCACACTTGTTCCGCTGACGAACGCCCTCGCTAGTGGCACGTCCATTGTTCCGTGGCTATGGACGTTACTTGTCATCGCAGTGGCAGCCTTCGTGATGCGATTTTTTGCCACCATGTCTTCCTACCACACCGCGTTAGACTTCATCCGTACCGCGCACATGATCGTCGGAGACAAGCTAGCTTCGCTCCCTCTTGGATGGTTCAGATCGGACCGAATCGGCGGACTATCCCGCCTCGTCTCCGATCGCTTCATGGCCGCGGGCGAGGTAGTTGCCCACATTCAGGGCACTGTGTTTCGTGACGGCGCAGCGCTGATCACTGTGTTGGTGGGGGCGTGGTTTTGGAGTCCCCGGCTGGGTTTAACATTCATGGTCATCGCGCCTCTTGCATTCGGCGTCATGGAATTGTCCGGGTGGATCCGGGAGAAAGCAGCAGAACGCGCGTTGCCCGCAAGCAAAGAACTCTCGAGCCGCATCGTTGAATTCGCACACGCCCAGCCGGCCCTTCGCGCAGCTGGCCGCTGTGAGCATTTTGAGCCACTGCACAGTGCGTTGGAGGTGGATCATCAAGCACGCGTGCGTGAGCTATGGCAATCGACGTTCGCGTTGTTGCTTAACGGGGTGGTTGTTCAGTTCTTCCTCGTCGCATTCATCGTCATCACGGCTAGTCTTGCCGCGGACGATCTCCTCTTACCACTACAAACCATCGCTGTCATCGGCATCGGGTTGCGCTTCACCCGTTCGCTCGAACAGATCGGTGCCTCCTTCGTTGGCCTCGATGTTGCCCGTCTCGTCATCGCGGAATCAACGACTATCACGGACGCTCCCTCACTGCCTGAGCCTGCACACCCGCGTACCGGAGACGGTTCCGGTAGCGTTGAGCTTCGACACGTGACCTTTGGCTACGATGACAAGCCCGTCGTCAACGATGTCAGCTTCGTCGCACGTCCAGGAACCGTCACCGCCATCGTTGGTCCCTCCGGCGCGGGGAAAACCACCCTCACACGGCTCATTGCGCGTTTTTGGGATGTCGATTCGGGTGAGGTACTTGTCGACGGCGTCGATATTCGCACGCTTGGCACTGAACGTCTGATGTCCAGATTGTCGATGGTGTTCCAAGACGTGTACTTATTTGATGACTCACTCATCGCTAACATCCGCGTAGGCAGGCCTGAGGCAACTGACGCCAGCGTCTATCGCGCCGCTGAACTTGCAGGTGTGACCTCTATTGCTGAACGACTCGGGTGGGATACTCCTGTTGGGGAAGGAGGGCGCCTTCTTTCCGGTGGTGAACGTCAGCGAATATCTGTGGCTCGTGCCATCCTCAAGAAGGCGCCGATCGTGCTTTGTGATGAAGCGACTTCCGCACTCGATACTGAAAACGAAGCCAACGTGTTGGCCGCTATGGAGGCATTACGCGAACAATCCACCCTGATCGTCATCGCCCACAAACTCGACACTATTCGCACCGCTGATCAAATTGTGGTGCTCAGCGCCGACGGGCGGGTAAGCCAGGTGGGAACGCACGAAGAGCTTCGCAACCAGTCCGGAATATATCGCCGCTTCCTCGCTCGTCGTAAGGCCGCGCTCGGGTGGACACTGGGGGAGAGTTCCGACAGGTGACCCGTCCCTGGCGACACGCAAAACCGTACACGCAACTCGGCCAAGATTCCGCAGCCTCGGAGCGAGGATTCCTTGCAGGATTTCTGGACAGGGACCCGCACCGATACGATTGATGGCGTTGATAGCTCCAGAGCTTGACGGCCAAGGGAGGTGCGTCATGGGATCCCGATTAGGTGTGCTTGTGAAGAGCGAGGATGGTTGGGAGACGTACTACGACCACTGGGCAGCTCAAAGCATTGGCCTCGATATCGCGATCGATGGCGTAGAGGCAACTCTCGAGCGTGTGCGCAGCATGATGCCGATGGAAGTCAACACACCCCAGGAGTGGGAAGGAGCTACCTGGATCGAAGGCACTTTGCTCATCGACACGACGAAGAAGATCGTGGTCTGGGCCGAGGAGAGCGAATATCTCTACCTGCCGCGACTGATCAACTGGCTTGTCGAGCAGACTTGGCCGGGATGGACAGCAGTGTGGTCGGCTGAAGCTACCCGAGGAACTCTCCGTGCGGCAGGCGCTGACCCCACACCGATCTACCGCGACCTGAATTTTAATCTGAGGGTCTACGAGAGGACCCCTGACCTATACCCGTGGGAAGAGTGGCATGGAACCGACCCCATCACGGTGAAGCTTCAGGATGGTGAACTCGTGACTTGGCGTGCCTACGGATTCATGGACGACCTCGTCCATCTCGGCCCTGAAGGCGTTCGGAAACTTGCTGTCGAGGTTTCCTCGCGGATGCCGGTCGAATCCGCTGCCTGGGCCGAGACGATGGAGGATGACCTGCCTACGTCAGGTGTGTTCGTCGATTTCTTGTCGTCGACGTTTTCGTGGTGGTCGCTGTCAGATGAAAACATTTACCCCGAGGAGTTCGAACCGCTCTGGCCCGGTTGGGCTTTCGATGCGCACGGTGATGACTATCGGTGGCATGAGGAACTGACCGGCGAGGAATACCGGATATGGGAGGGCGATGTAGCCGAGTGCCGGGAGTGGTTTTCGAAGGCCTTTGAAGAAGGTCGTCGACCAAACCCGTTCGTCAGAATGGCTGAAGCTCTCGCTGACTACGGCGAAACCGTGCAACCACTAGGCACCGTGCTTGAGTTCAAACCTGCCCAGCGTCGTGGTGTCGCGACTGCGTTTGATCAATACTTCGATTCGCTCGTTGGGATGCGCTTGCCACCGGCACGCTTCATTGACCGACACGGTGTCATCAAACCACCGATCGACTAGTCCTTCATGTAGAAGCCGCACTCAGAACCATGCGAGCCCCAGACTGATGCTTGGGCCTTGACCGTAAACTCGGCCAGCTCATAGACCGTGACGAGGTGGAAAACGCTGAACAATCCATCAGGCGGTTACTCAACCAAGTAGCCTGTGACCGACTGACGAGTAAGGAACCTCAAATGATCGCCCCCAACCTGTCATGCGCACTAGGAAGACTCAACGACGGTCTTAACCGTTACCGTATTGCTCACGGCATTAGGGCGCATATGAGACTCCAGACGACCCGAGGTCCCAACGTGTGGAAAGGCTCTGGGGTTTCGTCACTGAGCTCTACCACGAAGTAGAGCGTGAACCATACCGCGACCAAGAACACTACGCAGCGCTAGAACTCAGAGTCATCCGAACGATCAGCAACTACCCAGACGAAGAACTTGTCAACGGCATGTTCGAATACGCACTCCGACGAACAGTTGACATGCTCCCAGAAGTCAAGCGAATACTTTGCCTGAAATAAGATTAAAGCGAGGCCCTGATCTCGGGCGTTCAGACAGAACCCTCGCGGGTTCGTCACGCGTTGAACCGGCTCATCAGCAAAGGCCAGCTCTTTACCTTCCTTGACTCCTAATGGCAGACCCCGATGCCCGCAATGAACAACCAGATCGAAAGAGGAACCAACGCGCCACTACGCCAGATGCTTCGCGACCATCGAGGTATGTCCCTGACCCGGAGAATCAAAGCGATCTTTTGGTGGTGCTACATGCACACCGACAACCCGATTCCCCCAGCCAAGATCCTTCAAGTCATGCCCACCGACAAGCAAATCGAGCTTGGACTCTCCACAGGCGCACGCGCCGGACAAGCAAGTCTGCGACGAATCATCACCGAATACATCCACTGGTGGAACACCCAACGAATCGTCAGCCGACTACACACCAGCCCACTAAAACGCCGACAACAATACGAACTCGCTGTCTAACAAACAGGGTTCAGTCCAGACCAACACATTCTGTCCTATAATCCCCACTTTAGGCCTATAGGTCACAATCGTCGGTTTTGTGAGGCGACTTCTCGGACATGCATAATAGCGAGTACCAGTAGCCTGAGAAACGGTAGTAGGTGACGTGCTCCAGAACGGTTCGCGCGAATGCCCCATCGTCGATGCGTACGCCTTGCGATCGCAGCAGAGCGAGGTGCTCGTCATAGGACTTGAATACAGTGGGTAAACGCTCAACCGTGATCGGTGCTCACCTCCGGTGCTAAGAAAATGAGGACCGGTCCTGGACCCCGAAGGGCGGAAGCAGCCGCGATGGTTACATTGTATCTGATTCGATATGTCCGAGGCAAGGGCCGGCTTGCCGTGGTGGAAATGAGCGTGTTGGGGGAGTGGTGTCTCGTAGGTTTTGAGTGCGTGATATTCCCTGGTATGAACACGGCAGTGGTTTCATGTATGGCACGTGTTGAGATGACGAACGGTTCAGGGTTGCTTACCGTAATGGCATGAAAGCCCAGAAAACTGGCGTGCTGGACCGGTTGTGAGACCTCTGGTTTGTCTAGGTCCTGTGCGAGGAGATACTTTACCAACGAAACGATTGGTCACCCGAAAATCTTGAATTCACACAGGGGATTGCCTCTGTTGATGTGACGGACATGTGTGGGAAAATCAACGGTATGACTGTCCTGAATGCAACTGTTGGCGATATTACAACCCAGAATGTCGATGCCATCGTCAATGCCGCGAACACTCGGATGCGCGGTGGTGGCGGTGTTGACGGCGCGATTCATCGGGCGGCGGGCCCCAGCCTTCTCGAAGAGTGCATTGCTCGTTTTCCCAACGGACTCGAAACAGGTAAAGCTGGATGGACGCATGGTTTCAATCTGCCTGCTCGATTCGTGATTCATACTCCAGGTCCAAATTATCGGGCCGGGCAAACGGATCAACGTTTGTTGGAATCCAGCTATCGGAATTGTTTGGCAGTGGCTGATGAGCTCGGCGTCGACTCCATTGCTTTCCCATTGATCAGCGCCGGGGTGTATGGATGGCCGAAAGAAGATGCGGTGAAGATTGCGGTAGATACTCTCTCCAACACACCCACTCAGGTCTCGCAGATCAGAATTGTCACCTTGGACGCACACATCCAGTCGACCGTGCAGGAACTCCTTACGCGTTACGCATAGCTGCTCCTACTCCTCGATGGCGGTGTTCTCTACGAGCGCGGATATGAGGGTCTACGCATCTGCCCTGGGACCAGCCCGTCTGGATTAATTTGACTATGAACAACATCGAGCTGATGACCTTCGGGTGCGTGCTCGACCTGCTCGACCTGGTCGATTGCTAGCTGATCGACACAGGCCGAGCTCAACCCGCCCGGCATTACTCCATCTACGACATCGCCCCGGTAGGAATTTAGGCGTTGCGACTTCGCGTGAATGATTCGATTCCGTAGGCGGCAATCTGACTGTCACCCCACCAGGCGAGGAACTCCTCGGCAGTTTCGCCGTTGTGCTCGATATCGAATGCGCAGTCAAACGAAGCGACAATTCCGTCGGTGGCTTCGGCTAGAGCAGCAGCGACGAGTCCATAACCAGTTGAGGCAACTGCCGGGCCGAAGGCGTTGCGGTACTCGTACCAGTAATGGGTTTGGGAAAGCACTTTTGCCAGCCGTTCCGGGGAAAGAAGATTCTCAAACTCTTCGACGATACCCCATTGGCCAAGATGTTCTGGATTCGAGTTGAACGGGTAGACGAGGTCTTCTTCAGAGATCCGATCTTCGTCCTCGACAGGCAGACAGCTAGGCCATGAGTTGGAGTCCCACACACCGTTGATCCAGTAGGCAAAACCCAACTCCATATCCGGTGCCCATGTGAGGTCCTTATCGACGTAATGGAATTCTTTTTGCAAACCCTCACGCGGGTAAAACGCTTTGACCTCGATGGTTGAGCCGACGTCGTGCCGATCGAGAAGCTCTTGGAATAGCTCCTGTGTGCGGACACGTGTCTGCTCAACAAGTGGAAAGAGGCTCATTGCCGGATACACGTAGATGGTTGTTGACATATTTCAATTCTACGGATATCCACCGACATTTTTTCGTCAAGGAGGTGTAGTTTTGCCTGACTTGAGTTTTGGACTCAAAACTGGCCAAGAGGGTAAACACCCTCGCAACATATTCGACAGCGGTGAACTCATGGCAGGGGCAACTATCCGGAATTTCCAGATAGTTCGATCCACAGGTTCCCGGCAGATAAAGCGCAGGATCGACCGCTTACCCTACTTGCTCATCCCCATTCCATCCTTTTGAGCCCGAACAAGCCGCTGACCTGTCGCTCCTGCTCTTTGTTCATGATATGGCCGTGGGTTGGTATTTCGCGACTGCCTTCGACAAGTTTGAGCAGGAGACGCGGCCGTTTGTGGAAGAGAACGGCCATTTGCAGTTGGAATCGCACCGTCTGGCCGTGCGCAAGATTATCGAGTCACTCCGGACCTCCGCTGAGAACTTGTGTTGGGCCAAAGCAAAGCGAGCAGAATTACGGGAACTGGCAAAAAGTAGGTGACAATAGATAGCTACGCACGCTCTTCTGGAATGAATCCGATTTCGGTGCAATCAACATCCTTTGTTGCTTCACCCAGCGAAGTAACGAGGATGTTGATTGCATCATCAGGGGCCTCACGTGGCTAAACCATCAGTGGTCGCATGTGGCGTTCTTGATTGTGGGGCACAGTTAGAGCCTTGGTCCAAAGCGCTCAATATTCTTCGCAATTATTCAACGCATCATGCCCGCCTGTTTACGCGAGTGTTCGACATAAAGCCGAAGATCACCGATGATTCCCGGATGCTGTCAGTTGAACACGTCTCGCATCGTGTATTCGGGCACATGAGCCTCATCTGGTACCTGAATGCTGCCTTGGATATAGGTAACGGCGCTCCTGATCTCGCTTGCGTTCTGGAAAGCTATTCGCCCAACCGTCGTGTTTCCTTCCAGCGCACAGGAGTACCTGGCAATTGGCGTGAACTTGACCTGGGATGCAAGCGGATCTTTCGGTGGGTGTATTCTCCTGAGCAACGACACTGTGACCCACGGGCGACTAGATCACGCGTCTCAGTTCCCCGCCCCCACGGGCGGTTGCCCCTGTGGCACGCGGGCGACCAGATCACGCGCACAGAAGTAGCGTGGTGTGGCCGGTGGAGTAGACGAGGACGAGGCTCAGGAGTAATCGGAAAACTCTCAGTGGAAAAAGGAGCTTTGACCTGCTTATATGTGCAGAGTGTGTGATGATTCCTGTCGCAGTGATCTTTGATCGCCTTATTCGTGTTGGTGTATCCCAGCGCGGTGGCGGCGTCCTTTGCGTAGATGTAGATGGTCTCGCCGTCAATGATGGTGCGCAGGTTGTCGAAGTCCGGGTGGGTGCACAGGTTCAGACTGCCGCTCATGTTAAGCCGCCTTCCTGAGAGGCGTCCCGGCGATGCACCGTGCAGCGCACTCGTCCTCTCAGGCCCTAGGCGGTGAGAGACAGCGGTTGATAACCTCTCAGTGTGATACCCGGTGCGCTCATTGCGAAAGTGCCGTCCTGAGCGGCTCTCATGGGGTAACGACCCGGTGTCGTCAAGTGAGCCCCTTGTGCTTGGCGTTCACCGATACGTATTCGATGCGTGCCACAAGCGGACGGGATGGTGGATCCACGCGTGCCGAGTTGACGGCTGGTATGGGTTTGCGGGACCGAGCGGAGCGGAGTTGTCGAGACTGAGGGACCAGAGCTACCATAGAGTTAACCGTTCAGCCCGCTACTCCCTTGGAGTAGACGGGCTGGATTTCTATCTGGAGGACGATGCATGGGACCTCAGGTCAAGCAACCAACCACGCTTGAGGAGCAGCTCGAGCTTCTATCCAAACGCGGCATGGCTCTTGATGAGCCCCTTGCCCGGCAGTGGCTGTCAAACGTTTCGTACTACAGGCTGTCTGGCTATTGGTACCCCTACCGCGTCCTACCAGAAAGCGCTGATCCAAAGGATCCAGTTCGATTAGATGACTTCGTTGAAGACACATCATTTTGCGAGGTCGCTGCCCTATACGAGTTTGACCGCAAACTGCGTGCTCTGGTGCATGATGGGATCGAGCGCATCGAAGTTGCTCTGCGCACTCGAGTTGGCGAGTGGATTACGCAATATGGTGCGTTGGCTTATCGTGAACCATCGTTGTTCCGTGAAGGATTCGATCACGTTGCTTGGCTTGCAAGAGTTTATGGTCGAGTTGTGCGAGCAAAGTCAAGCAATGCAGCAATTCGTCACTATGTGAACAAGTACGGGCAGTACCCGTTCTGGGTAGTGGCTGAGGTGCTGGATTTTTCAGATGTATCCCTTTTATTTGATGGATTACCTGCTGATGCCCAACACCGTATTTCTGCTAGCCTCGGATTCGATGTAAATGCTGATCAGCTCAACTCGAAGCAGAAGAAAAGCTATTACGATAGGGATCCCCTTGTGCGTTGGTGCGAGCAGTTGACTGTTGTGCGCAACGTTTGCGCCCATCATGCCCGCCTGTTCAACAGGCATCTCACGCCAGCATCAACGAACGCTTTCCGCACCATTACTGCTCTCTCGTCGCTACCGGATGGGCAGAGCGACAAACTTTATGGGGCTCTACTGGTTATGGCATTCATGCTCCGCACTATATCGCCGGGCACAACATGGCCGTCAAAGCTCACAGGCTTGATTCAAAAGGATTTCGAGAATCTCAGCCTACGCAGTATCACTGAAATGGGGTTCCCTGACAATTGGGAAGTCAGCCTAGATACCCCTCATCGCTCCTATTCCTTCATGTAGAAGTCGCACTCGTAGCCGTCTGCATCAAGTGCTAGGCCGTCTGCCCAGGTGGCCGGCTGGGTCATGAGCGCCACGATCTCCTTCACGGGGGAGCCGATTACGGGTTCGTCGACGACGATCTCGTCGTGCATGTGCATGACGATCCGGTGCCCGGCTGCATCGACTTGGTGCATGGCATTCGTGAGCAGATCCCTGGCGGTTGCTTGGATGAGATTCTCGGTGAGCTTGCCGCCGTAGGTTTCGATCGGGACACCGAACATCCTGCTCGCGGTGAGGCGGCGAGCTGCGTGGGTGAAAATGTTTTGAGGTCCAGGGAGGGCGTGTGTATTGATGTTCTATCTATAGACCAATGGTGGTCACGGTGGATCCCAAACGCAAGGTGGGTGCATCGCTGGACAGAGGGGATGCATCTATGGAGGCCAGTGGGTGCAGGGTTCGGCCACGTGGGTGCAGGTTATTTGCGAAAACGATGAAGCCCCAGGTAGGTGGCATCTGGGCGAGAGGTATATATGGCTGAGTGGGGACGTGCCGTCGTTACTTCGTCTCACCTTGGGTTTCGGGACCTTCGAGGCCGAGGCCGTCGTGGTCTTGGCAGCCTTGGAGTACTTGTCACCACATATGACGTCAGATGCAGCACTCACACCCTTGGCTTTAGTGTGACGAGAACTTACCAACTCGGTTTACCTTGCCTCTACCGGCTCAATTCGTCCTTCTCGGCGAATTCCTTTCAGCTGTTCCGCCTATACTGGCTGGCAATGTGAGTCACAGTGACTGGTGTGTCTACACCAGTGGATGAGTTAGATTTCAACGGCAGAGAAGTTTCCCGAACACACCGGGGCGAAGGAGGCGAAGTGGCTAGCCCTGTTGCTTTCCGGTACGCCCTCGGGCTGCTGTTACAGGACCCACTCAAGGGCCACTATGACTACCTTGAAGGGGGCTACGAACCAGGTGAAAGCCCAATGAGTAGTCGTTTCAGCACGCTCAAGATCAGTTACAAACCTTTGTGGAAAACGCGTCTCGACAAAGGTATGAGGAAACAGGATCTCCGAGAGCAAGCGAGAATCTCTGCCTCGACAATCGCAAGGCTTGGCCGCGATGAGAATGTCGCAACCGCGGTGCTTGTGCGTATGTGTGAAGCATTGCACTGCCAGCGGCTGGACATCGTCGGACTGGTTCCATGTACTCAATCGTCGCGACAAGAAGACTAAAAGGTTTGGATGACGCATTATGGCTAAAGCTAAGAACAGTGAAATGACGCTCGAGCGGACTCTGTGGGAGACCGCTGAGTCGATGCGCGCCAAAGGTAACCAGGAGGCATCCGAGTACAAGCATGTGGTACTCGGGCTTGTGTTCCTTAAATATGTGTCTGATAAGTTCTCGGAGCGACGCAGCGAGTTGCAACGCGAGCTGATCGAGGACGGCATCGATGGAGAGCAGCTCTACTCCTTCCTCGAGGACCGCGACGAGTATTCTGGGCATAACGTCTTCTGGATCCCCGACGGCGCCCGGTGGGAGCAGCTGCAAGCCAAGGCCAAGCTGCCAGGTATTGGCCAGGCCATTGATGAGGCGATGCGACTGATCGAGCGTGAGAACCCCACGCTGACAGGTGTCCTACCACGCAACTACGGCCGCGAGGATCTCAAGGACGAGATGCTCGGCGAGCTCATCGACCTCATTGGCTCCATCGGTTTCGGTGCGGACGCCGATCACGGGGCTGACGACATCCTCGGTCGTGTCTATGAGTACTTCCTTGGTATGTTCGCTGGCTCGGAGAAGGGAAAGGACGGCGGCGAGTTCTATACGCCGCGCAGCGTGGTCAATCTGCTCGTTGAAATGCTCCAACCGTTTAGTGGCCGCGTCTATGACCCGTGCTGCGGTAGCGGTGGCATGTTCGTGCAGTCGGCCCGCTTCGTAGAAGCCCACGGTGGCAGCCGGGATGCACTGTCTATCTACGGTCAGGAGAAGGCCGCCTCCACCTGGCGCCTGGCCAAGATGAATCTGGCGCTGCGTGGCATCGAGGCAGACCTTGGCCCGCGCGACGCGGAAACCTTCACCGAAGATCAACATCCGGACCTTCGTGCGGATTTCATCATCGCCAATCCTCCCTTCAACCTGAAGGGATACTGGTCAGCAGTCTTGGAGGATGACCCACGCTGGACCTATGGCACACCGAATGACTCCAACGCGAACTACGCATGGATCCAGCACTTCCTCTACCACCTCGCGCCCTCAGGTGCCGCGGGCTTCGTCATGGCCAACGGTGCGCTGTCTTCCAAAACAAAGACGGACGGCACGATCCGCCAGGCGCTGGTCGACGCAGACCTCGTGGACTGCATTGTGGCGCTACCCGATAAGCTCTTCTTCAACACGGGGATTCCTGCGTGCCTGTGGTTCCTCTCAAAGAACCGGCACGGCAACGGGCATCGTGACCGCCACGGAGAAGTGCTCTTCATTGACGCTCGCAACATGGGTGAGATGATTACCCGTGCACAGCGGCAGCTCACCGAGGTGGACATCGACCGCATTGCCGGCACCTACAACACGTGGCGCTCGCGTGACGCGCACGAGAGTTACGAGGACGTCGCCGGATTTAGCAAGGCAGCTACTCTCGAGGATATCCGGGACAACGACTTTATCCTCACCCCGGGTCGCTACGTCGGGCTCGATCAGACAGAGGATCCCGACGCCGAGCCCACCGAGCAGAAGATAAAGCGCCTGACCGCCGAACTCCTCGCCGAACTCGACCGCGGTCGCGAACTCGAAACCCAGATCCGAGCAATGTTTGGAGGAAAGCGATGACTTTTCCTCTGATTATGATCGACCAAGCGACCTCACTGATCATTGATCATCGCGGGAAAACTCCGAAAAAACTTGGATCAGATTGGACTGCTTCTGGCCACCGAGTAATTTCTGCTTTAAACATCAAGGGCTCACGTATCAACGAAAACGACCATCACTATGTGAATTCCGAAACATACGCAAAGTGGATGAAAATTCCGTTAGCTGCGGGGGATACTATCTTAACCTCAGAAGCACCACTTGGTGAAGTTGCATATCTGAAACGCGACGTCGATTGGGTTCTCGGACAGCGTTTGTATGCGCTTCGGACTGAACCGTCGCTAGCTGTTGGCCGCTTTCTTTTCTATGCACTCCAGTCGCCACTTGTTAGGAATGACCTGGACTCACGGGCAACTGGTACGACAGTCTTCGGGATATCACAGGTTGAACTTAGGAAGGTACAAATTCCGTGCCCGCCAATCACAGAACAGCGGCGGATTGCTGGGGTGCTGGGAGTGCTGGACGACAAAATCGAATCCAACCGGAAACAGCAGTACATTGGCGAGCGACTGCTCCGCGCGTTGATTGAGCGTATTTTCTCCCAGTTTTCTGAAGCGGACTTCACGACGTTTGATGCATATTGCACTCATTCCAAAGAGTCTGTGCGGCCTGAAAACGTAGTGAGCGGTGACAAGTATATTGCCCTAGAGCATATGCCTCGAGGATCAGTATTCTTGAATTCATGGGAAAATGTTGAGCATGCTGGTATTGCCAGTAATAAAACCCGGTTCAGGCAAGGCGATCTTCTATTTGGCAAATTGCGCCCCTACTTTAAGAAAGTGGGTGTCGCTCCAGTTTCGGGAGTGTGCTCGACGGACATCCTCGTGGTCCGTCCACGCCTTCGTGAGTTTCTCCCATTGATCACTGTTGTTGCTTCTTCTGATGCGTTGATTGATTCGATCTCCGCCTCAGCTACTGGCACGCGAATGCCACGCGCATCTTGGAAAGACATAGGTGCATGGCCTGTTCCCCGAATCGCTGACGAGACTCTCATCGTTCTCCTCCAGCCTGCGAACCAACTCATGGCGTTCTTAGAGGCCTTGTCGTTCCAGAATCTTAGGCTCGCAGAGTTGCGCGATGCTCTGCTGCCGGAGCTTATGAATGGGCGTATGCGGGTGGATGAGGCTGGACAGCTCGTGAACAAAGCTCTTGATGAGGAGGTCGTGGATGTCTGAGAATAAGCACGTGGAGGTCTCCTCTTCTCAGTTTCTCGTCTTCACTAGCGAAGCGAATGGCAGTATCGAGGTGCGTTACGAGGATGGCACGATTTGGCTGACGCAGAAACTCATGGCTGAGCTGTTCGGTGTGGACGTGCGCACCATCAGTGAACACCTACGCAACATCTACAACAGCGCAGAACTCGAGGTAGAGGCAACTGTCCGGAATTTCCGGATAGTTCGATCCGAAGGCTCCCGGCAAGTAACGCGCAATATCGACCACTATAACCTCGACGCAATCATTTCAGTGGGCTACCGGGTGAACTCAGTACGGGCAACGCAGTTCCGCCGGTGGGCCACCAAGGTACTGAGGGACTTCACACTGCGCGGCTACGTCATCGATCGCGCGCGTATGGAACAGGGTGAGATCCTCGGCGTGGACTACTTCGAGCAACTGCTCGAAGAGATCCGAGAGATCCGCCTCTCCGAGCGCCGCTTCTACCAGAAAGTGACGGACATCTTCGCCACTGCTGTCGATTACGATTCCTCCTCCCCGCTTGCTAAGAGGTTCTTTGCCACCGTGCAGAACAAGATGCACTACGCGGTCCACGGTCACACAGCTGCGGAACTCATCAAGCAACGAGCCGACGCCTCCCAACCGCATATGGGGCTCACCTCGTGGAAGAACAGCCCCGACGGCAAGATTCTTCGTAGCGATGTCACCGTTGGTAAGAACTACCTCTCCGACGCCGAGCTCAAGGATCTGGGGTCCTTAGTGGAGGCCTATCTCAACCTCGCAGAGTCACGGGCTCGTCGTCAGATCGCCACCACTATGGACAACTGGGTGGAATTCCTAGACCAGGTTCTCACGCTGGATGCACGCGAGATTCTCGACAATGCGGGCACCGTCAGTAGAAGGGTGGCCGACGCACACGCTTTGAAGGAGTTTGGAGAGTTCCGCAAGGTACAAGACGCCCGCTATGTCTCAGACTTTGACCGCTTCGCCGCTGAGGCGCACAAAGCCACCGATACAGGTAATGATGATGCTCACTGACAAATTCAACGAATCAACTGTGGAGCATGCCGCGAAAGAATGGCTCGCCGAGATTGGTTACTACACCGGGTACGCACCCGTGGATGCCACGGTGGACGACGTCAGGGATTCCCTTGGTGACTGCATCCTGTGGACCCACGTGGCCGATGCACTCGCCCGACTCAATCCTGGCGCGGATCCTGATCTTGTTCGTTCTGCCGTGGTGCGAATTCAGCGTGCGGAGTCGCAGGATGTGATGAGTGAGAACCAGCGGCTCCACGAGTTGATGGTGCGTGGGGTGCCGGTTGAGATAACCGGGGATGACGGCAGGCCTTCCACGGTGCGCCTGCGGCTCGTGGACTTTGATACGCCTGCGAATAATGACTGGCGGGCACTCAACCAGTTCTCCATCATTGAAGCTGGCCATAATCGCCGCCCTGACGTGCTTATTTTCCTTAACGGTCTGCCTGTTGGTCTGCTGGAGTTGAAGAACCCAGCCGATGAGAATGCAACTCTGCGCAACGCCTGGAACCAGATTCAGACCTATCGGCGTGAAATCCCCAGCGTGTTCATTCCCAATGTCGTCACTGTCATCTCTGATGGGACCAGTGCCGCGATGAGTTCCTTTACCGGCGGATTCGAGCACTACGCGCCCTGGAAGACCATCGATGGGCGAGACGTCATCACGAATCGGCCTGCCCTCGAGGTGCTGCTCAAGGGCGTGTTCGCGCCCGAGCGTTTCCTCGATATCCTGCGAAACTTCGTGGTCTACTCCGACGAGCCGGTCACCGATCAGGCAACCGGGCAACGACGTCGCACCATCATCAAACGCATCACGAAGTACCACCAGTATTGGGCCGTCAACGCCGCTGTGGAGTCAACGGTCCGTGCCGCAGGTCCCGGAGGGAATAAGCGAGGTGGCGTGGTGTGGCACACTCAAGGCTCAGGCAAGAGCTTCGAGATGGTCTTCTACGCTGCCAAACTCATGCGTGACCCGCGGATGGCTAACCCTACTCTTGTGTTCATCACCGACCGTAACGACCTCGATGACCAGCTCTACGGTGAGGTGTTCGCGCCAGCCCAGATCCTGCCTGAAGCTCCAGTACAGGCAAATGGCCGGGATGATCTTCGCCGCCTCTTGAGCCGAGCCTCGGGCGGGATCATCTTTACCACGCTGCAGAAGTTCGCACCGGGCCAAGATGGTGACACCAACCCGGTCCTCACCGACCGGCGCAACGTGGTCGTTGTCGCCGATGAAGCGCACCGCTCCCAATATGGCTTTGAGGAAAGCCTCGACAGCCAGGGCAGACTGAAAGCCGGACTGGCCAAGCACCTGCGTGACGCACTGCCGGGTGCCACCTTCCTCGGCTTTACCGGCACCCCAATTGAAACCAATGACCGTTCCACACGCGCAGTCTTCGGTGACTACGTCGACATCTACGACCTCACCCGCGCCGTGGAGGATGGGGCCACCGTCAAGATCTTCTACGAGTCCCGCCTGGTGAAAGTCGCCCTCGATGATGAGCAGCTCAAGAGCCTTGACGCACTGGTGGATGAGACCAGTGAGGCGAGCGCGACAGAGTCCGAACAAGCCAAGAGCAAGTGGTCTCGGCTGGAGGCTCTCGTCGGTGCGGAGGCCCGGCTGGATGCGATTGCCGCGGACATCGTGGCTCACTGGGAAAAGCGCCGTTCCACAATGGCCGGCAAGGCAATGATCGTGACGATGAGTCGGCGTATCGCCGTCGCCCTGTACAACAAGATCACAACCCTGCGCCCCGAATGGCATTCCGATGATATCGACAAGGGCTGCATCAAGGTCGTGATGACGGGCTCTGCTGCTGATCCCGTCGAGTTCCAGCCACATATCCACTCCAAAGATGAACGGCGTGACCTTAAGCTCCGCGCGAAGAACCCCGATGATGAGTTGGAAATTGTCATTGTCCGCGATATGTGGCTCACCGGCTTCGATGCTCCGTCCATGCACACGATGTATGTGGACAAGCCCATGCAAGGTGCTGGGCTCATGCAGGCAATCGCTCGCGTCAACCGGAGATTTAAGGACAAGCCCGGTGGGCTGATCGTCGACTACATCGGCCTCTTCGCTTCCCTCCAGCAGGCCCTGAGCGTGTATTCGCCCTCAGACCGTGAGCAGGCGGGTGTGCCCATCCAAGAGCTCGTTGACGTCATGCTGGAAAAGCATGACGTGGTGCGCGGGATGCTCCACGGCGTTACCTTTGATTCTTCCCCGGATCTGCCTGCGAAGGAACGTCTGGCTCAGTACGCCGCAGTCCTTGATCACGTGCTGTCTGACCCGGATCTCACTGCCCGGTACAACGATCAAGTGCTTGCCCTGGCGAAGGCTTTCGCGCTTGTTGCCTCACGGCCCGAAGCTGAGGCGATTCGCAACGATGTACGCCTGTTCACTGATGTGCGTGCCGCGGTATTGAAGATCCTCAACCCTGACTCGGGTGAATCACGGCGCGGAGGCAGCAACCTGGACACGGTGCTCGGGCAGATGCTCAACGACACAGTCACCGCAGACCAGGTGATCGACGTCTTCCAGTTCGCTGGCATGGAGTCCCCTGAACTTTCCCTGCTTTCCGATGAGTTCTTGGACTCTGTTGCACACTCCACCACTCCCAACCTCCAGATGGGGTTGTTGCGGCGACTGTTGGGGGACCAGATCCGCACCGTCAGCCGGAAGAACCTGGTTAAGGGGCGTAAGTTTTCCGAGATGCTGAGTGATGCGTTAGCACGCTATACCAACCGGTCGCTTACCACGGCAGAGATCATCGCTGAGTTGGTCAATCTGGCCAAGGAAATGCGTGCAGACCACGAACGCGCCCAGCAGCTGGGACTGAGCGAAGCAGAGATCGCCCTCTACGACGCCATCATCCAAAATGACTCGGCCATTCTCGAAATGGGCGACGAAACCCTGAAGACGATCGCTCGGGAACTGGTGGCCACGATCCGCTCCTCTGCCACCTTGGACTGGACAGTCAAAGAATCCGTACGAGCCCGCATGCGCTCACGCATCAAACGGCTGCTTGCCAAGTACAAGTACCCACCAGACAAGCGTGAACAAGCCGTGCAGCTCGTCATTGAACAAGCCGAACACTTAGCTACTGGCGAGCAGGACTAAGTGTGAGCCGTGCCCCTTCCGCATTTTCAGCGGAAGGGGCACATTCACCGTCACACCTTTTGACGCGGACCATACTTTTTGACGTTTCCTGTCTGAGAGGCGCGAGTGGGGACCCGAGAGGCTACTCCGAGACCCCAATCAGCCACCAGCAGGAGCCCCTCGACAGCTCCGCACGACCGAGCCTCACACCTCAAAACTCCGCCAGAACACCAAAAACGCCACCCCGGACACTTCCCGGGAGACCCGGAAATCCTTGTATCTAAAGTGACGTTCTCTTGGACCAAACCTGACCCTATTGGATACATGGGGCCGGGTGGGTGCACATTAGGTCGAAGTGGGTGCATGTTCGGCTTGGGTGGGTGCAAGTTCTGTTCGACTGGGTGCGGGCATATGGCGCGCGTGCAGGTGATGTGAGGGATATAAAGTGTTTTGTTTACTTCGTTCATGATTTTCTTTTCCTCCACAAATCCCGATTTACAACTCGCACACCATGATATATTCTTCAGTGTTTTCATCGACCGTCTCGAATCCAACATTCTTATACATCTTTACGGCGTAGTTTGCTTTCTGTACCGCCTGGGACGCTCGTTCATATCCCTGCCATTTCAGTAGTTCAAGCATCTTCACCATAAGCTGTGCGCCGATGCCCTGACCGCGATACGCTTTGTAAAGCGAAATGGCAAAGGATGGTGTCTCATCATCCACATGACCATAATCGTCCATGATCCTTGTCCAGACCGCCCCGACCACCTTGCCGTCAAAGTCAGCCATCAGGCAATTATCACCTTTGCGGGTACCAAAGTCATCCGTGTACACACGAAGTTCCGGCTTCTCAATGATATCCCACTCCGGCGGCTCTGCGCCTTTCGGTATGAAGATTGCTTCATATAAGAAGTCCTTCAGCAATTCGGTTTCACCCTTACGAAGGCTATGAATCACATATTTTTTGTGCTTGTCGCTCGTCATGTAGGAGATATGCTCGTTGCGCAGCTTTCCCATCATCTTAAGCATCTGTCTGCCGATACGCTCCGGATCGTTGTTGTTACTGCTGCATATAAGTTCCAGCGTGTCCGGCGTCCAAATGTACCCATGCGTCTTGTTGTAGAGGTGCTGCTGAAATTCCTCATATTCTTTTTCTTTCAGTTGCTTCATATATACATCCTTTATGGCTCCGGCATTGGTATCACCTTTAATGCCTCATCAATTTTAATCGCCTGCACAGGAACATATGTACCATTGAACCGAACTCCGCCGCCAGTCAATGAGAACAATTCCCTTGACGTGTTCAGGTTCAGTCGTAGATTTTCATTTGAAAGTAACTGATCCAGACCGGCAGCCACCTTCTCCGAAAGAAACTTCTCAGCTTCCTTCTGCCGTTCAATACATAATTCTTCCGATTCGCAGTCTTTCCTGATTCGAGCGTTACTAATTATTCGGATTTCATTTATCACCCCAAGCATATGATAGACCAGTCTCACCATATGGGCTTTGGCTTCCTCTTCATCCACCTCAAAGTAAATCTGTTCAAGTACCCTATCAATCTGCGAAGAAACATCTGCAAACCGTCTGTCTGGCTCGGCTTGCTTTTTAACCACTGTTTTTGCTGACGTAGTGGTTTTTTGCTCATTCTTCCCACTAATAGCATCTTTTATACCGCAACCCTTTTCCTTGACCCAAGGCCATGCCGCATTTTTCCACCAAGGAGATATAACCTCTCGAAACAGTAAGATACCTCCGGCTACGATGGCTGCCCCCAGAGCTTCTCCGACTTGCTGTGCAAACTCTTCCTGCTCCGGTGTTAATTGAACGCGCCGTTCTTCATAAGGGTATGGATCATAATCATCGCTCCGTAAATCGTCAACATCGTACTCTTCCCACTCGATGATGTCCGGATTCTGATTATTCTCGTCCCGCGTCAATCCTCTCACGCGATCTGGATTATCCTTGGAACGAATGAGGTGATCTCCATCTTTTACAATCGGCTTGTATACTTTTTCACCCATTCTGTAGCTTCTCCCTCAAACAAGATAAATTATAAGTGTTTCTTGAACGCCTTCTTCATTTCGAGCATGACATCAATAATCCAATCGAATTGTGCTTCCCATTGGTTCTTATCGCCGAAGGTCACGCTCTTTTCGAGGACCATGTCACCGATCTTTGGCCTGACTAGAGAGCGAACCAGATTGGTAACGTATCGAGGAGTGAAGAACTGGCCCTGGCTTCCTTTCAACGAAGGACCAATGAACGTCTCAAAAGCATCGTCTACCCCCATACCTTTTGACGCCTATCCTATACCTTTTGACCGAAGTGTTCTGGGTTTGTTTCCTGGGCATTTGTCCTGGTTTTCGTTTTCTCTGATGTGTTTGTGATGTTCCGGTAGTTGTTGTCGACCTCGACTGGCGTGTGGTAGTCGAGGGCCTGGTGGTGACGGGCATGGTTCCACCAGGTCACCCACTCGAAGGGTAGCGTTGTCGACCTCGAGCGCATCACGCCAGGTCCGGGTATGGATCAACTCGTTCTTATACGAGCCGTTGACGTTCTCGGCCAGCGCGTTATCGTAAGAATCCCCAACTGTTCTTGTTGATGGAGTGATACCAGCATCGGTGAGCCGTTCGTTATACACAATCGATACATACTGGCTCCCGTGATCGCTGTGGTGAATCAACCCGGTCGTTTCCTTCGCGCTGGTGATCGCGAGCGTGTCGGATTGTTTGTGTAAGTGGTCAATCGGGAAGAAATGAGGATTGGCTATGTATGTGGCTGGTGTTGCGGGGAATGAGTCGGAGGCTCGTTGGCTTTGTCGTGAGCTGATTGGTGATGGTTTTCTTGACCAGCTTGTGAGATCGACGTCTGATCGTGGGCTCTGGCTGACGGGTGAGGGAGGTTTTTCCCGAGTTGGTTAAAGCTGTCCTCGAGAGGAGGGGTGAAGGCCGAGCTGACCGAGCACCTGGGTTATGACAAGCACGAGGCGACAGGTCGTGGCAGTGGGGACTCTCGTAACGGGACAACACCGAAAACGATCAAGACCGAGGTCGGACCGGTCAGGATTGATCAGCCCCGGGACCGGGCTGGCACGTTCTTCCTACCTTGTTGCGCCCGGCCAGCGCCGCCTCGGGGGCCTGGATGACATGATTATCTCCTTATATGGGGGAATGACGATCCGGGAGATCCAACACCACTGAGAGGCCACGGTCGGTACCGAGATCTCCCACGAGACGATCTCGAATATCACTGATGCTGTCTTGGAGGAGATCATCGCCTGGCAGGCACGACCACTGGAAGAGTTTTATCCGGTCATGTTCATGGACGCGATTCGTCAAGATCAAGGACCACAACAGGGTCGCTTCCAAAGCTGCTCACATCGCGATCGGGGTGGATCTCGACGGTGTCAAACATGTGCTCGGGATCTGGGTCCAGGCCAGCGAAGGAGCGAAAATTCTGGGCCGGAGTCTGTGCCGAGCTTGCCAACCGCGGCGTGGGTGACGTCCTTATCATCGTCTGTGACGGGCTGAGTGGGTTTCCTGAAGCGATCAATGCGACCTGGTCCAGGGCAGTGGTCCAGACCTGTGTGGTGCACTTGATCCGGGCCTCGATGAGGTTCGTCGCCTACGGATCGTAAACCCCTCGCCGCGGCTCTGCGACCGATCTATACCGCGGTCAACGAAGACACCGCCCTCTAAGGCACTGGACGCGTTTGAAACCTCTGCCTGGGCAGCGAAGTATCCAGCTGCGGTTGCCACCTGGAAGAACGCCAGGGGAGCCGGTTTATTCCGTTCTTGGCGTTGGCCAGCCACCCGAAAAGCTATCTACACCACGAACTCAATCGAGTCACTGAACTATCAACTTCGTAAGATCACGAAGAACCGGGGCCATTTCCCCTCTGACACGGCCGCAGTCAAACTCTTATGGCTAGCAATTCACGAACATCGAAGACAAACGCCCACGCGAACGAGCCAAGGAAGCAGGCCTTCCCAAAGGCAGTCCACGTAAAGCACCCGGCAAACCGTCCTCGGCGAACTTGCCCTCCACTACCCCAACCGATTCCCCACCACATAAACCCACCACTCACACAAAAAACTTGACAGGCTCCTTTGGCACGCCGTAAGCACACCAACAAAGCCTTTACCGCAAAGCACATAAAAGTCAACAATCCCATTGGCAAAAGGGGATAAGCCCCAAAATCTAGGGTTTATTGGCTGACGTAAAAGCCCACGAAACTCCTCGCGACGATATGAGCGGGGTGGTGGCATCAAAGTTCATCAACGTCACACATCATGATGGTGCAGCAGCGCTTCGATCCCACCCGCCGCATCAAAGGCAATCCATCGTGCTCCCAGTAGAGCAGCGGTATCGCCACCGTGAACTGGGGCAAGCAGTGGCACATGAACAACGTGATCTTCGAGCCGGGACTGCAACCGGGGGAGAACATACTCCGACCACCGATCGAAAAGCCCCGCAAAAAGAATGACCTCCGGTGCCAACAGCGCGCACACGTTAACCAGTGCCAGGGCAAAGTCATCAAGGAATCCATCAACCAGCTCAACCGCGCGGCTATCGACGTTTTGTGCAAGACGGAAAATGGCATCCGCGTCTGGAACCTCTGCGACATTCAGACCGGCATCGAGTGCACGCCGCACCATCGAAGACGCGCCAAGATGAGATTCCAGATCGCCGTACCCGGAGTAGTCGTTGACCAGGGATGAACTTCCCATCAAAAGACGACCAACTTGACCAGCAGCGCCTACAGCACCCCGCCAAATGCTCCTATTTTCAATGATTCCTGAGCCAATGCCATCAAAAACTGCAAGAACGAATAGCGAGCGATACGAATCCCAATGACTGTCTCTCGCCTGCGCGATCGCGATGAGATTCGCATCGTTCTCAACAGCGATTGGTACCGTGAAGCGACTCTCCAGATCAGCCTTCAAAGGCACCATTTTCCAATTGAACGCCGGTGCGAAAAGCACGATCCCGTCATCGTTTACAGGTCCGGGCACCGACACTCCGATGGCGATCACCTGATGGTCCGCAGCCTCGTTCCATGCGTGTTCAATATGCTCAAAGAACTGATGATACCGAACGGACGCATCCCCCTCTGTTGGGTGGATCCACTCACGCAGCATCGCACCTCGTAGATCGATCAGGCGGATCACGGTGCGGTGATCGGCGATGTCGGCAACCAGCAGGCAGCCTCGTGCTGCGTTGAAATCAACAACCATCGACGGGCGACCGCCCGTATTTTCATTGATTCCGCGATCCACAAGAAGTCCCTCTTGAAGCAAACGCGCGCATAAGCGATTCACTGTCGCGGGGGCAAGCTTGAGCTCCTTCCCTAAAGAAATACGGCTTGCTGGCCCCTGTGCAAAAAGAAAACGTAGAATCCGCAGACTGTTATGCCGAGATAGTTCCGAAACACCCATAGTGCCTCAATTCTGACAGAAAATGGCCGGGGAAAGTAGTTTCAAACATTCCCCGGCCGTATTCTCACACAAACGCTGGTTGCTGTGATCTCCACTGATTGCTCTGGTGACCGGGCATTTGTGTGATGTTTGCAGATTCGGTCACTTAGCCGCGGGGGTTCCACTCTCCGCGCGCAACCGCGGGAACGAAATCTTCCAAGTTCACTGGCCATGTCACCGTTCGCCCTGTTTCCGCCGAGTGATAGGCAGCCATCAGCAGCTCCATCACTTGCAGACCATTGTGGAGGGATTCACGAGGCTGCCGACCGGCAAGGAAATCAGTCGTGAATGCCTGGTTTTCGCCCGTGTATCCGTAGGTCATCGCTTCGTCGGAGACTATCGGCATCAGGCCCTGCTCGGCGTTTTGCTTTTCGATCAGGTCTTCGCCCTCTTCTTGCTGAAGGTTACGCGAAAGGAATACTCGTGACTCAGTTGCCAGCGTGGATGAATCCATCGAATATTCGGGGCCAAGCAGCTCGAAGGACAAACGAAGGCCGGCACCAACATAACTCCACGATGTCGTTGCCTCGACGATCACGGGTTCACCATCACCGTTACGGAACTCGAAGACTGCATGGGCGTAGTCCTCGGATGGTGTCTTCGTGTAGTCAACGATACCCGGATATTTCTCTTCGAGTTCACTCGCGTAACGTGTCCGTCCCCATTTGAGTGAGTTGATCGAGGCGCTCACCGACACGGGGGTTAGCCATTCGGCTGGATCAACACCTGGGGGAGTGAGCATATAGCGGCCAGCCTCGACGGAGTGGCACATCATGTCGTTCAGGACACCACCACCTTCTTCAACTCCATTCCAGAACCACGTGTTGTGGGGGCCGGAGTGCTCTTCGGCGGCGCGCGCAAGATATGGAGAACCGGCGATTCCTGCGGCACGCGTCCACAGCAGTTCGTGGGGGCGGGTGATTCCGGGAGCGAAAACCTGATTTTCGAGGTAGCCGTGCAGCAGTCCTGCGCTTTCCACCAGTTCGAGCACTCGCCGCGCTTCGGCGACGGTGCGTCCGAGCGGCTTTTCGATTGCGATTCCTCGAAGTGAAGCGCGACCGGTTTTCACTTCGTCAACGATCGCTTCGATGGTTTCGATTCGTGCAAAGTTTGGTGTGAGTACCCAGACCGCGTCGACTCGGGGATCTTGAACCAGTGAGGCGATATTCGCATGGACAGTAACATTTGTGCCAACGCCAAGGTCTTCAACTTCGCGCGCAAGGTTTTCTGCGGACGCCTGTGTCCGCGAGGTCACTGCGACGATATCGCCGTCGCGTACGCCGCCCCACGAGCGTGCGTGGAACTTTGCGATGAATCCGGCACCAATGATTCCGACGCCGAGTCGGTTGTTGTTTTCCATAGTTACTCCTGTAGGGTGTGGTGAATTTTGTGATGTTTGAGGGCGGATACGGTGGCGATCACCGGTTACGTGGGTGACCGATGAGCATCCGCGCTAATTTCTCAGTCGTTTTTGCCTGCCGTAAGCAGCAAGCAAAGCTACGAGGACGACGCCGTTGATGATTGTGCGGACGGCCTCGGGAATATCGCGCGTCGTGAGGAAAGAATTCAGGACGGTCAAAACGATGGCTCCGATCGCGGTTCCCGCATAGCCTCCGATGCCGCCAGATGCGAGAGTTCCGCCAATGATGACCGCAGCAACGGAGGACAGGGTATAGGCGTCAGCTAAGTTGAGGAACACGGATTCGGTATAGCCAACCAGCATGATTCCACCGAGCGCCGCGAAGAAACCGGAGGCTGCGTATGCCTGGAGAACCCTGCTTTTGACGTTGATGCCGGACAGGCGCGCTGCTTCACGGTTCGCGCCGACGGCGTAGAGTTCCCAGCCGAATCGGGTGCGTCGAAGGATCGCGATGACCAGGATGCTGATGATGAGCCACACCCACAGGACTCCGGGGATCCCCAGGAATGATCCCTTCCCAACCAGTGCGGTGAGCATTGGTGCTGCTCGACCGGCGGCCACGCCACCGGTGTAAGCCAGTGCGAGCCCTTGAACAACTCCCATCATGCCGAGGGTCATGACGAACGGGGGGATTTGTAAAAATACGATGCCCATGCCGTTGGCTAGGCCGATCAGTGTTCCCGCGAGCAGTGCGAGTACCAGCCCGAGGACGACATTGGAATCTGATCCGTTCATGATCCGGGCTGCGATGATCGCGCTGAAAGTCGCAACTTTTCCGATTGAAAGATCGATTCCATCGCCACCGGAGAGGACGACGATGGTTTGTCCGATCGCCATGAATCCGAGGAACGAAGCGACGCGCAGCATCGACGTGATCTGTGACGGCGCCGCGAAGCCTGGTGCGATGATGTTGCCTACCACGAGCAGGGCTACGGTGAGGAAAGCTGACACGGCTATCGGGTTCTTGACGAAGCCAAGCAGTCGCGACGAGGCCGATGAACGACCTTCTCCGTGAGTTGGGAGGGACGTGGCCGTGGGTGCAGGTGACGGTGTCTGGCTCATTGTGTTTTCCCTCCTTTAGGTGAGAGGACCGACAATGCGAGGGCGGCGATGATGACCAGGCCGGAAGCAAGTTGGCGGTATGTTGTAGGAACCCCGATGAAGAACAGGATGTTCGAGGTGAGTGAGAGGATCAGTGCACCCGCTATGGCGCCGTAACCACTGCCTCGACCACCCGAAAGAGCGATGCCACCCAAAACACATGCAGCAATGGAGTCCATTGCCATAGATTCTCCAATGAAGGGGTCTCCGGAACCGGTATTCGACAGAATTGCTAGCGCAGCAAGTCCGGCAAAGAAACCGCATGTGGCGTAAGCACCGATCTTCACCCCCGTCACGGGCACAAGCGACGCGTAGGCGCTTTCGGCGTTCGATCCGACTGCATAGACATGGCGGGCGAACACTGTTTTCGAGAGGATCCACCACAGAAGGGCGCAGCTGAGGACCAGCAGCAGCGAGATGGGAAGTCGGCCAATGGCCATTCGGTAGACACTGGTGAGCGCTGGCGGGACTGCTCCGCCGGGTTGGGGGAGTACCAGCAATGTGATCCCAGAGAAGATTGACAGTGTGCCGAAGGTTGCGATGAGCGGTTGAAGACGAACCACGCCAATGATGATTCCATTGACGATTCCGCATCCGATTCCGGTGAGGATCGCGACGATGAAACCCAGTGCGATTTTTGTGTCGTCACCGTTCATGACGGTGAGCGCGGTGACGGAGCTCAGGGCGATCACTGCTCCGACTGACAGGTCTAGTCCACCCGACAGGATGACGACGGCTTGTGCGACCGCTGCGAAAACCAGGGGAGTGAAGGTCGCGAAATTTGAGGTGATGGAGTAGAGCGTGAAGAACTTGGGTTGGAGGATCGCTGCAAGGACAACCGCGACAATGAGCAGGCCCCATGTGACCAGGGTTGACGTTCCTCGTAGGTCACCGAAGATTCGAGGGAGAGCGCGTGCGGGGTGATGTGCGCTGCGCTGTTGGAGACTAGTCATTATTGCCTCCTGCAACTGTGGGACGTGTGGAGGTTTGCGTGTGCGCTGGATTTCGCCCCGCGAGTGCAGCCTCGATGAGGTTTGTCGCGGTGATGTTGTCGCCTTCGAGTTCGCGGGTGATTCGACCTTCGAACATGACCAGGACTCGGTGGGAAAGCGCGACAAGTTCTTCGTCATCGCTGGAATTGAGGATGACAACCGCGCCGCGGGATGTCATTTGGTTGATCATTGAGTAGATCTCTTCTTTTGCACCGATGTCAACACCTTTGGTTGGGTCATCGAGAAGGATGAGTTGGGGGTCAGTGACCAGCCATTTTCCGAGGACAACTTTTTGCTGATTTCCGCCCGAGAGGCTGGTCACTGGATCGGTGGCGGATCCGACTTTGATGGACATTGCTTGAATTTGCTGGTTGGCATTGGCGCGTTCGCGTTTCATCGAAATGAATTGGCGGAACCGTAGTCGGTGTCGAAGCGAGACGATTGATAGGTTTTCAAGGATTGAGCGTTTGCCCATGAGGCCTTGTTTGTCTCGATCACCCGGGACCAGGGCTATTGAGCGTTTCATTCCGTCGTGGGGGCGGCGAGGAAGTCCGCTTGTTCCATTGAGCGTGATACGTCCGCTGGTTGCGGTCTGTGATCCGAAGAGGGCGTGCAGGAGTTCCGATTGGCCTTGGCCTTGGAGGCCTCCCAGGCCGATGACCTCGCCGGGTGCTGCCGTGAATGAGATGTCGCTGAATGAGGGGGCGCTGAGATGTTCGACCTCGAGTGCCGGTTCGTTACGTGTTTCTGTGGGGATAGCTTGACGGATTGTGCCGTTGGTTTCTCGGCCGACCATCAGCGTGACGATTTCATTGTTTGTTGTCGATGGGACATCAATCGACGTGATTGTGCGTCCGGATCGCAGGATGGTTGCGCGTTGGCAGATTTCACGAATTTCTTCCATCCGGTGCGAAACGAAGATGACTGCCAGTCCGCTGTCCGCGAGTTGTCGCGTGGTAGTGAATACCAGTTTGACTTGATCGGAACGTAGCGAGGCGGTGGCTTCGTCGAGGATGAGTAGTCGTGGTTTGCGTGCGATTGCCTTTGCGAACTCGACAAGCTGTTGGTCGCCGGGTGTCAGTTTGGCGAGGGGTGTTGATAGCGTCGTTCCGGGGGTAAGGCCGGGTTTGATGATGTCAAAAACCGCTTGAGTTTCGCACCTGTCCGCTTTTGGGGTGAGGAAACCGGCTGTCGAATGTTCTCTGCCGAGCATGATGTTCTGTGCGATCGTCAGGTCGGGTACTGCGGACAGCTGTTGGTACACCGCGGCGATTCCTGCTTTATGCGCGTCTCTTGGCGATTTGATGGTGACGGTGTTGCCGTTGATGCGGATCGCAGCGTCGTCGGGCTGAACTGTTCCGGCAAGGATTTTGTTCAGGGTTGATTTTCCTGATCCGTTGGGGCCTAGGAGTCCGTGAATTTCTCCCGTTTCAACATGAAGTGAGGCGTGTGCGAGGGCGTGTACACCACCGAAGTGTTTGTCCACGCCCGTCATTTCGAGGAATGACATGGGTGGTCCGTTCGCAAAGGCTGGTGTGGGGTGGGGTTGGCACGTGAGGTGGCGGGCCAACCCCACCGGGAGGGTTTACTTGAAGAACGCGTCAACTTCGGTCGACGTAAGGACAGAATCAAGGACGTAGGTGTCTTCCTTGTCTTTGACTTTGTCCCATTCTGTGACGAAGTTATCGTTGGTTAGGGCTGGTTCGAGGGGAAGAATGACGGTGTGACCGTCGGTGATCTTCGAAGGGTCGATGGTCTTGCCCTGGAGTTCTTTGATTGCAAAGTGCAGCGCTGTTCCGCCTGTTCCTGGCTGGTTCACGATGCCGACGGATTTGAAGCCGGAGTCGATCTTGTCGGCCCACATGCGCATGAATCCGACGCGAGCCTCTCCGGCAACGACCAAAGAGTCGGTTTTTCCTGCTGCTTCGACTGCGCGCAAGACGCCCTGCGCCATGCCGTCATATGTCCAGATGCCCTTGATATCTGGGTATGCTGCCAGCAGGTCGGCGGCAACTGTTTGGCCGGTTGCTTGGTCCCAACCGCCGTCAGCTGTTGCGACAACTTCGATGCCTGCGGCGTCGAAAACTTCTTTTGCACCGGCCCAACGGGCTTCGGTCGCGGGGTTTCCTGCGGTGCCTGCGACGACAGCGATCTTTGCGTTGTTCCCTACTTGTTCGGCGAACCATTCGGCGCTTGCATGGCCAAGTTCTTGCTGGTCGATTCCGATATTGGTGACTTTCTCAGATTCGACGGCCTGGTCAATGGCATAGACCTTGATGCCTTGGCTGACTGCTTCTTCGAAGACTGCGTTCAATGCAGTTGCTGAGTTTGGGTCGACGATGATGACGTCAACGCCTTTGTTGATCAGGTTGCGGATTTGCTGAATCTGACCGTTTGCGTCGACATCGGCATTTTCAAGGATCAGGTCATCAACTAGTCCCTGTTCCTTGTATTCGTCGAAGACGGATTGGATGTCCTCGATCATTTGGGTGCGGTATTCACTGCCGACGAAGCCGTTTGATACCCCGATAGTCCAGGGGGCTTTGCCTGATGCGGATGCGCTTTGGTCGCTTCCGCTGGGGGTTGGGGTGGAACATGCGGCGATCATCAAAGCTGAGGCGGCCAGGGTTGCGGCGACGCCGAGGAACTTGCGAGCCATCGGTGAATCTCCTTTGATCTGCGATGCTTTATTTTCAGATTGAAAAAAACCTGATGGCGACAATTTACTCCCGTGACCAAGAAGATTGCAACAATCCGACATCTTGTTATCAAAACGTGACGCAGTGACGATATGCCCTGCCTACGAATCATCACCGAATACATCTACTGGTGGAACACCCAACGAATCGTCAGCAGACTACACGCCAGCCCACTAAAACGCCGACAACAATACGAACTCGCTGTCTAACAAACAGGGTTCAGTCCAAACCAACACGAATTGACCTATAGGCCAGAGCCAACACCCCGAAAACCGCCCCAGAACAGCGAAAACGCCACCCCGGCTACTTCCCGGCGTGGCCGGAAATCCTTGTATCCAAAGTGACGTTCTAGTGGAGCGGATGACGGGAATCGAACCCGCGTAATCTGCTTGGAAGGCAGAGGCTCTACCATTGAGCTACATCCGCAAGGTCCCTTTCGGAACGAAGAACATACTAGCGGCAAAGTTGTCGGATTGTGAAATCGAGGCTCCTTGCCACTATGATGTCATGGTGGCAACGGCGAATCTTCGCCGTTGGTGCACCGGGGTGTAGCGCAGCTTGGTAGCGCGCCTGCTTTGGGAGCAGGATGTCGCAGGTTCAAATCCTGTCACCCCGACCTTGTGATGTCCCAGGCGATAGTTCCGTTTTTTCCTGGGGTATTTGTGTGTGTGCCAAGTGAATCGACGGCCAACACCGACCTCCCGGGCATCCACGATTTTCGGGAAGCACCGCGGCCTATTGGCCAATAACCCAGCACCGCACCGGTAAGGCGTTGTCGGCGCGTCATCTCATGTCCATTCCATAACAAACCCGCGCCTCTGCGTGGGGGCAGAGGCGCGGGATGTGTGTGGATATTCAGACGGTTCTACTGAGCGTCACCGCTGGGAATTCAGCTTCTGCTCAGGCTTCAACTCCGGCCTTTGCGTGAAGATCATCCTGGATATCAGCCGCTAAGTCCCGGTTCTTCGCACGAGCCTGAGAACGATCCTCGCCCCGATCATCACCGGCTGAACGCGAGCGGTGCGTCAGCGAAATTGCGAGTGCTCCAAGAACGAGGACGGCAGCAAACACGTAGGCAAAACGCGAACCCGTGATAAATCCCCCAGCAGCATCGACAGTGTTCGACGCAGACCCCAGGCCGATAAGGCACGTGGCAATCGCGGTGCCGATGGCCCCGGCAACCTGCTGAAGAGTGTTGAGGATCGTTGAACCGTCAGAGGCCTCCTGACGCGGCAGACTGGAGAGTGCCGCCGACTGGGCGGGCTGCTGAATGAACGGGATACCGACCATGAGGATCACGTGCGCTCCGATAAAGAAGAACACGTTCGTTGTGGTCCCGATCATCGTGAAAAGAACGATGCCGATGAGCGTGAGCAGCGCTCCGAAACGAACGAGGGGAGCGGCCCCAAATCTGTCGAACAGGCGACCAGCGAGCATCGAGCACACGGCGTTGATGATTCCCGCGGGAAGCATGAGCATGCCGACGACAGAGGAGTCGAGGCTGAGGCCGCGCTGAAGCTCGAGAGGAACGATGTACATGCAGGTGAGCGTGCAGGTGAATGACAGGGTGACGATGAGCGCCGATGCACGGAAGTCGCGACGTCCAAGGATCGCGAGGTCGAGGACGGGGTGCGCAATTGTCAGCTGACGCTGCGCGTAGATGCCGATGACGATCACTCCGACGCCGATGAGGGCGATGACCACGGGCGAGAAACCCTGCTCGGACAGCAAGGACACGCCGCACACGAGGCCGCCGAAGCCGACGATTGAGGTGACAACGGAGATCGCGTCAACGGGCTGGCGGGTCTGCTGGAAGGGGTTCGTGAAGAATGCGCTGAGCAGCGCGAAAGATACGCAGGCAACGATCGCGAAGAGTGCGAAAATAGCTCGCCACGAAATCGCGGATACGAGGATTCCTGCGGCAGTCGGGCCGATGACGGGCGCGAACATGATGACAAGTCCGGCGATGCCGGTTGCCGCGCCGATGAGGTGAGGTGGGAACACGTGAACGATCGCGGAGAACAGGATGGGCAGCACAATGCCTGTGCCGATTCCTTGAAGCATGCGCCCTGTGAGGAGGATCGCGAAGTTCGGCGCGAGTGTTGACATGAGTGCGCCGACGAAGAACATCGCGGCTGCACACTGAGCGAGAGTTTTCGCGTTCACCCATTTGAGGAGGATTCCGACGAACGGCAGGATGATGCCGATGGCGAGCATGTAGCCCACGACCATCCACTGGGCGATTCCTGCGCTGATGTTGAAGTGGTCCATGAGGCTGGGCAGCGCAATGTTCATGGAAGTTTCGGAGAGCATTCCCAGGAATGCGCCAACGTAGAGCCCGGACATGACCAGGTGCGGGCGGTGAACGTGTGGGTGTCCCGACGTGGGGGAATGAGCGCCGGATTGAGCGTGTGCGGGGTTTTCGGGGACAGTGGGGACAGTCTTTTCCTGTCGCGTGGCTGTCGAGGTGGACACGTGTGCCTCTTTCATCGTTTCATGTGGCGCCCCATCCACTCCGCATCGGTGTGTACCTCCGGAATGGAACGTCTGTGCGACCTGCTGGTCTTGAGCCGTGGTGAGCGCAGTGACACGAGGTGTCGCTTGTTGCACGTGGTGCGAATTGGCTGCTCGGCTCTGTCGCGCATGTGGGCGTGGTTGCCAACGTGTGTCGGCGTTGAGGTGGCCCGAAGCGACTGTTCAGTGCAGGCATTGTCGGTGTTCTCGCGCACGAGGACGCTGACGCCGTGTGGCACGCTAGCAATTTTCTTTCGGTCTTCGTAAGCCGAAATCACCGCGTTTCGGTGTTGGAAATATCTCGTTGTCCACAGCCCGGTGTCTACGGATGCAGCGCCTGATCGGCCTTGGTGATCCGCCATGAATGGAAACGAATCGTCAGCCCCGATCGCGTGGGTGCGCAGATCAGGGGACCGGCCATAACGTCGTCGGACTCCTCGAAAGGCGCAACACGCAGCAGTCGAAGAGGCTCTCCCACAATTCCCCCGCGAATCGTTAACGCGTGATCCGCCCAGCTTGCGCGGATGAGGACACGCTTGCCGAGCCACTGCGAGACCCGTGCAAGCGACCAATCTGAGTAGCCGTTCGTGACGACAGCTCCTGCGTTGAGCTGTCCGTCGGAGAATTCGGTTGCGGCTTTCACCCAGCGGTCATCGTCGCGGCGAATAAAAATTCCGGCCTGGTCGAATTGTTCGGAAAAATCTGCGGTGAACTCCACTTCGACGGCTGTTCCCGGGCGGAAGGGAACAAGCAGACCGTGTTCGGTGTCGTGAATAAACCCGTAGGACGTTAGGCGCCACGCGTCGCTGGTTTCCCGTGCGGTAACAACCAGGTCCCCGCCCTCGACTCGGGTTTCTACGGGCTCATTCGTCCATGTTCCGTCGTTCCAGGGGATCTCGGTGGGCAGCGATGAAGTCACGGGGCCTCCAAGTGTCGTAGCGCGGCCGACGAGCGAAAAGTCGGGGAGCGGGATGAAACAGTCAGCGCCCGAGCCCCCGACGCCCCCAGCCTAGCGCAGGAGCGTGGGTAAGCCAGGGTCGTCCTCGTTAATGAAGAAGGAGAACGAGGACGAGGCTGAGTGGAATTCACTGCATTTTCCCCACGTTGACGTTTGTGACTGTCCCTCTTTTGCTTGCCTGTCGTAGACTGGCCGAGTTGTCATGCGCCCGCATGGGCGTCCCATATACCAAATTCGTTGGAGTGCACGCACGTGAAAAGCACCGTTGAGACCCTAGAGCCCACCAAGGTTCGCCTGACAGTTGAGGTTCCTTACGAGGAACTCGAATCCGAGATGACCAAGGCGTACAAGGACATCGCCGGTCAGGTCTCCATTCCCGGATTCCGCAAGGGCCACGTGCCGCCGCGCGTCATTGATCGCCGTTTCGGCCGCGCAGCCGTTATCGAGCAGGTTGTCAACGAGGTCCTGCCCGGACATTACTCAGACGCTGTCGCACAGAACGAGCTCCGTCCGATGTCTCAGCCCGAAGTTGAGGTCACCGAAATCCCGAACACCACCGGAGAGCCCGGCGGACAGCTGGTCTTCACTGCCGAGGTGCCTGTTGTTCCCGACTTCGAGCTGCCCGAGTTCGACGAAAACACCGTCATCACCGTTGACACCGCTGAGGTCACTGACGAGGACGTGCAGAAGGAACTTGATGAGCTGCGCGGACGCTTCGCCACCCTCAAGACAATCACTCGCAAGGCCAAGACCGGTGATTTCGCCACCATCGACATGGTGGCAACGATTGACGGTGAAGAGGTTGATTCCGTTTCCGATGTCTCCTACGAGATCGGCTCGGGCAACATGCTTGACGGACAGGACAAGGCTCTGCGCGGCACCAAGGCCGGTGAAGAGGTCGAGTTCACCGCGAAGCTCAAGGGCGGAGACCACGAGGGCGAAGAAGCTGACATCAAGATCACCGTCAAAGCGATGAAGATGCGTGAGCTGCCCGAAGCTGACGATGATTTTGCTCAGATGGTTTCCGAGTTCGACACGATGGACGAACTCATGGAAGATCTGCGCAAGCAGGCCGCTACCTCGAAGACCTCGCAGCAGGCGCTACAGGCTCGTGACAACCTGGTTGAGCACCTGCTGGAGAAGACCGAGATCCTCCTGCCTGAGTCCGTTATTGAGCACGAGCTGTCCCACCGCGTGTCCGAGGATGCCAAGCCGAAGGAAAAGAAGGAAGCTCGCGCCCAGATCGAGCGCGACTACCGTTCTGAGCTGCTGTCCGAGGCCATCGCGAAGAAGCTTGATGTTCAGGTGTCTCAGCAGGAACTCATCGACTACGCGATCCAGATGTCCCAGAACTTCGGCATGGACATCAACCAGCTGTTCTCTTCCTCTCAGCAGATGGCATCCGTTGTGGCCGACCTGGGACGTGCGAAGGCCCTCATTGAGGCGCTGCGCGTGGTTAAGGTTCAGGATGCCGACGGTAACGACGTTGATCTGTCCGCATTCCTCGGTGAGGCCGCGGCTGAGGCTGACGAAGCCCCAGAAGGTCACGCCGGCGAGGAAAGCGACGAGGCCGCATCTGCGCAGTGAGTGACTCATCCCTCGCTCCGATAAGCGGATGAACTGGGGGAGATGACCTGAGCGGGGGTCGGCGCGAAAGCGCCGGCCCTCGCTGGTATTTTCTGTAAGAGAAAACACCGGGAGCCCCTGCCCTCAGGGTCTCGGTGTAGAACTGGGCGTATCGGCCATTTCGTGGTGCCTGGGAGCGTGTGCCCTACTGGGAGGGCCAGCGTGGTCCCTTCCCTGAGGGCCACGGCGTCGAGGCACAAAATAGCCTTCGGGCAACAGCACCCCCGACTGCGAGGTATTCGGATGCGCCCACAGCGAAAAGACACCATTAAACATGCCTCGCCGCACAGAAACCCGATAGTTTAGTGGCCAGCAGGGTTCGGGAGGCGAACCCATTCGAACAAGGAGGCGCACGTGAGCGACGTGCATATTCAAGGATCAGGCGGACAGCAGGCTCCGCTGGGACTCGGTGATTCCGTCTACCAGCGGCTGCTGAAAGAACGCATCATCTGGTTAAGCGGCCCCGTGCAAGACGAGAACGCCAATGCGATCTGCGCGCAGCTGCTCCTCCTTGCCGCCGAAGACCCTGACCGCGACATCTATCTCTACATCAACAGCCCCGGTGGATCCGTCACCGCCGGCATGGCGATCTACGACACGATGCAATACATCAAGCCCGATGTCGTCACCGTTGCTATGGGGCTCGCCGCTTCAATGGGCCAGTTCCTGCTGACTGCCGGAGCCCCGGGCAAGCGCTACATTACGCCGCACACGCGGGTGCTCATGCATCAGCCTTCCGGTGGTGCAGGCGGTTCTGCCACGGATATTCGGATCAACGCCGACCTCATCCTCAAGATGAAGAAAGAACTGGCAGAGATCACCGCCGAACGCACCGGAAAATCTGTCGAGCAGATCGAGGTCGACTCTGATCGTGACAAGTGGTTCAGCGCCTACGAAGCCTTGGAATACGGCTTCGTTGACCGCGTCATTGAATCCCCCGAAGAAGTTGGCCAGCGCGCCCAGGACGGAGAAGAGTGATGACAACACAGCCCTACTTCGAGGCAATTGCCCGTCAAATGCCGCAGGCCCGCTACGTCCTGCCCAACTTCGAGGAACGCACCGCCTACGGTTTTAAGCGTCAGGATCCCTACGCCAAACTTTTCGAGGACCGAATTGTGTTCCTGGGCGTTCAGGTTGATGACGCGTCCGCTGATGACGTCATGGCTCAGCTGCTCGTCTTGGAATCCCAGGACCCAGACTCGCTGATCACCATGTACATCAACTCGCCCGGCGGCTCCTTCACAGCGCTCACAGCGATCTACGACACGATGCAGTACATCAAGCCCCAGATTCAGACTGTGTGCCTTGGTCAAGCGGCTTCGGCTGCCGCTGTGCTTCTGGCAGCGGGTTCTCCCGGCAAACGCCTTGCCCTGCCAAACGCCCGTATCCTCATTCATCAGCCGGCAATGGAGGGGATGCAAGGCCAGGCATCGGATATTCAGATTGTCGCCGATGAAATTGACCGCATGCGCGTGTGGCTTGAAGACACTCTCGCACATCACACGGGAACCCCTGCCGAGCAGATTCGGCGCGATATTGAACGCGACAAGATCCTCACCGCTCAGCAGGCAGCAGACTACGGTCTGGTTGACCAGGTGCTCGCCTCACGCAAAGCCCAGTAAGCGACTGCGTCGGCTGCGATATCCGCCCGGTTCCTCGACAATGAGGGCCGGGCGCCGGCGTATCCTCACTGAAATCATGCGGGGAAGGCGCGCCTGGATGCACCCGGGGCAGGCGTCGGTGCGACATTATTCCCATCAGCGTGCCCAGTGGCATCGCGTCATTCCCTCACATAGGGTTACTTACAGGTTTATGCGCGGAAAACCGCGCAGGTTAAGAAAGGACACGCGGTGGCACGGCTGACAGATGGTGCAGAACTGCTCAAATGCTCTTTTTGTGGGAAGAGCCAGAAGCAGGTGCGCAAACTCATCGGTGGATCCGGTGTGTACATCTGCGACGAATGCATCGACCTGTGCAACGAAATCATCGAGGAAGAGCTCGGTAAACAAGAACCCGAGCAGACGTCGACACCGCTGCCTAAACCTAAAGAAGTCAACGAATTCCTCGACTCCTGGGTCATCGGGCAGGATCGCGCTAAACGCGCCCTCTCTGTGGCCGTGTACAACCACTACAAGCGTGTGCGCTCACGCGAAGCCGGCAACGACGAAGACATGCTCGGCACCAAATCCAACATTCTTCTCCTGGGTCCAACTGGAACCGGGAAAACACATCTCGCGCGTTCCCTGGCCCGACTGCTGAAAGTTCCTTTCGCAATTGTTGACGCCACCGCCCTGACCGAAGCTGGCTACGTTGGCGAGGACGTGGAGAACATCCTCTTGCGCTTGATCCAAGAGGCCGACGGCGACATCAAGAAAGCTGAACGCGGCATCATCTACGTTGACGAAATCGACAAGATCGGACGTAAGGGAGAGAACGCCTCCATCACGCGTGACGTTTCCGGTGAAGGCGTACAGCAGGCGCTCTTGAAGATCATCGAAGGAACGGTTGCGTCCGTGCCACCACAGGGCGGACGCAAACACCCTCACCAGCAGTTCCTAGAGATCGACACCTCCGGCATCCTCTTCATCGCAGCCGGAGCTTTCGCTGGAATCGAAGAGATCGTCAAGGCACGAATGGGGCGGCGCTCAACGGGATTTGGTTCCGAGTTGCGTTCCACCGCCGAAATGGGTGATCTTTACGAGTCCGTCACCGCTGAGGACCTGCACAAGTTCGGCATGATCCCCGAATTCATTGGACGACTGCCGATCCTGACATCAACGAAAGAACTCACTGAAGAAGACCTGGTGCGGGTCCTCACCGAGCCGCAGAATTCTTTGGTTCATCAATATCAGCACCTCTTCGACCTCGATGGAATTGACCTGGAGTTCACCCGCGAGGCACTACTGGCAATCGCCGCGAAAGCAAATGCACGTAAAACCGGTGCTCGTGGGCTCTCGTCGATCATGGAAGAAACTTTGTCCGACCTGATGTTTGAGCTGCCAAGCCGAGATGATGTTGCCCGCGTCGTCGTTACGCGCGACCACGTCGAAGGCACCGGCGAGGCTGAACTTTATCCGTCCACCAACGAGACCGCCCAGACTGCCTAAGGGTGCGTTCTGGCAGGTGCGTTTGGCGCTGAGCGTTTTTCGGCGCTCCGGGCGCGCTAACCTGACAGTTCCTGAAGGTTGGACCTTTGCTCTACAGGAGAAAGCCGCGCGCTTGCTCTATGAGACACCTGACTCATCGGCGTCGGGCGTGCCCGCGTGGTATTCGGCCCGAATATCCTCATGATGGCGGATCACCTCGGTGACCATGAAAGACAGGAACTTCTCAGCAAAGTCAGGGTCTAAGCCCGACTGCTCCGCAAGAGCACGGAGGCGAGAAATCTGACGACCTTCACGTTCAGGGTCGGCCGGGGGGAGATGATGAACGGCCTTGATGTGGCCAACTCTCTGCGTACACCGAAAACGCTCAGCGAGGATGTGAATGAGCGCGGCATCGATGTTGTCGATAGTTGCGCGGGCGGCGGCAAGCTCCGCAGGGATCGCGAGTTCGGGTGGATCAGCGGGACCGGCTGCCCCCGTGAGTACGTGAGAAGTCTCAGCCCCCGCACGATCCTCTAAACCTGCCCTCACCATGTTGTCCTTCGCTGTCATTTCATATTCCCAGTGTTGCTGCGCGTGCGAGACACTGCCTCGCACCTGTTCTTAGTCCTCAACGGGACCACCGTAGATCTCGTCAATGACCGAAGCAAAACGCTTGAGCGCAACGTTCCGTTTCACTTTCAAGGACGGGGTGAGCAGGCCGTTAGCCTCGGTAAAATCGGTGGTGAGAACTTTGATTTTGCGGATCGATTCGGCACGTGAGACATGCTCGTTGGCAGATGCAACGGCTCGTTCCAAAGACGCAAGAACTTCGATATTGTTCGCTGCCTCGGCAACCGACATCGTCCCCATGCTGTGGGCCTTGAGCCACAGGGGAAGCATCTCAGCGTCAAGAGTGATGAGAGCAGAAATGAAGGGGCGCTTTTCTCCCACAACGATGACCTGAGAAATAAGGGGGTGCGCGCGCAGCGGATCCTCCAAAGCGGTGGGGGCAACGTTCTTCCCACCGGCGGTAACGATGATTTCTTTCGCTCTCCCGGAGATCGTCAGATAACCGTCACGGTCAAGTGAGCCAAGATCGCCGGTCTTAAACCACCCGTCCTCGGTGAAAGCGGCAGCGGTTGCTTCGGGCTTATTGTTATATCCGGCGAATACGGACGGACCTTTGAGGAGAACCTCGCCCTCGTCAGAAATACGAACGGACATCGGGGGGAGCGGGCATCCCACGGTACCGATTTTCGACAGACGCGGCGTGCCAACGGAAACGGGACCAACGGTTTCGGTGAGGCCATATCCTTCGAGCACGGGGATTCCCAGGCCTCGGTAGAAGTGCCCAAGGTACGTGGACAGGGGAGCGCCACCGGAGACGATATAGCCAACATTCCCGCCAACGAGTTTGAGAATTTTCTGGTAGACGAGTTTGTCGGCCACGGCTCGCTGTGCTTTGAGGGACCGGGACGGTCCTTCCTCAGTGTCGAGGGCTTTGGAATAGCGGATCGCGACGTCAGCGGCCCAGCGGAAGATCTTGCGCGTGCCCCCGGCAGAGGCTTTGGCATCGGCTGAGTTATAGATTTTCTCCAGTACGCGCGGCACAACAAGCAGGTACGTTGGCTTGAAGGTTGCCAGGTCGGGCAGGAGATTCTTCGTGTCAGGGGAGAGGCCGAGAACGCCCTCGGAGGCGATCTGGAAAACTTCAAGGAACCGAGCAAAGACGTGCGCGAGGGGGAGGAAAAGCAGCAGCCGTGATTCGGGGAACATCGCGATCTCCGGCATCCACGCGTGGGCGTTGACGCAGAGTTCGGTGAAGTTTCCGTGCGTGATGACGGTCCCTTTGGGTTCGCCTGTGGTGCCGGACGTGTAAACAATGGTCGCAATGTCATCCGTGGTCAGGCCGTTGGTTCGGGCAGAGACTTCGGAGCGCGGCGTCGTTGCCCCCTGATCAATGAGGGTTTCAATAGCTTCGGAGTCAAAGGAATGAACGCGAACATCATCCAGCCCGGCTCTTTCAGCAGCGGCTTTAGCCACTTCGGCCATCGTGATTGTTTCCGTGAACACCACGCGTGCTTGCGCATCACGCAGAACGTAGCTGCACTGGTCAATCGAGGAAGTTTCGTAGATCGGCACGGGAACCAACCCGGCGGTCCACGAGGCAAAGTCAAGGAGCGTCCACTCGTAGCGGGTGTGCGACATGATGGCGATACGTTCACCGGCGTGAAGGCCCAAGGCAATGAGTCCGGCAGCCACAGCTTGGACTTCGGCGTAGAAGTCGCGTGCGGTCACGGGAATCCACGAATCAGAGATCGTTTGCTTGCGTAAAATCAGTGAGTGCCGCGGCGAGCGTTGGACGCGGCGTTTAAGGAGTTCCGGAATTGTTGTGTGCTCATCAGTGCGGACCAACACGGGAGCATGCCATTCCAACGCCGTGGTCGCACCGTTTTCCCCGAGTTCGTCGAGGGCGTCAGCGGTGGCGCTGTCGGCAGCGATGTCAGTTTCCGGTGTCGCTTGCCCATCCTGGGCGGGGGAGGAGCCAGTGGCCTGGGTTGCGTCCTTGTCGTTCTCATTGACGAGGACGAGGTCGGCCTGCACCGAGTCAGATATTTCCTTATCGGATGTTTCCTTCGGGGTGTCTTCGCGTGGAGAAGTCATGTGAACGACCTTATGTTGCGTGGAATGAACTATCAGTCTAATCCTTCGGGATGTTCAACTCTTCGCCAGGATAGGCGACGATGTGACTCCCGTAGGTGGGGGATGAATCTCCCATCCTCCCAGCGGCGCCGAAACGCCACGAGGCGGGTGACCTTAGATTAGAGGAGAGATGACCCTCGACGTAAGGAACAAGGCAACGATTCAACTATTGTGTGCCTGATCGGCAATCGCTGTCTGACTACTGGAGATCGGGCCGGCCCTGAGGTGGGCCGGCCCGAATGTGTGTGCTTGTTAGTTCTTCTTGCGGGCGGGTGCCTCGCCCAGCTCGAAGCTCGCAACCCGCACGGCAGCTTCACCGTCTTGAGAGGTGGGAGCTGCCTTGAGCACAAGCTCGCCCTCGACCTTTGATGCGGCAGAGAGGTCAGGGCGAACGGACTCAAGGTGAGCAAGTGCCGCCTTGGGAGCCTCAAGCGTCACAGCAAGGTAGGGGGTGCGCGGTGACACCTTCGCTTCGGACTTCACCCGGCGCAGCGCAATGAGGGCACCCGATGCTTGAGCGAGGACCTCCCGGTCACCGCCAACTCCCTCAAGAGCGCTTGTTGTTGGCCACGGCGCAACGTGGATCGAGCCGGTGCGATACCAGGACCACACTTCTTCGGTGACATACGGCAGGTAGGGTGCCAAAAGCCGAACGACGTGATCAATAACGATGGCAAGGGCAGCGCGTGCGGACGCGGCCTCGTCCTCGTTCCATGTGCCCTCACGGTTGTAGGCACGTTCCTTGACCAGCTCAAGGTAGTCATCACAGAAAGTCCAGAAGAAGGTTTCCGTGACCTCAAGGGCGCGTGAATGATCGTAGGTTGCCAGGGCGCTGGTTGCGGTTTCAATGACCTCCCGCAGCTGTGCGATAACGGAACGGTCTAAGTCACAGGTGACGTGCGAGGGATCAAGGTCGAGGCTGGCATCTTCACCGCCCATCGTCAGGGCGAACTTTGAGGCGTTGAGAACCTTGATTGCCAGGCGACGCCCGATCTTCATCTGCTGCTCATCGAAAGTGGCATCCAAGCCAAGACGTGCGGATGTCGCCCAGTAACGCACCGCGTCAGACCCGTACTTGACGAGCAAATCCATCGGGGTAACGACGTTGCCCTTCGACTTCGACATCTTCTTATGGTCGGGGTCAAGGATCCATCCGGAAATTCCCGCGTGCTTCCACGGGAGAGAACGGAACTCAAGGTGAGAGCGCACAACGGTGGAGAACAGCCACGTGCGAATAATGTCCTGACCCTGCGGACGCAAATCCATTGGGAAAGTCCGGGAGAACAGGTCCTCGTCGTCAAGCCATCCCGTGGCAATTTCAGGGGAGAGAGACGAGGTTGCCCAGGTGTCCATAATGTCGAGTTCGGCTGCGAATCCGCCGGGAACTCCGCGCTGTGCCTCGGTATAGCCCGCGGGAACATCGGTTGACGGATCAACCGGAAGAGCATCCTCACTGGGGGTAATGACCGCGGAGTAATCAACCTCGCCGTCCTGACGAATCTTGTACCACAGCGGGAAGGGGACACCGAAGAAACGCTGACGCGAAATCAGCCAGTCGTTGTTGAGTCCCTTGACCCAGTTTTCATAGCGCACGCGCATGAATTCAGGGTGGAACTTCAGTTCGCGCCCCCGCTCAATGAGTTCGTCGTTAAGGTTTACTCCCGAGACCGGGTGATCCCACGTCTTCCCGCCGTTGCGGATATACCACTGGCGTGAGGTGACGATCTCAAGCGGCTTGTCGCCTTTCTCAAAGAAGTTTGTCTGACGCAGGGTCTTCGTTGGTTCGCCTTTAAGCTCACCGGATTCCCTAAGAGCGGCAACAACCAACTCACGGGCAGAGAACGTGGTTTTACCGGCGATTGCCTCGTATGCGGCAATGCCCTCCGGTGTGGTGATCCACTCGGGGGTATCGGTGAGAATACGTCCGTCTTTGCGCAGGATCGCACGCAGCGGCAGATCCAGGTCACGCCACCAGTCAATGTCGGTTGTGTCACCGAAGGTACAGCACATGGCGATGCCAGCACCCTTGTCCATTTCAGCTTCGGGATGAGCGAGGACGGGAACCTCAACCCCGTACACGGGTGAAGCCACGGTTGTCCCAAAGAGCGGCTTGTAGCGCTCATCATCGGGATGGGCAACGAGGGCGACGCAGGCCGCCAGAAGCTCAGGACGCGTGGTCTCGATGCAGACATCAACGTCGCCTTCAATGGGGGCACCTGCGGCCCGTGCCTGAGCGGCAGCATCCGCATCCGTCACATGGAAAGCAATGCGATGGTAAAAGCCCGGGTATTCACGCGATTCGAGTTCCGCTTGCGCAACGGCCGTCTGGAAGGTGATGTCCCACAGTCCAGGTGCTTCGCTCTGGTAGGCCTCACCTCGAGCGAGGTTGCGCAAGAACGCGGCCTGTGCAACCTTGCGGGCACGCGTACCGATCGTCTGATAGTGCTGTTTCCAGTCAACGGACAGGCCAAGGTAACGCCACAGGGACTCAAACTGGGCCTCATCCTCAACGGTCAGACGCTCACACAGTTCAACAAAGTTCTTCCGTGAGATCGGTTTCTGGTCGCGGGCTTTAATGGATTTTCCTTCGCCGCCCTCGTGCGGGGGAACAAAATTTTCCTCGTACGCAAGCGTGGGATCAACGCGAACACCGTAGTAGTTCTGGACGCGGCGTTCCGTTGGCAGGCCGTTGTCATCCCAGCCCATCGGGTAGAACACGGACTTGCCGAGCATGCGCTGATAGCGAGCGATAACGTCGGTGTGCGTGTAGGAGAAGACGTGACCGACGTGGAGAGAACCGGATACCGTAGGCGGAGGAGTATCAATCGAGTAGACATCCTCGCGCGTCGCCGTGCGATCAAAATCGTAGGTTCCCTGGGTTTCCCACTGCTCACCCCACTTGGCTTCGAGGCCTTCGGCGCCGACGCGGTCAGGGACCACGGGTGCTGGAACGGTCGTAGGGGTCAGGTCGGGACGCTCGCCCATGTGCATGTTCTCCATCCGAGTCGTGGACATATACGCACCTAAGCCTACGAGCCAGCAGCCTGTGACACCAATACACCCGCATGTCGAAATATGAGGCCTGCAATACACAGGCGGGTGTGGGTCGTGGAGATATCCACAGCATTCGTCACCACGGCTCGTTATCCACAGGCCGGTGACGAAGCGGCGTCGTCCTCGTTAATGTGGCGTAGCGTGGATGACAGAACTTAGACAACGGAGGGTGCCTACGAGGTCACCCCACACCCCAAGGAGGTGCGCGTGACGAACACCAAGGATCACGAGTGGACAAGAGATGACTTCGCTGCGGGCAGCCTCGAAAGAGAAACTCTTGACCTGCTGACCCAGCTCGTGCGCAACGCCTGCGTCAACGACCTCACTCCCGATTCGGGCAGTGAAGCACGCTCCGTGGAAACTCTCGAAGAGTACTTTCGTGACACTCCCGTCACCCTACGCCGTATCGAAGCTCACCCCGGACGCACAACGCTCGTTGTCACCGTCGCTGGATATGACCCTGGGGCGCCAAGCCTGACACTCATGGGACACCTTGACGTCGTGCCGGTTGATGAGGACCGATGGAGCCGTGACCCGTTTGCAGCTGAGATTGCCCAGGGTGCGATCTGGGGGCGAGGGACCGTTGACATGCTCACCCTGACCTCTGCGATGGCCGCGACAACCCGACGGATTGCAACCGGCCCCAAGCCTGCGGGAACTTTGACCTTCGTTGCCGCGGCCGATGAGGAAGCTCGTGGGGGACTGGGGATTCCGTGGATTGCGCGTGAACATCCTGACGCCATCCCGTGGCAGAACTGCCTGTCTGAAATGGGAGGTGCGCACATCCACGCAGCGGACGGAAAAGATAGCGTCGTCGTCATCGTCGGAGAAAAGGGTGCGGCTCAGCGCCGAATCCATGTCCACGGTGATCCCGGCCACGGGTCGGTCCCTTTCGGGAAACATTCGGCTCTTGAGGCGATCGTCGAAGTGTCGCGTCGATTGCGTGACGCGGGGAGGGCAATTGTTCCGTCGCCTCTGTGGGAGAGCTTTGTTGATGCTTTCGGTTTCGATGCTGACGTGCGTCACGATCTCGTTGAGGGGACCTACGACGGAGACTTTTCTGAGTTCGGTGAACTAGCGGCCTACGCCCACGCGATCTCCCATGTCACTTTCGCGCAGACCGTCATGCGGGCCGGCGGGCCGATCAACGTGATCCCGTCATCGGCGTACCTGGAGATGGATATCCGAACTCTTCCAGGAGTCACCGACGACGACGTGGACGCTGAGATTCGCCGTGCGCTCGGCGACCTCGCGCACTGTGTGTCGATCGAGAGGCTCCTGAGTGATCCAGCCTCTGAGAGCCCCGCCACAACGCGGCTCTTTGAGAGCATTTCTCGGGTGTTAAAAACGCAACATTCCGATTCACGGATCGTGCCTGTGTTGTTCCCCGGGGGCACAGATCTCAGGGCTGCGCGACAGCGTGGGGGAGTGGGTTACGGATTCGGATCGCACGCCTCAGAGCGCACCCTCGGGGCCGTTTATTCGCAGCTTCACGCCCATGACGAGCACATGGCACTTGAAGATGTCGCACTCACCGTCCGCGCCCTGGGGGATGTCGTCCGGGATTTTCTCAGGCTCTAAGAGCTCCAATGTCACAGTCGCTCACCAGGTAGCTACATCCTGAAAATTAGCTGAGCCGTATTTAGGGTGAGTTCTGCGTTCTAGAGAACGTTCACTTTGGCGAAATGGAGGCTTCATGCTGATGAACCGACGATATGTGAAGAACACGGCGATCGCCGTGCTCAGCACTGCTGCGCTGGTCGGATTGGCGGCGTGTGCACCCCAGCAAGCATCCCAATCCTCAGGAACAGAAGGTGCTTTCGACGGGGTCGTCAACGTCGGCCTCTCTGGTTCCGTCTCGACGCTCGATATTTCCCACGAGACCGGAATCCTCAACTACTACATTGCCCAGGTGACATCCGAGGGGCTTCTCGCCGTCAACGCCCAGGGTGAACTGATCCCCGCGATCGCACAGTCATGGAACACCGACGACGGCGTGACCTGGACGTTCCAGATCCGTCAAGATGCGAAGTTCCACGATGGAAACCCCGTGACGATGGAAGACGTGCTCTTCTCGATCAACCTCGGCAAAGACCCGGAAAAGTCCCCGTCGTCGGCCGTGTATTGGCCCAGCGATGCCACAGTTGAACAAACCGGCGATTGGGAAGTGACGATCACTCTTCCCGCCGCCGCACAGAACTTCGGGTGGACGGTCACCGCCAACGGTGGACTGTGGATCACTGAGAAGTCGTTCTACGAGGCAGCCTCAACCTACGGTTCTTCGCAGGACCTCATCATGGGAACCGGCCCTTACCAGGTCACTGAATTTCAGCCAGACTCGCATGTGACACTCAAGAAAGTTGACACGTGGTGGGGTGGTAAACTCGAGGCCGAGACAATTCAATTCGATTTCTTTGCCGATGAAAACACGCGACTCTTTGCTCTGCAATCGGGTGCTCTTGATATCGCTCTGCAAGTTCCAACGAACCACCTTGATCAGTACGAGGCTGTTGCTGGAACCACGATCAAAACGGAATCCGATCGTTCCTATGTTGGGCTGACATTTGACGCCGGTGTTGAACCGTTCAATGACATCCACGTGCGCAAAGCCATTGCCCACGCCGTTGATCGTGAATCGATCGTTTCCTCCGTTCTCTCAGGATCAGGAACGGTTGCAACCGGGTTGGAACCGGCTGATCAGTTGGGCACTCAGATCGGCGTTGAAGCGGCTGGAAAACTCCTGAGCGACCTGCCGAACTACACGTTCGATATGGAAGCCGCAGTGAAGGAACTCAAGCAATCATCCGTTCCCGAGGGTTTCGATGCGGAGCTTCTCTACCCGTCCTCGGTCCCACAGCTGGGAACAGCTGCCCTGGCGATTGCCGACAACCTCAAGGAACTGGGAATCAACCTCACCGTCACCTCCAAGCCGGTTGAAGAGTGGATCACCACCTTGGGGACCGGTCAGTACGGCCTTAACTGGATGTCGTACACGCCGACCACGGGTGATGCCGCTGAAATCCCCGGATGGTTGCTTGGACCGCAGAACCCTGCTCGCTATGAGAACACCGAAGTCCAGGACCTCATTGCCGCGTCCAATGCGGAAACTGATCCACACAAGCGAGCTGAACAGATCATCGAGGCGAATAAAATTGCCCAGGAAAATGTCATCTACTCACCTGTGTGGTGGGGTAAGGCATCAACGGCTTTCGCTTCGACGGTGTCACCGAAGGACTACACGTCCTTCTACTTCATGACCCCGTGGGCCGTGAGCCTCGACATCGCTGAATAATCAGTTCGTGGGATGTGCCGGGGACGATACCGTCCCCGGCACATCGGAAAAGAACACGCGGAGAAAGGAACGGGGATGCGTGCACGATACGTGCTCTCACGGCTCCTCCAATTCATCGGAGTCCTCCTTGTTCTCTCGTTTCTCATCTTCTCTTTGCTTTACCTGGTGCCCGGCGACCTGGTGAAAATTCTCGTGGGAAACCGCCAGGTAACCCCTGAAGTTCGCCAGGCAATCACCGCCCAGTATCATCTTGATGACCCGTTCATCGTGCAATACGTTGACTGGCTCGGTCGGGCGCTGCACGCGGATTTCGGCACGTCGATCCGTTCGGGAACACCGGTGACACAGGTCATCGGACAGCGACTCCCACTGACGCTCGAACTGACTTTCTTAGCGTTCGTCATTGCACTTGGGGTTGGTATCCCTCTGGGGCTTCTTGCCGCACGTAAAATCGATAGCCGCGTTGATCGCGCAATCGTTGGCTGGGCTGTTGTTGGAATCAGCGCCCCCGGATTCGCCCTGGGAATGGTTCTGCTCTATGTTTTCGCCGTGATGCTCGGATGGTTCCCAACGTATGGAACCGGGGGATCATTCCTTGACACCCTGTGGCATCTGACGCTGCCGGCGATTGCGTTAGCAACGGGAACGGCGGCAACGATCATCCGTATTACCCGGGCATCTGTTGCCCGTGAACTCACCCAGGACTACGTGACCTTCGCTCAGTCGCGTGGCCTGAGCCGCAGACGCATCACGGGAATGTACATGAAGAACGCGGCAATTCCCATCATCACGTCCGCCGGGTTGATTCTCGGATCGCTTTTCGGCGCGACAATTCTCGTGGAGGAGGCGTTTTCCCTGCCCGGTCTTGGGCAATTGCTCGCTGATTCCATCACCTTTAAGGATGTCCCAGTTGTTCAAGCACTCGCACTGCTCATCGCCCTCGTCATCATCACGGTGACATTCGTCGTGGACCTGCTCGCCGCCGTCCTCGACCCCACTCAAAACCTCGGGGCGAACCATTCGAGGAGGATCGTATGAGCATCCCTCCCGTTCGTGATGAGCCAATTCCTCATGGGCCGATCCGCTCGCGTTGGCTCAGGCTTGGTCGCCTCCTGCGGACCATCCCATTCTCAGTGACACTCTCGCTCATCATCCTCACGGTCCTTGCCGTGTGGGCAGCGATTCCCGAACTTCTTGTTCCCAACGCGCTATCACAGGACCTGGGGATCGGTGTGACTCCGGCGGGCACCCCCGGACATTTCCTGGGGACCGACACCCTCGGACGTGACGTCCTTGCCCTGACGATTGCGGGCACACGTTCGGCACTGGTTGGTCCGCTGGTCATTGCCCTGGGCTCAATGATCCTCGGCATCGTCTTCGGCTTGACAGCAGCGTGGTTTGGCGGTTGGTGGGACGCCATCGTTTCGCGAACCAGTGAGATTCTTCTCTCCGTACCGGTGACTCTCCTGGCCATCGTTGTTGCCGGAATCCTCGGGGGCTCCTACTGGGTGACAGTTGCTGTGCTCGTTGTGCTCTTTGCTCCCTCGGATATTCGGATGATTCGCGCCGCAGCTCTCCAGCAGATGCCCAAACCCTACTTGGAGTCCGCGCGTGTCCTAGGCCTGTCAACCCCGCGGATTCTTCGTGTCCACCTTCTCCCGAACGTCCTCCCGATTGTCTGGGCGAACCTCTTCGTCAACGTTGCCTTCGCCCTCGTGTCCATCTCCGGGCTCTCTTACCTCGGTTTCGGAGTGTCCGCTCAGGCGGCTGACTGGGGTCGCCAGCTTGCCGATGGCCGTGCCTTCATTTTCCAGAATCCGGCGGCGTGCGTGGTTCCCGGTCTTTTCATCATCGGTGCTGCAACAGCCATCAACATTGCGGGTGACTGGTGGTCATCACGATCAGCAGAAAGGATCGCGCAATGAACTCATCGTCCTCGGTCCCTGCTCTAGCGGCCTCGCATGTTACCGTTCGTGTTCCCGGCGCTGAGCGTGCCCTCGTGTCCGATGTGGACATCACCGCATATGCCGGTCGCACCCTTGTCATCGTTGGAGAATCCGGCGCGGGGAAGTCGATGCTTGCCCGCACGATCTGCGGGTTAACTCCCGTTGGCCTCGAACACTCAGGGATCGTCACCATCCACGGCGAAACCATTGACCTTGCCGATCCGGTTGAGAAACTGCGCTCCCTTCGGGGTTCAGGGATCGTGTGGCTCCCGCAGGATCCCTTCACGTCACTGTCACCAACGCAGCGGGCTGGCGATCAGATGCTGGCGCACAGAATCCGCCGGCGCGTGGACAAAGAAAAACGGATTCGGGAACGTTTAACCGAGGTGGGTCTTGATGAGCGGGTGCGTCGAGCGTTCCCGCATGAGCTGTCTGGCGGTATGCGTCAGCGAGTTGCCATTGGTGCAGCTCTTGACGCTGAGCCATCCGTCCTCATTGCGGATGAGCCAACAACCGCTTTGGATGTGACAACGCAACGCGACATCCTCACGCTCCTGACCGATCTTCGCTCGAAGCGACACATGGCGCTTGTTCTCATCACGCACGATCTCGCGCTTGCTCGTGAATTTGGCGATGACATTGTGGTGATGCGGGCCGGGGAAGTCGTTGAATCAGGTCATGTCGGCCTCGTCCTCGTTCATCCTCGTGCCGAATACACGAAGGCTCTCGCTCAGGCTGAGCCGCGCATCGACGGACCCGACCCACGTGCTCACTCCTGCGGTGACGTGCGTGAATCCCCCCTACCTGACACCGAGAAAAGTTCCGATATTCACGAGGACGAGGGCGGCGTCACCACCGCGAATCCTCCCAGGCCCCCGATCGCGGTTGTTGAAAACCTCGTCAAAATCTTCAGATCGGCACGCAGTCGCGACGCCCACGTCGCTCTTGATGGCGTCTCCCTCGACATTCAGGCGGGGGAGTCCGTTGGTATCGTCGGCGAATCCGGATCAGGGAAAACAACCTTGGCACGATGCCTCATTGGTTTGGAAACCCCTGACGGCGGAAGCCTGAGAATCCAGCCCTCGCGGTCGTTGCTCTCAGATTCCTCGTCGAAGGCGAGTGGACGTGGGCGGCGACGCACCGCCGGTCCAGTGGGCATTGTGTTCCAGAATCCTTACTCTGCGCTCAACCCGGCGCTGCGCATTGAACAGTCACTGACCGAGGCTTTAGGGGCCGCAGGACGAGATGGAGCACGTGCCGGTGACCTCCTTGAGCAGGTTGACTTGCCGGTTGACTATCTCAAACGCTTCCCCTCGGAACTATCGGGGGGAGAACGCCAACGCATTGCGATTGCTCGGGCGATCGCTACCCAACCGGAGCTGCTCATTTGTGACGAGGCCGTCTCCGCCCTCGACGTGTCGGTTCAAGCGCAGATCCTCAGGCTCCTATGCCGCCTCCAGCAGATTGAAGGCTTCGCTTTACTATTCATCACCCACGATCTTGCCGTTGCCCGCCAGATGAGCGACCGGCTGATCGTCATGAAAGACGGGTACATCGTTGAGGAAGGAAAGACGGCGCAGCTTCTCTCATCTCCTCGCGTTGAATACACGCAGAGGCTTTTAGCGGCCGTGCCCGGCGTTGATACTTCTCCGCTCAGCAGTTCAGGAGACCACCGATGACAGTGACGATCACGACACTCACGCCACCCTCTGGGGATTCCCTGTGCTCGGAACTTCTCGGGGTAGGAGTGCCGCAATCATCGGCTGAACTGTGGTCATGCGTTGCAGGGCTTGAAGAATGCTCTCTCTACGTGGCACGCGACGAGGCTGATTCTCGGGTATGTGTCCTCATGTGGGAGGTTCACCGTCGAGCAGCAAGTCAGCGACGCATCGCTGATTGGACGATCGCAGATGGGGGAGCGCACATCGATCCCGCGCAGCTGAGGATCATCCTCGATGCGTTGGTTGACGCAGTGATCGCGCAGGCACGTCAGGCCGGGTCCGTCCTCGTCAAGGCACAAACCCGGGGGGATGACGACGCCCTTGAGGACACCCTGATATCGCGCGGCTTTGGCAAGCTCGACACTCCGAGCGGAGGAGTTTCCTTCGATGCGCCGGAGCAATTCAATTTTCATGAGATTTCCGGATGGGTGCGCCGCGCGGACGGTGGCGAACTGGACGTGACAACATCACCTCGCTACGAACGACAAAAAACGGAGTTCACATGCGGTCCCGCTGCGGGAATCATGGCGCTTGATGCTCAGGGTCATCAGCCCACGGACGGAATCGACGCGGAGTTGAGTATCTGGCGTGAGGCCACGTACTTCGGGGGTTCGGACCACTTCGGCCTCGCCCTGTCACTGGCTGACCGAGGCGCACGAGTTGACGTTCTCGCAGATGTTGCCGGCCCTCTCATTGGAATGTCAGGGTCGTGCGCTTTGATCCCCGGGTCGCAGCGACAGTACATTTTCAACGATCACCACAAACGGGCACTCAACGCCGGAGTGACCGAGCGGATCGGGGAGTTCTCACTCGTTGACATTGATCGGGCGTTAGATGACGGGCAGGTCGTTGTCCTCCTCGTTGATCTTCACGACATTACCGGCGAGGAGGTTCCCCACTGGATCCTTGTCTGGGGACGAACTGAGGGGGCCTACCTCGTTCACGATCCGTGGAGCGATGAGGCGTGGGGCGAATCATGGGTTGAGACGCATACCGTTGCCGTTGAGCCGCAGGTGCTGTGGAATGTGGCGCAGTGGTCCGAGGACGAGCGAGAGCCACACCGCGCAGCGCTCCTGGTTGGCTGAGCACCCAGGGCCTATGCGAATGGTGATTCCCGACGCGGTCACCACGGTCGGAGGATGAAGCAATCGACCGGCTACCATTGGGCTTAGCGGTTGACACCGTGAAACTCCAGCTTCGCTCAACATCGGGAGAGAAAACACGCCGTGTGGTCAAGACTCATTCAGCGCGTCCAACAGCTGGCTGGCTCGCGCCGGTGGCGTGTCACCCGAAATGGGCTGATCGCGGGAATCGTCGGCGGATCCCTCGCGCTGGTCTATCGCCTGAGCATTGAACGAGGAACGGAATTCGCCGTTGATGCCTACGCATTTATTGCGGAGCATCCGGTGGCGATTATTGGGTGGCTCGTCCTCGTCCCCCTGATTGGAACTCTGATTTGGCTGGCCCTGAAATGGGAACCCCAGGCATCAGGCTCAGGTATTCCGCAGGTCAAGGGAGTGATCGCTGGGAAAATGTCGATCAGGCCCTTACCTGTGATCGCCGTGCGGATCGCAGGGGGAACACTCGGAGCGTTCTGCGGACTGTCCCTTGGGCGTGAAGGCCCGTCCATTCACCTGGGTGCGTCGGGAGCGCAGCTACTTGCAACTCCCCTCAAGGCCACACCGGAGGAACAGCGCCAGCTCGTTACCAGCGGTGCCTCGGCGGGTCTTGCCGCCGCGTTCAACGCCCCCGTATCGGGGATTCTCTTCGGTCTTGAAGGTCTTCACAAGACGTTCTCTCCGCTCGCCATCGCATCAGCAGCAGCTGGTGCTCTATCGGCGAGTGCGATTTCGACGCTCCTTTTTGGAAGCCGACCGATCCTCGCTTTCGCCCCGGTGGGTCCCCTGGCAATGTCATCAATGTGGATGATTCTCCCGCTGGGAGTGCTCGCCGGAATCGTCGGTGCCTTGGTCAATCATCTTCTCCTGGCATCCCAACGTCTGGGGAGTCTTCCCGGTCCCCTCGGAATCATCACCGCGCTCATGCTGGCCACAGTCTTCGGTTTGATCTATCCGGCGCTCTTGGGTGGGGGAGAACATCTCGTATCGTGGGCCGAGCATGCTGAGGCAGGACTGGGACTCGTCGTTCTCGTCCTTGCGGCCAAAATCGCCCTGACAGCAGTGAGCTTCGGATCTGGAACCCCGGGCGGAATTTTCATGCCGATCCTGGCAATCGGGGCGCTGACAGGAGCGGCCTACGCCCTCACATTGCAGCTCGCGGGTGCGTCTGCTCATGCCCACGCCCTGTTGGCTATTTGCGGGATGGCTGGGGTGCTTGCCGCCTCGGTGCGAACCCCGCTGACCTCGATTCTTTTGACCGCCGAAATGAGCGGGACCTTGACGTATCTTCTGCCCGTTGCCACCGTCGTCATTCTGGCGATTTTCACGGCTGATGCGTTGCGTACGCCGCCGATCTATGACGCGCTCCTTGCGCGATTGTTAAAGAAACAACAGGGCGAAGCGTCACCCGAGGTGAATTGAGGCGATTTTAGAGCACCATCGCGGCGATCCAGCCCCCGATGGTCAGCGGAATGTTGTAGTGGAGGAACGTCGGGATCACGGTGTCACGGACGTGATCGTGCTGGCCGTCGACATTCAACCCGGTTGTCGGGCCAAGGGTTGAATCCGACGCAGGGGAGCCAGCATCGCCCAGGGCACCCGCGGTGCCGATCAACGCCACCGTCGCCAGCGGTGAAAAACCGAGGGTGGAGCACAACGGCACGTAGATCGCCGCGAGGATCGGGATCGTCGAGAAGGACGAGCCAATGCCCATCGTGATGAGGAGGCCAACAACGAGCATCGCCAGTGACGCGAGGGCTTTGGAACCAGCGAAAAGAGCGGCGGTGTGTTCAACGAGAGGCTCGATCGAACCGGAGGCGTTGAGAACCGAAGCGTAGCCCTGTGCCGTGATCATGATGAGCCCGATGAGGGACATCATCTTCATCCCACCTGAGAAGACATCATCTGCCTGCCCCCACGGGACAACACGCATCATCAGGAGCATGGACAGGCCCACGAGGGCACCGATGAGAAGTGGGTCAGCTTGGGAATCAATGATCGTCAGCCACGTCTGGATAACGAAGCACACAATAATTGCCGCGATCGCGCCCCACACTTTCAACATGTTGATGGATTCAACGTGGGACACGTAGGACGATTCAGCCTGGGCATACTCGCGGGGCTTGCGGTAGGAAAAGAACAGCGCCGTCAGTAAGCCGATGAACATTGAGGCCGCTGGGATCGCCATCGCGACGGTCGGACTAATTCCGGTCAGATCCATCCCCGCTTTCTCGATGTTGCTGAACAGGATGTCGTGAAGGTAGATCCGTCCAAAGCCGATGGGGAGGAACATGTACGTTGTGACGATGCCGAATGTGATTGCACAGGCAACGGCGCGACGATCCAGGTTGAGCCGATTCATCACGGAAATCAGCGGGGGAACGATCAGCGGGATGAACGCAATGTGAATGGGGATGAGGTTTTGGCTCATGACTCCCATTGCGACGATCATGGAGATCATTCCCCATTTTGTCCACAGGGCAACGCGCTGAGACTTTTCCGGGTCAGCGGAGTTCATGCGCTTGACAAGGATATCCGCGAGCAACTGAGGAAGCCCAGAATTTGCCACAGCCATTGCGAAAGCGCCAAGGAGTGCGTAGGACAGCGCGATCCGTGCTCCGCCCGAGAGCCCTTCCTGGAAAGTCACCATCGTGTCTTGGAGACCCATGCCGGCGGTGAGACCGGCAACGAGGGCTGCGATGAAAAGGGAGAGAACAACATGCACTCGCGCGATTGACAGAATGAGCATGATGAGGACGGAGATAACGACCGCGTTCATAAGACCTCGGAATCGATTGCCTGATGGGGGCGACCATCGGCAGCTGGTCAGTGGGTCTGACTGTGCCGGTGAGCGTTGAGAGACGCGAATACTCTAGGCGATCTGAACTATTGCGCGCACATGTGTGCGGTAGATGAGAATGTCAATGAGAATCCGCATCGGATGCAACGGGAATGACGGTCCCGTCAAGGGATGGCAGCGTGGCAGTGAGAACCCAGGGAATTGGGAGGAATTGGGAGCAGAGGCAAGAGCGCAGCTGTCGGTGACACGCTGACAGGTTCAGGTGAGGATTCTCAGTTAGCTCAGCGCCTGATCTCGCTCGACGGCGGCATCCACAGCAGCGACAAGTGCCGCTGGGAGTCCCTCACGTTGGGCTGCGAGCAGGCCCGCAATCGTTGTTCCACCGGGGCTCGTGACCTGGTCAACGAGCTGTGCTGGAACGATCCCGCAAGAGGATCGATCAAGAACGAGGGCGGCCGATCCTTTCATCGCCTGAGCCACAACGGACACGGCAACATCCTTCGTGAGTCCATGTTTCACGCCCGCACGTGCGAGTGATTCAATGATCTCGTACATCCATGCGGGTGAACATCCTGCCAGAGCAGAAAAGACGGGGAAGTTCTTTTCTTCCAATGTCACCGTCATCCCGACAGAGTCCATGAGATGAACCACCGCTGCAATGTCGTCATCGCTGGCTCCATCGGCGCAAATTCCCGTCACTGACTGACCGATGTGGGCATTGACATTGGGCATCACGCGAATAATCGGGAGAGAGGACGCCCACGTCAGTCCAGCATCCTCAAAATCACTGCGGATCGTCGCGGTTGATCGTCCCGCAGCAAGGGAGACAATGACGACGTTGCGCCGAGAATTCAGCGTCGGAGTGATCTGATGGATCACTCCGCTGTGCATTTGGGGTTTGACTCCGAGGACAATGACGTCAGCGTGCGCCGCGACGTCGAGGTTGGAGCCCGAACGTGCGTTCAGCTTCTTCGCCAGCTCCTCGGCTTTTGCGGGGGTTCGGTTGGAGAGAATCCACCCGCTGGTGTCCACTCCGTGTGCTGCTGCGCCGAGGGCGATTGCCGACACCATAGATCCTGTGCCAATGAAACCGATGGTCATTCATTCCTCCAAAGCGTTGAGCAGCGTTGGCGCGAGCGCGCGGGGGTATCGCTGCGAGCACCGAGCGTTTGGGTCTTAATTTAGCCGCCAGAGTCGGCGTCGTCAGCCCCGGGGCACGTTTCCTGTGGATTGGTATGGGATACATGGGGACGAGGACGAAGCTGCACTCACCACATCCTGCGTGTTCAGGCGCAGGTGACACCCTATATGTGACGAAAAACAGGGCCATATTTTCCATGCTGCGTATGAGTTCTCACGGATCCACAGGTTGGCTTGAGGAGCTGAGTTTTCCACAGGTCCCCTGCGGGTGAGTGCCGAGGAAGAAGATCATCTCTAGCCTCGCAACTATGGATTCTTGGCAACGCGCAACGCTCAAGCGGATGACACGTGAGGTGTTCACCGACGAAGATGAAGGGGATGATGTTGCGCGCACGGGACTGATCCGTGCGCTTCCTTCGAGTCGAATGGTGATTGCCTTGGTTGTCCTTCTTGTTCTTGTTGCAGGCATCTCCCTGTGGCGCATGTCTGCACGTCCCGTCGTGCACCCGGAGTTTGATAACGCCTCTGCTCACGCGAGCACGCCCGCGGGAGGTCACAACGGGCAAGAACGCAGCTCAACGGGATATGGTGACCAATCGGGACGGGCAGGTCGTGGTCAAGGCCACGATTCCGATCGACGCGCATCTGGTGCTTCTGGAGGAACAACACCGCCGAATAACGGGCAGAAACTTGTGGTTCATGTTGCCGGTGAAGTGGCAGCACCAGGGGTCTATGAACTGCCAGAAACGGCGCGCGTCGCCGATGCGATCGAATCGGCGGGTGGTGCTCGGCCAGAGGCAGCGCTAACAGCGATCAATCTTGCGCGACGTGTTGAAGATGGAGAACAGATCTACGTTCCCAATGCCCAGGAAGCTCACGCGCTCGCGGGCAGTCAGACAGGAGGGGTGGCCACAGACACGCCGATCCGAGCAAGTCCGGGGGCATCGGATGGTCCCGGAACACAACGCGGAGGTTGCGTCAATATCAATGCTGCATCGGTTGAGCAGCTCCAGGAACTTGACGGTGTGGGGCCTGCTCTTGCCCAGCGAATCGTTAATTTTCGCAAGAGTAACGGCAGGTTCACGTCTGTGGATCAGCTTGATGAAGTCTCAGGTATCGGGCCGGCAGTCCTTGACAAAATTCGCCCGGATGCCTGTATCTGATCCGCGCGTTGCGTGAGGCAGTCTCGAGGCTCAGGAGGACGAGGTGGAGGTATCGCGCATCGCTCCTCGTATGGTTGACCTTCGTCTCCTTCCTGTGGCCACGACCGTTTGGTGCGTGTCACTACTGATCAGCCGAGCGGATGTGCCCGCAGCTGTCACCGTCTGTGTAGCCGTCATCCTTCTCACCCTCGGAGTTGGACTGTTCTTGTGGTGGGTTCGTTCTCAGCATCCCAGACGCAGTGACCCGGTCCACGCCCTCACACCCGTTGGCTCCCTCCGGCTCGCACTCTGCGCGATAACGATTGCCGCCGCCGCGGCGCTCCTGACATCGAACGCAGCGCGCATCGTCTACAACTGCGATCCACTGACCCGGGTCGTGATGAACTCAAAGGAAACGCAGATCAGTGCTGTTGTTCGTCTTGTGAATGATCCTCAACCGATGCATCCAGGAGCCTCGTCCGGGCGCTACGGAGTCAACGCCCGAGTCGAAAAATTCCGTGGCCCCGACGGGGAGTCGTCCTCGTCCATCATGCTGTACATCACCGGAAAGGGGTGGTCAGATCTCAGCCGCGGGGACGTTGTGCAGGTCAGTGGACGAATCAACAGCACCTTTCGTGGCGATCCTCCCTTTGTTGGCACGCTGCGCGCGAATGATCCTCGGGTCATTGAACGTCCCGGTGGCTGGCTGGCATGGGCCCGGGTGACTCGCCGAGCTCTCAGTCATGCGACGATGGGACTGAGTGATCAGGGGAAGGCTCTGGTTCCGGGAATGTCCGTTGGTGATGATCGGGCGATGAGTCGCGATCTTAAGCAAGCAATGCGCTCGAGCTCCCTGACTCACCTCACGGCAGTGTCCGGATCGCATATTGCCATTCTTTTGGCAGTTGTCGTCTCGGTGACGCCTGGGACGCGTCGCCTGCGAGCAGGAGTGACAACTGCGGTTCTTCTGATCATTCTTGCGCTCGTTGGACCGGAGCCGTCGGTTCTTCGTTCCGTGTCCACAGCTAGCGTCGGCGTTGCCGGCTTGGTGTTGGGGCGGACCGGGCAGGGGATCTCAGCGCTGTGCACTATCGTTACCGTTGTCATCCTTGTTGACCCCTGGGCTGCACAATCGTTGGGGTTTGCTCTGTCCGTTGCGGCAACACTCGGAGTACTTGGTCCATCGACGGCCCTTCTTCGGTGGATGAAAACACGGGTGCGGGACGACACGGTGACGGGGAAGATCATGCGCCGCATCCTCGCGGTGGTAGCGATCCCACTGACATGTCAGATCATGGTTCTTCCGATCCTCTTGCTGTTGAGCGACACCGTGTCGATCTGGTCGGTTATGGCAAATGTTGCCGTTGCTCCTTCCGTGGCACCGGCGACGGTACTGTCAATGGCAACCGCGCTGATTGCCCCTGAATTCCCTCAATTAGCGCACCTTCTCGCCCAGGCTGCACAGATCTTCACCGGCTGGATTGCTGGGGTTGCTCGATGGATGAATGACCTGCCCGGTGCGCACTGGGCAATCCCCGGGGGAAGTCTCACGGTTCTTGCTGTCTATGCAGTTGTTGTGATGGGGACGCTGTGGGTGCATGTACGATCTCGCGGAATGATTGCTGTGTCGTAGACCGGGGACGAGGCAGAAGCTGGACCATATTGTCAGTGGGGCATGGGATACTGAAGACACCGATCCCGGGGCAAGGAACCCGCGGCTGGCTCACGCATCTCATCGAGAGGACACATTTCATGACGGCACGTGGAAGCTACCAACGCTTCACCCCTGTTGAGGCCACGCTTGCCCCCGTTGTCCTCATTAAAGGCTCAGAGGGTCTTCTGGTTGATCGCGCTCTCGGACAACTCAAAGATCAGGCTCGTGCAGCCGATCCGGCGGTTGAACTCACAGAACTGAATGTTGCCACGTACTCCCCAGGGGAGATGGCGGCATTAACATCGCCGTCGCTTTTTGGAGAATCGCGGCTCATTATTGTCCGCGACCTGGAAACAATGACGGATGGTTTCGCTCAGGATCTTCTGGAATATCTTCCCCAGCCATCACCTGACACGTGGATCATCCTTGTTCATCCCGGGGGGAATGCGCGCGGCAAGAAAGTCCTTGATGCGATCGTCAAGGCAAAGTACCCCGTGATTCCCGCGCAGCCCCTGCAATACGACTCGGACAAACTCACGCTCTTACGCGACGACGCACGTCGCGCACGGCGCCACGTTGATCCCGAGGCACTTCAAGCCCTCGTCGATGCCTTGGGAAACGACGTGCGATCCATGTGTGCGGCGCTCAATCAGCTGTTCTTTGACATTCACGGGCGAATCACCGTTGAAGATGTGCGGCGAAGCCAATCGGGGCGTGTGGAAGCCACCGGCTTTGAGGTAGCCGATGCAGCGATCGACGGAGATTCGGTGCGCGCACTCATGCTCCTGCGCCATGCTTTAGCAACGGGGGCATCCCCGATTGCGCTCGTTGGGGCACTCGCCTATAAGGTGCGTAACTTGGCAAAGGTTCAGGTTATGGGTAACGCCAATATGCCCCGGATCGCGCTGAGTCCGCGACAGCTTGACACCGTCAGACGCCAGCTGCGTGGATGGTCGGATGCATCGCTCGCCGCAGCTATTTCGGCTCTCGCAGTGGCTGACGAGGAAACGAAAGGTCTATCTCGCGATCCTGAACGCGCCGTTGAAAAAGCAGTTATTCAGATATGCCGACTGCGTCGTTACCGGCGATAACGGAGCGTCGTATAAACCGGAGTGTCCGATAGCGTTCACCGATTTGTGAGAATGCGCAGAATCACCCATCGACCATTGAGTGCCAAGTTAAGACGACTAGGTGAGACAAACAACCAATTCACCCATGTTTCCATGAAGGGGGACACCAACAATGCCAAGTGTAGACCTGAAGAAGTTCAGCACAATCAATTCCACCGCAGGAGTTCTGCTGAGGAAGCTCGGACACCTGATCGACCCGACAAACCCTGTTTCTACTGAGCTTCAACGAAGCGGCGGCGACAAAGACCTGTTATTCGTCAGAGCGTGCAGGTACGTGGAGGCGCTGGACGACGAGGAGACTCTGGTCGAGATCACGCTTTCTGACTGGCGGGACATGACACCAGAACAGATCGACGACATTGGACGCCAAGTTGTCTACGAAGCGTCCAAGAAACTCCTCAACGTCTAACCGGTTTTAGACGCTCCGTGTGGCCCTGCGGCTACCCCTGTGCGGGTGGTCGTCGGGGACTTATTGGGGCTCTTAGCTGACCACGAGAAAAGTGGGGGCCGTCCCGAATCGGGACGGCCCCCACGTCAGGTCTGAAAAATCAGTCGAGTGAAGCAACGCGCTTGGCCAGCTTGGACTTGCGGTTCGCGGCCTGATTCTTGTGAATGACGCCCTTCGACACGGCCTTGTCGAGCTTACGTGAAGCAACGCGCAGTGCCTCGGTTGCCGCTTCCTTGTCGCCAGCTTCAACGGCCTCGCGAGCCTTACGAACCAGGGTCTTGAGTTCAGACTTCACTGCCTGATTGCGCAGGCGGCGCTTTTCGTTTGTGCGGATCCGCTTGATCTGAGACTTAATGTTCGCCACAGTCGGGTAACTCCTTGTTTTTGGAAACGTTCAGGGTCGGTGAGGGCTGTGTCAAAGCCGGGACTGGGACATGGGGACATCCGCGAGCGACTTCAACCAGACCCCCTGCCCGACCAGGCTGGGAGTCCGACCACCGACTTTACCAGTATGGCCCTTTTATGTGCCATCTCGTCCAGCAGAAAACAACGTGAAGACCCTCACGATTAAGCGGAATACTCGTGAAAATAGGTGTGTTTCGACAGCTGGACGCGGTTATCCACAGGCTCGTCCTCGTCCCTGTGTTTTCTCAATACCAACTGACATGATGAGCGCACTCACTCACCCAAGCCCCCGCGTGAGCAAGGGGCGTAGGTGCTGCCCGCCGCCATATACGTGAGCGGAAAACAGAAACGACGACCCGCGCAAGGAGACGACTCCGAAAGCGCGATGATTTAAGGAGCCAATGATGAAACCCTGCACAACGGTGAAACCCCGCACGACGAGCCTGTTGACAGTGATGGACCTGCCTTTGGTGGCGGTGCCTTCGCGAGGGGGAGACGGAGGTCAGTCGGAGGAGGAACTATGCACTCCAGCCGAACTGATCGAGGAAGCAATTGAAACCGCAACCCAAGGAGATTATGAGAAGGCGGTGTCTCAAGCTGAAAGAGCCGTGATCCACCCGGCAACAAATTCGCAGGACACACTGGCGATTCTTCGACTGCTGATCACGTGGAACGGACAAATGGATCGGCCGAATGTCGCGCTTGCATGGGCAACGATCGGCAGTATTCATTCCACGCTCGTCAAGGGAGCAGATAGTCACGAAACTCTGACGATGCGCAATGCCACTCTGTATTGGGCCTGCATGTGCGGTTACAGCAACCTGGACAGCCAATTCAACGAGCTTCGTCAGGATGTTCGCAGAGTATGTGGTGACAACGATCCCTTGGTGTGGGCGGTGGAGAATAATTCCGCGATGCCGTCGAAACTATCGGGGGACTGGGAGCGTGCAATCGAGATCTATCGGAACTTGCGAGAGGACATGTCTGTGCGCTGCGAGAAGTCGGACGTCCTGTACCTGGCGGTGCGGGATAATTTCGCTGAAGCACTGGGTGAGGCTGAACGTTTTGACGAAGCCATCGAAGAGTATTCCGCGTTGCTCACTATTCTCACCGACTGTTTCGGTGCCGATGATCATCGGACTTTGAGGGTCCGTCATTGCTTGGCTCGGATGACCTACCTCAGTGGGGACTCGTGGGGAGCAGAAAACCTATGGAATGATCTCGCAGACCGATTCGAGGAGACATTTGGTCCCAGTGACCCGCGTACCGTCACTCAGATGGTCATCCAGATGACCTTTGCTATGGATCACCAGGAGTGGGATCAGGCGGCGCTGTGGTGTCAGAAGATTCTCGCGGTGGCTCCGCAGGAGTGGGACGAGGACGAGCGCGCGCTATTTCACGATGTCATGGCAGATATTGAACAAAAAATCAGTCAGAGGCGTCTGAGCGCCTAGGAGCGCATCGACAATGGAGAGCGGGCAAGCAAGGGGATGGGCTTTTGGGGCATTAGCTCCGATAGGAATGCTTCAGAGATGGACGATGGAAAAACACCCGGCGCGTGCGTATGCCGATGTCAAGGATCGATGACGTCCAGATGTGGGGGAAACGGCACGTCCTGGTTCGCCATGAAGGGCCCGATAATGGGACGATAGGGGAGTTAGAACCTGTTGGAGGAACCTGTGCCCATCCCCACGTCAGAGCAAAGTGCGCTGATTCAGCCGGCGAAGACCAGCCAGTCGCGGATTCGGAATTTCTGCATCATTGCCCACATCGACCACGGCAAATCGACTCTTGCTGACCGAATGCTTCAGCTCACCGGAGTCGTTGAACAACGCGATATGCGTGCGCAATACCTCGACCGCATGGACATCGAGCGCGAACGTGGAATCACGATTAAATCTCAGGCGGTCCGCATGCCGTGGGCCGTTGATGGTCAGCCGTACGCGCTTAACATGATTGACACCCCCGGACACGTTGACTTCACCTACGAGGTGTCGCGTTCGCTCGCCGCCTGTGAGGGCGCGGTGCTGCTTATTGACGCTGCTCAGGGCATCGAAGCGCAGACCCTTGCGAACCTTTACCTTGCTTTGGAAAACGACCTGGCAATTATCCCAGTTCTCAACAAGATCGACCTGCCGGGTGCGCAGCCAGAAAAATATGCGCACGAGGTCGCTCAACTCATCGGAGTTGACGAATCCGACGTTCTCAAGGTGTCGGGGAAAACAGGTGAAGGCGTCGCAGATCTTCTTGACACCATTGTCCGCACCGTTCCCGCACCTGAAGGAGATCCTGACGGCGCGACGCGCGCGATGATTTTCGATTCCGTGTACGACACATACAGGGGCGTTGTGACCTACGTCCGCGTGGTTGATGGCACGTTGAACACGCGTGAACGTATTCGCATGATGTCCACTGGAACAGCGCATGAGCTGCTTGAACTTGGTGTGATCTCACCCGAGGCCGTGCCATCTGCAGGAATCGGAGCAGGTGAGGTCGGCTATCTCATTACCGGCGTGAAAGACGTGCGTCAGTCACGAGTTGGCGACACGGTGACCTCAGCAACCAAAGGAGCTGAGCAACCGCTTGATGGTTACCAGGATCCGCAACCGATGGTGTTTTCTGGAATCTACCCGGTTGACGGCACAGACTTCCCAGATCTGCGTGATGCGTTGGAACGCCTCCAACTCAACGATGCGGCCTTGACATTTGAGCCGGAGTCGTCTGCCGCCCTGGGATTTGGGTTCCGCTGCGGCTTCCTCGGTCTCCTTCACTTGGAGATCATTCGCGAGCGCCTCGAACGCGAGTTCAACCTCGATCTCATCGCCACGGCACCGAACGTTGTCTACCAGGTCATTACCGAGGACGGAACCAGCGTGCGCGTTGATAATCCGTCGGAATATCCCGAAGGCAAAATTCGCGAGGTCCGTGAGCCGCTGGTCAACGCGACGATCCTGACGCCCACGGAATTCACCGGCACAATTATGGAGCTGTGCCAGGAGCGCCGCGGAACTATGAAAGGCATGGACTATCTCAGTGAGGAACGCGTCGAACTCCACTACGCGTTGCCGATGGCGGAAATTGTCTTCGACTTCTTCGACCAGTTGAAGTCACGAACCCGGGGCTATGCCTCGCTTGACTATCAGGAAGCCGGGCAGCAGGTTGCCGACCTCGTCAAGGTTGACATCCTTCTCAACGGTGACCGGGTTGATGCGTTCAGCGCGATTGTTCACAAGGATGCGGCCTACTCCTACGGTCAGCGCATGACCAAGCGCTTGAAAGAACTCATTCCTCGGCAGCAATTTGAGATTCCCGTTCAAGCGGCCGTGGGTGCGCGTGTGATCGCGCGAGAGACAATCAAGGCTTTGCGCAAAGACATGCTGGCGAAGTGCTACGGAGGCGATATTTCGCGTAAACGTAAGCTGCTGGAGAAGCAGAAAGAGGGCAAGAAGCGGATGAAGTCCATCGGCCGCGTTGACGTGCCGCAGGAGGCTTTCATTGCGGCGTTGACATCGGATGTTCCCACGGGGAAGAAATGAGCAACGCCGACGCTTCCCACGGTCACGACGCGGCGGGGCAGAATACTTCGTCTTCGTCTTCGTCTTCGTCCTCGTCCTCGGCCCCATTGCATACGAATGATGCTCAACCCGGGGGCAAGAAAGCCCCCGGAACGCCCGGTTCCCCTGACGTGTACATGGCGCGCACAAAGTCGTTCACTCGTCGATCCCGTGATCTTCCCATCGGTCTTCAACGCACATGGGCGACCCACGGTGACCGCTACGTCATTGAGCCTCGACGCGGCATCGGATTCACCACGATCGCTGAGGATTTCCACCTCGATATTGCCCAAGAGTTTGGCCGCAGCGCCCCAGTGACGGTTGAGATCGGCTCAGGAACCGGGGAACAGATCGTTGCAGCGGCCGCCTCGCACCCAGACCGCGACTACTTGGCGCTTGAAGTGTGGGTCCCTGGGATTGCGAAACTCATCTCGAAGGCCGCAGCCGCAGACGTATCGAATATCCGCGTTCTTGAAGCTGACGCCGCCCAAGCTCTGCCCATCCTCCTGAAGGATGCATCGGTTGCAGAAGTGTGGACGTTCTTCCCTGACCCGTGGCGCAAGGCCCGTCACCGCAAACGCCGCCTCGTATCCGATTCCTTTGCCCGCGAGATCGCACGGATCCTCCAAGACGGTGGGCTGTGGCGTTTGGCTACGGACTGGGATGACTATGCGTGGCAGATGCGTGACGTCGTTGAATCCTGCGATCTTCTCGCCAACCCCTACGAAGGTGAGCGACCCGATCCTGAGGACCCCGAACCTGAGCGCGGCGGCTTTGCCCCGCGTTTTCAGGGACGCATCATCACACATTTCGAGACCCGAGGGATCGATGCGGGGCGCAGGGCTCACGACATCGTCGGAGTTCGGCTTCCACGTCCCACAGTAGACGGGCCCTCGGAAAACGTCCCTTGTGGTGACTCTCGGTGAGTACACAAGCTCGTCAGAGCGCACACGCAACCCTGATCAGCGCGCTCGTTCTCCTGAGCCTCGCGCTGCTCCTGCGGTCCCCGATTTCCGTGATCCCCCCGCTACTGCGAGACATCGGCGAGAGCCAGGCCCTTGATGCCGTTGCCCTTGGCGCGCTCACTTCCGTTCCCATTGTGTGTTTCGGTCTGCTGACCCCCGCAGGTTCGAGTCTGCTTCGTCGACTAGGACCGAACGCGGGAGGCATGGTGTGCCTCGTCCTCATTGTGATCGGGGCTGCGATCCGCTCCGTCGGTCCAGCTGCGTTCCTTTTCGTGGGCACGGTCATCATTGGTTTTGGCATGACCCTCGGCAATGTCGTTATTCCCCTGCTCATCGGTCGAGACTTCCCCTTCCGTGCTTCCCTCATGACGGGTCTGTACACGGTGTCAACGAACCTGGGGGTTGCGGCTGTCACGATCGCCGCTGTTCCCACGGCCTCCCACGTGGGGTGGCGATGGTCAACATTCCTATGGGTCGCAATTCCCGGCATCATCATCCTTACCGCATGGCAGTTCGTGTTTCCTCCACAGATCAGGGGACGAGGACGAGGCGCGCACTCACCTGCGCTCCCAGGAGAAATCCACAGGAAAACGCAGGCTCGTCCTCGTTCCCTGAGGTCTGTGCCTTCAGTGGTGCTTCTCGCGGTGGCGTTCGGCGCACACACCTACGCGTTCTTTTCCCTCGCCTCGTGGCTTCCGACGATGCTTGAAGACATCCTCGACATGAGCGCATCCCAGGCGGGAACAGCAACATCACTGTTCCACGTCTGCGGAATCCTCGGATCACTGCTGCCGTCATTGACCTTCGGGGTGCTCAAATGGAGTCAGCGCGCAACACTTGCCCTCGTCTGCGCATGCTGGCTGTCAATGCCGCTGGGACTTCTGTGTGCCCCCGCGATCTGGGCGCTGTGGTGCACTCTGTGCGGCATCGGACACGGCGGATTTTTCACGGTGCTCTTCACAACGGTCATCGAGCAATCTCCGTCGCTCGACATCAACCGACGTGTCGTGTCTTTCGTGCAAAGCATCGGCTACATCGTTGCCGCAATCGGCCCCATCTCCATTGGGTGGGTGCACACGTGGAGTGGATCGTGGCGGATTCCCTTCGTCATTCTCACCGCTTCGCTCACGCTCATGACTGTGTCAGCATTCATTGTGTCGCGCCGCCCCCTGGGGCTGGAGGTACTCGACACCGTTGACCGAGACTGGGACTTACGATGAGCCCACACCAACCCGATGGGATCACCTGGCCAACGGACGGCAGGATCGATCCGGCCTGCGCCGAGGTGGAGCAATCACGCCCGCTGAGCGTCTACGTTCATGTTCCGTTTTGCCGGGTGAGGTGCGGCTACTGCGACTTCAACACGTACACCGCACAGTTCGGCCAGGGAGCCGACCTCACGTCCTACCATGAGTCCGTTGTCAGTGAAGTACGGATGGCCGCCTCGATCCTCAACGATGCTGGCTTTGCGCGCAGACCAGCGCGAACCGTGTTCTTCGGCGGAGGGACGCCAACGCTGCTGGACACCCGGAGTATCGCGGCAATCCTTCACGGTATTCGTTCGCATATCGGTTTAGCCGACGACTGTGAGATCACCGTCGAGGCAAACCCGGAAACTGTGGATGCCCAGCGGTTGAAGGCTCTCAAAGACACGGGAGTGACGCGCGTATCCTTTGGCATGCAGTCGGCAGTCCCCAGTGTTCTTCGCACCCTTGACCGCACGCACACCCCCGAGCGTGTGCCCGTTGTTGTTGCAGCGGCACGTGAGGTCGGGCTTGATACCTCACTTGACCTGATCTATGGCACTCCCGGTGAAACTGTTGACCAGTGGCGCTTGAGTGTGGAAGCGGCAATTGGGATGCGTCCCGACCATATCAGTGCCTATGCCTTGGTCATTGAGGAAGGCACCAAGATGGCCGCTCAGGTTGCGCGCGGAGATCTGCCTCTTCCCGACCCAGACGATGAAGCGACGAAGTACGAACTTGCCGACGAACTCTTAGGCGCAGCGGGATACCGCTGGTATGAGATCTCCAATTTTGCGCGCGTTGAAGGGGACGAGGACGAGTGTGCTTCCACGAGTCTTCGTCACGCATCCTGCCATAATTTAGCCTATTGGCGCGACTGGGACTGGTGGGGTTTCGGCCCGGGGGCGCACTCCCACATCGGGCGTCTGCGCTGGTGGAACGTCAAACATCCGCGCGCTTACGCGGGGCGATTAGCGGGGGGAATGTCGCCTGGGGCAGCAGGTGAAATCCTGGGAAGCACCGAGCGTGAACTTGAACGGGTGATGCTGTCGGTGCGCACGGCCGACGGTGCCACGCTGTCTGAGCATCAACGCCCGGACCGCGTTGCCAGACTCATCGCCGATGGGCTGGTAGATCCTGTGTCAGCGCTTCGAGGTCAGATCGTTCTCACGCTCAGAGGCCGTTTGCTCGCCGACCTCGTCACGCGCACTCTCATGGGATACGACGGCTAAAAACGATCTGCCAGTGTCACTGAATACCGGGCGCGGTGACGAAGTCGATGAGTTCTTCGACGCGTCCAAGGAGAGCAGGCTCAAGGTCGCGGTATGTGCGCACGGTCGCGAGAATTCTTTTCCATCCGCGGGCGATGTCGGCCTGGGTGTCGTGGGGCCAGCCAAGGTGAGTGAGGGTCCCAACTTTGATGTCCGTTCCGCGGGGAATATCAGGCCATTTCGTCAGGCCCAGGCGTTCGGGTTTAACGGCCTGCCAAATGTCAACGAAGGGATGGCCGACCACGAGGACGCTCTCGCCCCAGCGACGCATGACGGCGTCGGCGATGCGCGACTCTTTTGATCCGGCAACGGCATGGTCGATGAGGATGCCGGCTCGGGCGCTGGTGGTCGGGGTGAATTCTTCAAGAATTTCTTCGAGATTGTCCACTCCTTCAAGGAGTTCAACGACGATTCCTTCGAGGCCGAGGTCCTCGCCCCACATGTGTTCAACAAGTTCAGCGTCGTGTCGTCCCTCCACCCAGATACGCGAGGCCTTGGCGATGCGGGCTGGGGCGTGAGGAACAGCGATCGACCCGGAATTGGTTACGCGACGGCCCATCGGGGTTGTCGCAGCTAAATGATCCGGTGGTGCTGACCGGGGGCGTGGAGGGCAGGCGTTAATGGGTTCTCCGTCAAGCCAAAAGCCTGGGCCAAGAGGGAAAGAACGGGTGCGTCCGTGACGGTCCTCAAGTTCGATGAGGTACACGCCTGCGGACTTTTCAACCCGGGTGACCGCGCCCACCCAACCTGTGGTCACGTCCTCGAGAACCATCCCGTATTCAACGGCGACGTCACGGGAACGAGGACGACGCGCATTGGGCCCCTCGCGATGCGGGTCGTGGGCGAAGATATTCGTCCCGTAGGGATCAATTGGTGTCACAGTCACGGCCGTAACTTTAGGTGAGCACCGTGATGAAAGAAAATACGCCGAGAGTGAATGTGGCGCTCAATGAACGAAAAGACACAGAATGCGGACGGGAAAGCGAAGGGAGAGGGGAGTACCATTGGCACTCAGAAGAGATGAGTGCCAGCTACCGGACACTCTCAGTGAGAGTCCCGACATGGCGAGAGCCTGATTCATCCGAAGAACGCGTCGCGTCTGGGTGAATTCACGGGGCGATCGCAACGGTCACAGCGAAGGAGGCGTGCGATGAGTAATGACCGCAGACTTGACGTGCTGCGCGCCATTGTCACCGAGTACGTCCACACTCGTGAACCCGTTGGCTCAAAAGTCATTGCGCAGTCCCACGACCTCGGGGTGTCCTCGGCAACGATCCGCAACGACATGGCTGTCCTTGAAGAAGCTGAGCTGATCTACCAGCCGCACACGAGCGCCGGTCGCGTCCCCACAGACAAGGGATACCGCGTTTTCGTTGATCAACTTCGCACCCTCAAACCGATGAGCCTGCCCGAACGCAAGGCCGTTGAATCCTTCCTTTCTCAAAGTGACAACCTCGACGACGTTGTCACACGGACGGTGCGTCTGCTGTCCCAGGTGACTCGCCAAGTCGCCGTCGTTGAATACCCTGCGTTGGTACGCGAAAAACTCCGCAGAGTTGAGTTCGTTGACCTTGCGCCCACGAATATCCTTGTCATCGTTGTCACTGAGTCTGGGCGCGTTGAACAGCGCACGCTCGTCCTCGTTCATCCTTTCTCCGCTGAGGACCTCAACTGGGTGCGAAGCCGAGTGAACGCGGTAGCTGAAGGCCGCGACGTCACCGAGGTGCACGAAGCCTTTGACACCCTTGCTGACGAGGCCCCCGCGCACCTGCGAGACGGGGTGATGATGATGACCGAGGCCGTGAGTGATCTCCTGGAATCCACCGCGGAATCACGAATCGTTCTTGCGGGGATCTCGAACCTTGCCCGCGGAGCCGTTGACTTCGGTGACATTGCACCCGTGCTTGACGCCCTTGAGGAACAGGTCGTCCTCATGCGACTGTTCTCCGAACTCAACCAAGATGACGATGTGCATGTGACGATCGGTGAGGAAAACCCGCACGACGCGCTTACTCAAACATCCGTTGTCACCGGGACCTACCGGACCACGGATTCACCATTCGCGGCGCGCGCACACCTGGGGGTTGTCGGCCCAACACGCATGGACTACGCCAAAACAATGTCCTACGTCAGGGCTGTCGCCGCATACCTGTCGAGGTTCCTCAGCCAGTGAGAACCGTCGACGCTGACACAGGAAATAGACGCGCCACGCCAGAATCTGCGCATGAACACGACAACCGCAACAACACACTAGGGGATAGCAGCGAGTGAACGACTACTACGAGATCTTGGGTGTTTCCCGCGACGCGAGTCAAGAGGACATCAAGAAGGCTTATCGGAAGATGGCGCGCAAGCTCCACCCCGACTATGCCGGACCTGAGTCGGAGGACGCATTCAAGGACCTGTCGGTTGCCTACGAAACTCTTTCAGATCCGCAAAAACGCCAGCTTTATGACGTTGGCGGTCCCGAAGCAGTCCAATCAGGAGGCACACCCTTCGCAGGTGGAGCCGGTGGATTCTCCGATATTTTTGACGCGATGTTCGGCGGGGGTTTCTCCACGGGATTCTCCGGTGGTTCCTCGGGTCCAGCATCCAGACGCCAGCGTGGTCGTGACCAGCGCATCGGCGTGGACATCACTCTCGAAGAGGCCACCTTCGGTGCGTCAAAGACCGTGAAATTTGGGACGTATATCCGCTGCGAAACGTGCGGTGGTCAGATGACGAAGCCCGGGACGAAGCCCGAAACCTGCTCGGCGTGTCACGGCACGGGCTCAACGATTCGCCAGGTCAATCACCCGCTCTTCGGTGCGATGCGTACCCAGACAACGTGTTCGACGTGCCAAGGATACGGAACGACCATCGCTGAACCGTGCCCCGACTGTGCTGGACAGGGGCGTGTTCATACGCGTCGTTCTCTGAGCATCACCATTCCCGCGGGTGCGGACGAGGGGACGCAGATTCGTATTTCCGGTGAAGCTGAAGTCGGAACCGGTGGCGGCCCTCAAGGGGATCTGTACGTGGTCATCCGCGAAAAGAAGCACGCGGTTTTTGATCGACGTGGCGACGACATCCATACGTGGATCACGATCCCCATGACGACGGCGGCGTTGGGCACTGACTTTGAGCTCGACACTCTTGACGGTAAAAAGACCGTGACCATTGAACCGGGAACTCAGCCGAACGCGGATATCACACTGCGAGGACTGGGTGTCGGTCGCCTCCAGCGCCCCGGTCGCGGTGACATGCACGTTCATATCGACGTTGAAGTGCCCAAGAAACTTGACGATCGTTCTCGCGCGCTCCTTGAGGAATTGGCGTCGATTCGCAAAGAGTCGCGCCTCGAACCTCACCGCAAGGACTCGGGGTTCTTCGGGAAACTCCGTGAAACTTTCGCAGGGCAATGACGAGGCCGGTTTTCTTCGCTGAAGACGCTCTCAGCGACGCGGGAGCGCTCTCGGACCGCACGGTCCTTGCTCGCGTGAGTGTTGGGACGCATGTGCGTCTCCGCGGAGCAGAGGGACGTCACGCAGGCACCGTCAAACGGCTTGGCGAGAGCGAGAGCGTCGACCTCGTTGATGGGGATGGGTTTCGCCTGGTCTGCCAGGTTATTTCTTCCGATAAGAACGGCCTTGATCTCCGTGTGAATGAGACCATCGCCGAGCAGCCCCCGCTCGTCCCATTGACCCTTGTCCAGGCGCTGTCCAAAGGTGGCCGTGACGAGCTTGCCGTTGAGGTGTGCACGGAAATCGGCGTTGATCAGGTGATCCCGTGGCAGTCGAATCGCGCGATCGTTCGCTGGTCGGGCCCAAAGCGTGACAAGGGACACGACAAGTGGAGATCCGTTGTCCGCAGCGCAGCAAAGCAGGCGCGTCGCGCGCGTATTCCTCGGGTTGGTCAGGTGTGTGACTCGGCGGAACTGACCCGGTGGGTGCGCAGCTTCATTGACGAGGGCGGGGCTGTCGTCATGTGCCATGAGGAGGCGACGCTCCCTCTGACACAGGTTGTCGCCGACATCGCTGTGCGTGACGCAGACACCGGGGATTCAGGTGTTTTCCGCGGGGGAATCGCGGTGATTGTTGGGCCCGAGGGCGGAATCGATCCGCAGGAAAGCGCGGACCTTGAAGCGGCGGGAGCCATCAAGGTTCTTCTGGGCACCAATGTTCTTCGAGCGTCAACGGCCGGCGCGGTCGCAATGACACTCATTGGAGCGCACGCCGGCCGTTTCGACTGATCGCAGATCGTGCTCGTTTTTTCGACGCATGCTGCGATGAACGCAGACATTGTTTGCGTTCATCGCGACGCGTGTTGTGGCCCAGGAGCGCCAAGCTGCGTGGATTTAGACCAGCGATGTGGCGCCTAGGCCAGTGATCCAGAAATTGTGAAGGTCAGCGTATGTGACTCGCCGGGGGCCAACACAATGACGTCCTCACCTGAATTAAAGGCATCGGGTGGGCAGGTCATCGGTTCGACAGCAGCGCCGCTACGCGCAAGTGCTGGATGATCACCGGAGAACACCTGAACCCACGGGACGTTTGCTGACAGCGAGGACGTCAGGCCCGTGTCTGGATCGCGCAGACTGACGGTCCATTCGGTGTCGGGAAGGCCGGTGAACGCATGATCGATCCGGCGTGCGTCAATCGTGTGCGACGAACGGAAATCCACGTCGAGATCGGTGACAGAGCGGGTTGCAACGGGAGCGAGGTTCTCATCGACCTCGAGAACGAGATCAGCGGGAACGGTGAGCTCGCATTGATCAACCGTCTTGCCGTCAACACTGAGGTAGGGGTGGGAGGACACGCCGTAGGGTGCGGGTTCGGAGCCAACATTCTTCGCCGAAAGTGTCACCGTGAGTCCGCGCGTTGAGTGCACAGCGTAGGTGACCCACGCTTCCAACGCCCACGGATACCCGTAGCGCGGCGAGATGAGTGCGCCCAGCGTTGCAGAATCATGATCGGCGTGGACGACTCTCCAGTCTTCCCAGCACATGAAGCCGTGAAGAGCCGCTCCCGTTGAGAATTCATTGACGGGAACCTCATAGGTTTGCCCTTCCCACGTGTAGGTTCCACGGCTGATACGATTTGGCCACGGCATGAGTGTCTTGCCCAGGTATGAGGGAGGAAGCTCATCAACTGAATGGCCGATAATCAGGTCGTGTCCCTGGAGAGTGAGGCCGGCGAGTCCGGCTCCAACGGTGACAATCCGCGCGGTGTAGTCCCCGGATTGAAGGGTGATTTCAGTTCCTGACATCTTCGAATGCTTCACAGCGTGTCCTCTTCGTCGTCGTCGAGTTCCTGCGGTTGGCAGCTGCACCAAGTCTAGTTCTCGCCGGCTCGAATCGACGTATTCACGACAGCGGATGTTGACGTTCACTATCCGTCACGGATGGTCTGTGGTCATGTGGCGTGGATGCCGCGCCGGAGAAGATGGGGCAGAGGGGAGAACAAACAACAGAATGTTCCGTAGGGGCGTCACAGTTGTCCACGTTGCGAACGCTGCGATCTTCGCATAAATCGGGCTGTCATGATGGCGATTATGACAGCCCACAAGCCGACGTTGCTCATCTCGAATGTCCTGCCAAGCCGACCAGGAGATCCGATGTATGACGCACTCATCATGTGCCTGTGGGAACGTATCATCACCGCCGCCTCGTCCTCGTGGAACATCATCCGGGAATACGCCCAACTCGACGGCCCTGAGGGAATCCCCCTACGAGCCCATGAGGCTGACGCAATCATCGTCATGGGTGGCGAGGACGTGCACCCGTCCTGCTACGGCAAAAGCCAGGGATACGAAGACGAAGGACGCCACTGGCTTCGCGCAGACCACGCTCAACTGGCTCTCGCGCGCTACGCCGCAGCCACGAACACGCCGCTTGTGGGGATCTGTCGCGGAATGCAGATTCTCAACGTTGCTTTCGGTGGGACCCTCACCCAACATATTGAATCAGGTGAGCACAACAACCCGTTGATCCTTGAGGATCGCATATTCGTTCGCCATCCGGTGACGATTGCGCAGAATACACAGCTTGCGTCCATCTATCCCGGCCATGAACGACTCGACGTTTCCTCCGCCCATCACCAATGTGTCGAGGAACTGGGAACAGATCTTGCGGTGAGTGCTCGCGCTGAGGACGGCATCGTCGAGGCAATTGAGCACACACGCCTGCCGATCCTCGGAGTGCAATGGCATCCCGAAGACCCCGCGGCCCCGATAGGGGACCTGGAAGCGATCCTCGAATATCTTCGGATGTCCAGGCTCCATCAGGAACCCGCGACTCTCGATGCAGCTCAGAGGCAGATTGCCGCATAGCTGATGAGCGTGACGTGGCAGAGGCTATCCTGAGTGTGTAGCCGTTAGTGCGGTGATGTCTACGCATCCGCAATCGGTGATCCGCAGGCCTCTTTCGTGTGGGGTGAGGCAAGGCGTCAGTGGGTCTGGAACCCGAGGGATCTGAAGTACTCTCGGACCTTCTCAGTGGCTTCAACCGACGGGGGTTTTGTCTCCTCTAATGCGTAGTCAATGCCCAGCGCTGCCCACTTGTCACGGCCCAGCTGATGGAAAGGCAAAACCTCGACTCGGTCGATAACTGATCGCCACCGAGAAATAATCTCACCAACGCGGGCGATGTTCTCTCCATCATCCGTGAGCCCGGGAACCAAAACGAAACGAATCCAGATACGCGTGGATCCACCGCGAGCAGCAATTCGATCCCCGAAATCGATTGTCGGCTGCAACTGACGCCCCGTGACCTTCGTGTACGTCTCCGGATCGCCGGACTTCACATCCAGCAGCACCAGGTCAATATCGTCAAGCATGTCATCATCACAGTTGGCACCGAGGAAACCCGAGGTGTCAATGCACGTATGAACCCCGAGTTCTTTTGCACCGCGCAGGATCCGGCGGACAAACGCGGGCTGCATGAGGACCTCGCCGCCCGACAGGGTGATTCCGCCGCCGCTGGCACGGAAAACCCGTCGATAACGGCGAATTTTCGCCAGTAACTCCGTGTCGGTGACCGGGGCACCATTCTTCATGAGGAAGGTGTCGGGGTTGTGACAGTACAGGCAACGCAACGGGCACCCGTTGAGGAACACCGTCAAGCGCGTTCCGGGACCGTCAACCGCCGTCACAAGTTCCCACGAGTGGACCGATCCGAGGGTTCCCTCGCGCATCATCGCAAGACGTTCGGAACGTTCGAGATCGGTGAGTTCCGTCAGACCCGCAACCCCCTGACCGATGGTCCGAACCGCGGGCGCATCGAAATCTGAATCGCGCGTCTCAGCGTCGGAGTCGGAGCTACTGCGTGGGCCCATGTGGATCAGCGAGGTGCCGTCACCCACGGGAGCAACGCTCAAAGAACTGGTCATATGTCGTCGAAAAGGTCCTGTCATCGGATATTTTTGGGGCGCAGAACCCCTGACGGCTCTGCGCCCCCGAACTGCCCGCCCTGACGCAGACAACGGCGTTAAACGCCGCCTCGGGGCGTGAGACCTCGCAGTCCCACACACCCGAGAGTTGTCGTTAATCAGGCCGAGTGGTGGAAGGTCCGGGACAGAACGTCCAGCTGCTGCTCACGGGTGAGCTTAACGAAGTTCACCGCGTAGCCGGAGACGCGAACGGTGAGGTTCGGGTACTTCTCCGGGTGATCGATCGCGTCCTCGAGGGTGGCGCGGTCAAGGACGTTGATGTTCGCATGGTAGAGAGCATCGGACTGGCCGCGTTCCGCGCGAGCAGCTTTCATCGAGGCGAGACGTTCTTCGTAGGTTTTCGTAGCCATGTTCTTCTCCTTAAATGGTGGTCACTGCGTGGTCAACGGGATGTGAGGTCCCTTGCGACCACACGCTGTGGGGATATTTGCTGTGTCTTAGTTGCCAACTGTGACGGGGACGTCGCAAGAATCATCCGGAACGAATCCGGCGTCGAGGATGCCCACGAGGTTCTCGATCTGCTCATCCTTCGTGCGTCCCAGACCGGACGGGGTGATCGTGTTGGTCAGAGAAATGCCGTCGAGAGCATCGTTGTAATCGAGCTTGCCGACCGACAACATCGAGGCAACCATGCCGTGCGTGTCGATGCCGTTCTCAGGGTTAGCACCCGGAGCGAAAGGCGTTCCGGCCTTGTGACCCGAGGGGAAAGAACCCGTGGCCTTTCCGTACACAACATTCGACGTGATCGTCAGGACCGACTGCGTGGGAATGGCATCGCGGTACATCGGGATCGCGCGGATCTTGTCCATAATCGTGTGAACGATTGTTGCGGCGATATCGTCGGCGCGGTCATCGTCATTGCCGTAGGTCGGGAAGTTGCCCTCGGTAATGTAATCGACAACGAGGCCGGTCTCATCACGAACGGGCGTGACCTTGGCGTACTTGATCGCCGAGAGTGAGTCGGCAACGATCGACAGACCGGCGATACCGCAGCCCATCGTCCGAATGATCTCGGAGTCATGCAGAGCCATCTCAACGGACTCGTACGCATAACGGTCGTGGCAGTAGTGGATGATGTTCAAGGCTTCAACATAGGTGCCGACAACCCAATCGAGCATGTCCTCGTACTTTGCCCACACCTCGTCGAAGTCAAGCGGGCCGTCGCCCTCGATCCCGGACAGGCCGGTGACGATCTGCTTGCCCGACATTTCGTCGCGGCCACCGTTGATCGCGTAGAGCAGGGACTTTGCAGCGTTGACGCGCGCGCCGAAGAACTGCATTTGCTTGCCCACACGCATCGGGGAAACACAGCAGGCAATCGCAGCGTCGTCGCCCCAGTGCTCGCGGATCTGGCCGTCGGACTCGTACTGAATGGACGAGGTTTCGATAGAAATGGCGGCACAGAAATCCTTGTATCCCTTCGGCAAAGCCTCATCCCAGAAGATCGTGATGTTCGGCTCGGGTGCGGGACCAAGATTGCGCAGGGTCTGAAGCAAACGGAAAGACGTCTTGGTGACGAGCGTGCGTCCATCGTCACCAAACCCGGCGTCGGACCACGTGGCCCAGTAGGGGTCACCGGAGAAAATCTGATCGTAGTCGATGGTGCGCAGGAATCGCGTGATGCGCAGCTTGATAACCAGCGCATCGATGATCTCCTGAGCGTCTTCCTCGGTGATGAGGCCCTTGGCGAGATCGCGCTCAAAGTAGATGTCGAGGAAACCCGAAAGACGACCGATCGACATGGCCGCGCCATCCTGAGACTTCACGGATGCGAGGTAGCCGAAGTACGTCCACTGGACGGCTTCCTTCGCGTTACGCGCGGGACCGGAGATGTCGAAGCCGTAGTCTGCGGCCATCGTCTTGAGTTTCTTGAGGGCCTTGATCTGCTCGGAGTGTTCCTCGCGGTAGCGCGCCCAGTGCTCAGAGAACGGCTGATCTGCGTACCGGTCCTTCGCTGCCTGCTTGTCTTCAATCAGGCGGTCAACGCCGTAGAGGGCAACGCGTCGGTAGTCACCAATGATTCGGCCGCGCCCATAAGCATCCGGAAGACCGGTGATGATGTGGGAGGAGCGAGCCGCGCGAATACGGGGAGTGTAGATGTCGAAGACTGCGTCGTTGTGAGTTTTGCGGTACTTGGTGAAGATCTTCTTCACTTCGGGGTCGACCTCTTTGCCGGCCTCCTTGATCGCGGTCTCAACCATGCGCCAGCCACCGTTGGGCATCATCGCGCGCTTGAGTGGAGCATCCGTTTGGAGACCGACAATGACGTCGTCGTCCTCGCTAATGTAGCCGGGCTTAAACGCATCGATGTCGGCGGGAGTGTGAGTGTCGACATCGAGGATGCGGACCTTGCGCTCTTCGGAGAGGTAGGTCTTCTCCAGGGTGTCCCAGACACGCAGAGTTTTATCGGTTGGGCCTGAGAGGAATGACGCATCACCTTCGTAGGGGGTGTAGTTCCGTTGAATGAAATCGCGGACATCGATCTCACGGTCCCAATTTCCTGTGTTGAATCCGTCCCAGGCGTCCGTTGTGTGGGCGTCAGAAACGGTCTGCTCAGTCGTCATCTTTCCTCTTCTCGAATGATCCGTTCCCCGATGGGGGCTTCGGTAGTACGGAGCAACTCCGTTGTTGTGCCGGATAGGCATCGCGTCCATTGTCACGCGGATAGGACTAAACGACCATCGACGTGCTCAAAGATGCTGTATGTATTTTCTCTCAATGGATGTGAACGCTCAACATTTCGCGGTTTATATCACCCCGTGAACGTGGTATTGGCCACTGTGGAAACGATTGAGTCTTCAACGGCACGACACGATGATGCTGCGTCGATGTGGCCACGGGCCGGACTCATGTCGAGGAGCAGCGCAGTGCCCCATAAAATGGCGCAGACGCATCCTCGCGTCATCACGTCCCACGACAACGGAGAACAACAGTGGATTCACGCTACCCCTCCCTCAAGGTTGGTGTCCTCGGAGCCGGAACCGTCGGATCGCAGGTCATCCGGATGCTCACCGAGCAATCCGACGACTTCGCTGCGCGTTCGGGAGCACGCATGGAAGTTGCGCGCGTCCTCGTGAGGAATGTTGACGCGAGGCGAGATGCCCCCATTGACCCCGCATTGCTCACAACCTCCCCGGATGAGGCAATCACGGGCATGGATATCGTTGTTGAACTCATCGGCGGAATTGAGCCAGCACGCACCCTAGTTCTTCGCGCGCTCAACGACGGAATCTCCGTGGTCACAGGTAACAAGGCGCTGCTCGCCGCTCACGGACCAGAGCTTTACGCCGCGGCAGCCGAATCGGGAGCCGACCTGTACTACGAAGCAGCCGTGGCAGGTGCTGTTCCGGTGGTGTATGGCCTGCGTGAGTCGCTTGCGGGAGACCGCATCACGAAGGTCATGGGAATCGTCAACGGGACAACGAACTTTATCCTCGGCGCGATGAACAGCCAGGGCATGACCTACGAGGACGCCTTAAAGAAGGCGCAGGACCTCGGATTTGCCGAAGCCGATCCCAGCGCAGATGTTGACGGACTCGATGCGGCGGCAAAGTGTTCGATCCTTGCCTCGCTCGCATTCCACACGCGCGTGGGAATCGAAGACGTTGCCGTTGAAGGAATCACCTCAATTACCGCCGAGGACATGAGCGAGGCCGCCTACTTCCATCGGACGATTAAGCTCCTGGCCATCGCGGAACGTCGAATCGGCGAGGACGGGCGCGAAGGCGTGTCCATGCGCGTCCACCCCACCCTCGTTCCACTGGATCATCCACTGGCTGCCGTTGACGAGGCATTCAACGCGATCCTCGTCGAAGGTGAAGCCGCTGGCCGCCTGATGTTCTACGGCCAGGGAGCCGGGGGAGCTCCCACAGCATCCGCCGTTCTTTCCGACCTCGTTGCCGCTGCTCATCACCGGGCATACGGCGGTCACGCCCCGCGTGAATCCGTCTACGCCCACCTCCCCATCCTTGACCCCGGCACAGCGAAAACCCGCTACCAGATTCGGATGCAAGTCGAAGACAGACTCGGCGTCCTCTCCGACGTCGCGGGAATTTTTGCGCGCCACGGAGTGTCGATCCAATCCGTTCACCAGCGTGACGACAAAGAACCCGGAGCATGCGTCATCATCGCAACAACGCACCTCGCCCGCGAAGCCGATCTTCGCGCCGTCGTCAACGCACTCGGACAATCCGATGCGGTCCGAGAAGTCACCTCGGCGATACGCGTAGAAGGGGAGTAGTCACTGTGCGTCTGCGTGATGACTTCGTTGCGGTGAAGGTGCCCGCAACCACGGCCAATCTCGGGCCGGGCTTCGACTGCATGGGCATGGCGTTGGACCTGTGGGATGAGATCGCGGTTCATGCAACCGCCGGACCAACATCCGTTGTCGTTGAAGGGGAAGGTGCGGGCACAGTTGCAGTCGACGACACGAACCTCGTTGTCTCATCGCTGCGTCTCGCCTTAGATCACGTGGGGGCTCCGCAGGTCGGGATCCGGATGCGTTGCCGTAACCGCATCCCGCATTCGCGTGGTCTCGGGTCATCAGCTTCAGCGATTGTTGCGGGAGTGGCGCTGGCGCGCGCCCTGATTGGCGAGGACGAGGTTCTGTGCGCTCAGGATCAGTTGGAAATCGGAACGCACATCGAGGGACACCCCGATAACGTTGCTCCGGCCGTCTTCGGCGGGGTCACGATTGCGTGGGCAGACAATGAACGCGTCGGTGCGATCCAGATGACTCCTCCGGCCGGTATTCAACCGGTGGTGTTCATCCCCGGATTTGAGTTATCAACAACGTCGGCGCGTGCCGCTCTTCCTCAATCCGTCAGTCACAGTGATGCGCGATTTAACGTTGCTCGCTCGGCGCTGCTTTCTGGGCTCCTGTCGGGGGCCGCCGAAATCCCCGAGGGGTCGTCATTCCATGATCTCCTCATGGATGCCACTAAGGATCGACTTCACCAGGAATATCGTCGTTCATCGATGGAGTCCTCTGCGGCACTCGTTGATTGGCTTCGCAGTGCGGGCCTTGCTGCCGTGATCTCCGGAGCAGGACCAACAGTGCTGTCTCTGGAACCCGTGTCAGCGACGATCATTCGCCAGGCTGAGGGAGCCGGATGGCGTGTTGTTCCCCTGAAGGTGTCTGGGGCCGGCGTGCGAATTACCCGTGGTCGTTTGGCGGGACCAACGGGAACTGCGGACTAGCTGACCCTCGTTCACAGGGGAAGACGCGCGCTCGTCCTCGTCAATGAAGAGGAGGGGAAAGATCTGTGCACTCCACCCCGGTCGTGTGATTTAAGGCGCACGGAGGGAAAATTCTTCGCTATCGGAGTGGATGCGAGGCGAAGAGTTGCTACTATCAACACAACGGTCCACGTGACCAGCCGTCTCGCGCGGCATCCTGATCAACGTGTGACGGCATCAAGTCCGCCGCGTATCACCCCGAATTTACGGGAATCCAATTCCGCCCATTGTGGGCATTTCCAGTAAGGAAAATGAGTGAGCAACCAACAAGATGCTGAAGTGACACGAGAGTCGCTTTCGACAATGAAGCTCGCCGAACTTCAAGCTCTCGCTTCGCGGGTCGGGATCAAAGGCAAATCAAAGATGCGTAAATCCGAGCTCGTGGAAGCATTGAGCGCATCGGTGCAACCCCCGGCTTCCCGCCCAGCGGCCTCGGCATCCCAGAAGACCACGAACGAATCGCAGCAGCGGGAACGATCCGCTGCTCGTCGCGGACGCCCCGCCCGGCGCGTCGCACAGACTTCCGAGGAAACACCAACTGATCAGCTCCCCGTCGATGCGGCCGTTGAAACAGCAGAATCCTCCACGCAGCAGGCCGAACCCAGTGCGGCTCCGAAACGTCGGACTCGCCGTCGTGCTGCCGTTTCCGAACCAAGTGAACCCTCGCAGGTGACCATCGAACTTCCGGAACCCATTCGCTCGGCCACGCCAAGCGAAACCTCAGACAATGCCGGTGACGAGGCTGCGCGTCAACCTCGTTCAAGTCGTGGCCTCGATTCGATTGAACTGCCTGAAGGTGACGATTTCGATAGCCGCGGACGCAATCGTCGTGACCGCAACCGGCGTCGTGACCGTAACAGGAACGACCGCAATGATCGCGGCGAGCGTAACGATCGTGGAGACCGGGGCGATCGGGGGAATAACCGCGACCGGCGTGAACGCCACAATGGTCGCGACGAGCAGCCCCTCGATGAGCAGCAGCTCGCGCCCATCGCCGGCATCCTCGATGTGCAAGACAACCACGCCTTTGTGCGCACGTCAGGCTACCTGCCCGGCCCTAATGACGTCTATGTCACCCTGGGGAATGTGCGTCGGTGGGGACTGCGCGCGGGAGATGCAGTTGCCGGAGCAGTTCGCCTCCCTCGCGAGGGAGAACGTCAGCGTCAAAAGTACAACGCGCTTGTTCGCGTTGACTCCGTTAACGGCATGACCGTTGAGGATGCGCAGGCGCGACGTGAATTCGGCAAGTTGACGCCGCTGTACCCAACGGAGCAGCTGCGTTTGGAAACCTCGGCGAAGGCGTACACTCCTCGCGTCATTGACCTTGTTGCCCCGATTGGTAAGGGACAGCGCGGGCTCATTGTCTCGCCTCCGAAGGCCGGCAAGACGATGGTCATTCAGCAGATTGCCAAGGCGATCGAAGTCAATAATCCCGAGGTACACCTCATGGTTGTCCTCGTTGACGAGCGTCCCGAAGAAGTCACGGATATGCGCTCGATTGTCAATGGTGAGGTCATTGCCTCAACCTTCGACCGTCCAGCATCCGACCATACGATTGTCGCGGAGCTTGCTATTGAGCGCGCGAAGCGTCTTGTTGAGCTGGGACAGGATGTTGTTGTTCTTCTTGATTCCCTCACGCGTCTGTCCCGTGCATACAACCTTGCTGCTCCGGCGTCGGGTCGAATTCTTTCCGGTGGTGTTGATGCCTCAGCGCTCTACCCGCCGAAGAAGTTCTTCGGTGGTGCCCGTAACCTCAAGGAAGGTGGATCGCTGACAATTATCGCATCCGCCCTCGTTGAAACGGGATCGAAGATGGACGAAGTGATCTTCGAGGAATTCAAGGGCACCGGCAACATGGAGCTGCGACTGTCGCGTCAACTGGCAGATCGTCGCATCTTCCCGGCCATCGATGTCAACGCATCGGGTACTCGCCGCGAAGAGATGCTGTTCAAGCCGGAAGAACTGCGGATCATGTGGAAGCTGCGCCGCGTTCTGGGAACGCTGGATCAGCAGTCCGGCCTCGAACTGGTTCTTGAAAAACTCAAAGAAACCCAGTCGAATGCTGAGTTCCTCATGCTCGTTCAGAAGACGACACCCGGAACTGACTGACAGTGATATTCAGAATTCCCCGGTGGAGCGGTTCATTCTTAGCCTCTCCACCGGGGTTTTCGATTGCGGAAATGGCAGGGTAGTTTTGGCTCGCAGGGGTCTTAAGGGATAGCTGGCCCTGCGGGTGTCTGCCATGTCACCCGCCGATATCCTCAGTTCGGGTTTCTATTCGCTGAGAAAATTGGCATAATATCCCGGTCGGTTTCCGGTTCACCGGTTCGTCGCCGAGGGGTGCGCCCCTGACGGAACAATACGCATCATCGGATATGGAGCGATTGACGAATCCGGACCCGGGGCACTCAACGAACCAGGAGTCAAAATGAAGAAGGGTATTCACCCTGAATACGTGGACACGGTTGTGACCTGTACCTGCGGCAACTCGTTCCAGACACGTTCGACAATCACCACCGGCGAGATGCGCGTTGACGTGTGCTCGGCCTGCCACCCGTTCTACACGGGCAAGCAGAAGATCCTCGATACCGGTGGTCGTGTTGCGAAGTTCGAGGCTCGCTACGGCAAGCGTGTTCGCCCGTCGAAGTGAGCTGAGTTCACTGCGTGAATGAGGTTTCGTTGATGGCGCCGGTGATGCCAGTCACCGGCGCCATTGCACATCTTGGCCTATTGGCCAAAGCGTGTTGGTTTTTGGGTTGTTTTTCGTTGGTATGGCGGGGGAAAGTGGGTGTTGGACTCGTTTCGGCTCGAGTTTTTGGTTGGCCATTTCGTGTTGGTTTTATCCTGGTTTTTTATTGATATTACGGGGCAAATTCGGTGTTGGAGTCGGCTTGGATTGGGGGATGGGAAATCCTCGATGCAAGATCTGTGGTGGCGTAACGCAAAAATGGGGTTCAACGCAAGCTGGTAGGCCACGATTTCGGTGTCGGATGTGCAGGGCAAGCCAGTCGCGGAGTAGTGACGTTCGGGCCCGTGATTTCGCAGCGTTTTTGGACTTTGTTACGGGTAAGTACACTCTGGCTGATCACGGTGGACAGGCTCGTACACTGCGGCGGCGTAACGAGCCGTTTTGGTGTTTGTGGCCGGTTAGTCCCCTCGTTGATGAGGTTTGTCATGTGGTGTTTGTTGACGGGATCTATCTGTCCCACAAGCTCGTGATCCTCATTGCTTGCACGAAAACTCATGTTCTTGGCTGGTATGTGGCCAAGGGTGAAACCACCCGCGCCTGGCAGTCTTTGATGTCTCGTATTGCACCCCCAGATGTTATGGTCTGTGATGGTGGGCAGGGAATCGCCAGTGCTGTCGCCGCTACTTGGCCTGGAACCCGGATTCAACGCTGCACGTTTCATGCTTTTAGCGCGGTCAAGCGTAAGACCACGACCCGGCCTCGCACCCAGGCAGGTGTTGACCTGTATGCCCTGGCTAAAGCCCTCTTAAGGATTGACACACTCGATCAGGCAACTCAATGGATGAGCCATCTTGCCCACTGGAACAACGCGTATAAGACGTTCCTCGCCCAGCAGACGCGCCTACCTAACGGCCGGTGGGTTCCCACCCACGCCCGGTTGATCCAGGCGAAGAACTCGCTGAACACGCTGGTCAAGAAAGGCACTCTGTTTACCTATCTTGACCCCAGACTCCATGTCGATGCTGATCCCATTCCTAGGACTTCGAATCTGATCGAGGGAGGGATTAACGCCCAACTGAGGGCCTTGCTGCGTGTTCATCGGGGGATGAGCCTTGATCACCAAGTCAAAACCGCCTTGTGGTGGTGCTACCTGCACACCGAATATCCCGGCACACCAGCCCACATCCTTAAGCACACGATCACCGACCAACAGATCATCAACCTGTTCGAAACCACCAGACACCGAGCAAACGCACAAACCCAAATCGAACACTGGGGCACTGGCGTTAACTGGACCGACTTCCACCACAACGGCACCTGGCACGAAACCTACTAACACAAAACCAACACGTTTTGGCCAATAACCCCACATCTTCGCTAGGCTTTCTTTCGACCGACAGACCTGTGTGTGCCGGTGACGACCCTGTGAGTTGGAGACAACCCGATGACTTCTGAAAATCCTGCGGACGACGAGCTTTCGGCTCTCGGCCCCATTCTCAACGAATACCGTGAGGTTGAGGCGCAGATGTCTGCCCCGCAGACCCTGGCTGATCCTTCGCTCATGCGTAAGGTCGGGCGTCGTTACGCCGAGCTGGGACGTATCAAGGCTGCGGCTGATCGTTTCACTGCGGCCCGTGATGACCTGGGAGCGGCCCGGGAACTCGCCGATGAGGATTCCAGTTTCGCTGAAGAGATCCCCGCCCTCGAAAATGAACTCGACAACGCCCACGATGCGTTAATGACGATCCTTGCTCCCCGTGATCCCGAGGACGCCCTCGACACTATTCTCGAAATCAAAGCGGGCGAGGGGGGAGAAGAGTCGGCGCTTTTCGCGTCGGATCTGGCCCGAATGTATGCGCGATACGCCGAGACACAGGGGTGGAGCGTCACGGAGCTGTCGGCGACCCACACGGAACTCGGCGGCTATAAAGACATCACCCTAGCGATTCGAGCAAAAGGGACTCCTGCACCTGACCAGGGCGTGTGGGCACATCTGAAATTTGAGGGTGGGGTTCACCGCGTGCAGCGCGTTCCTGTGACGGAATCTCAAGGACGCATCCACACCAGCGCCGCCGGAGTTTTTGTCATGCCTGAGATCGAGGACGAGGGCGAAATCGTCATTGACCCCAATGACCTGCGCATTGACGTGTATCGGTCCTCGGGCCCCGGCGGACAGTCCGTGAACACAACGGATTCTGCGGTTCGTATCACGCACCTGCCCTCAGGAATTGTCGTGTCGATGCAGAACGAGAAGTCGCAATTGCAGAACAAAGAGGCGGCACTGCGCGTCCTCGCGTCACGTCTGGCGGCAGAGGCTCGGACACGCAAAGAAGAGGAAGCATCCGCTCAGCGCAGGTCGCAGGTGCGCACGGTCGACCGTTCGGAACGTATTCGGACGTATAACTTCCCTGAGAATCGGATCACTGATCACCGAACGGGATACAAAGCCCACAATCTCGACCAGGTACTTGCTGGGGCGCTCACCGATGTCATTGCCTCGCTTCAGGAAGTTGACGAGGCCGAGCGCCTGGCATCCGCGGCGAATGGCTGAGCGGCGGACCTTCGTCGGTGACGGTCAGCCAGACGAGGACGACAATCCCGGAACAACGGTTGCCTCACTGCTGCGCTGGGCAAGGATGCAGCTGAGTGCGATCGGCGAGGTCAATGGTCATATTGAGGCACGAGAGCTCCTCGAATGGGCTGCGCAGACGAGCTCAACGTGGAGTATTCCTCAACCGGTCGATGCCGATGTGATCCACCGATTCATTGATGGTGTTCATCGACGGTGTGCGCGCGTGCCTTTGCAGCACATCACGGGACGAATGTACTTCCGTTCCCTGACATTGCGCTCGGCGCCCGGCGTGTTCGTTGTTCGTCCAGAGACAGAAAGTGTTGCGGGAGCGGCTATCGATCACCTTCGCACGATCAATGCCACGACGCCGCGCACACCAGTGAACGAGGACGCGCAACAATCTCCGATCGTTGTTGACCTGTGCACAGGTTCGGGGGCGATTGCACTGGCGGTGGCAACGGAAGTTCCCGGGTCCCGCGTGTACGCTGTCGAACTCGATCCCGATGCCGTGGGTCTTGCTCGGGTAAACGTTGACCGGCTTGCTCCCGGCGGGGTTCGCGTTGTCCCCGGGGATGCCACCGACGCTCAGGTTTTGTCAGAACTCAACGGATTAGTTGATGTTGTTGTGTCAAATCCCCCTTACGTTCCCCCATGTGAAGCGCCGACACAACCTGAGGCTGCGGCTGATCCTGCGCTCGCTCTCTACGGTGGAGGCGAGGACGGGATGGACGTTCCGACGGCGATTCTTCGCCGCGCCCGAGACTTTCTTGCCCCCGGTGGACTGGTTGTTGTTGAACATTCACCGAGCCAATCGTCCCTCATGCGCCACGCTGCGCAAAAACTCGGCTTCGTTGACATCACGACACAACGCGATCTTGGCGGAACCGAGCGTTTTCTTCGGGCACGAGCACCTCGCTCAGGTGATTGCGCAGTCGTACTTTCGGATGAAACCGCCGCTGTATCTTCGGGTCACGCAGTGAGAAGTGAGAGAATTCTTCCGTGACGGCACACGTATTTTCAGTGATTCCCTCGTGGAACTGTGACGACTTGACATTGGCGAGCGACCTGGTTAGTGCAGGCGGCGTCCTCGTTGTTCCCACGGATACGGTGTATGGAATTGGTGCGCGAGCCGATGATCCCGAGGCCGTGCTCAATGTGCTCGCAGCCAAAGGCCGGGGCAGGCATATGCCGCCGCCCGTCCTCGTCCATCACCCAGATGACATTGAGAAAATCTGTATCATCCCGAGGTCAGCCGCTGAGGCGGTGGGAGCTTTGACGGGGACTTTCTGGCCGGGTGCGCTGACCGTGATCCTTCCGGCGAGGCCGAACCTGGGATGGGATCTGGGGGAAACCGGTGGGACGGTTGCCTTGCGTATGCCGAATCATCCGGCGATGCTCACCCTGCTGGAAAAAACCGGGCCGATGGCTGTGACCAGTGCGAATAAGACGGGGCAGCCACCAGCAACCACTGTTGCCCAAGCGCAAGAGGCATTCGGTGACTCAATCGCAGGGTACGTTGATGCCGGACCGACACAGTCCTCAACCCCCTCAACGATTCTTGACCTTGCGCATGGCGGGGTCGCCGCAATCCGCGTCGGCGCTTTATCCTTGTCGCAGCTGTCTGAGGTGATCGGGTGTGACGTTCGGTCCGTTTAAGTCAGCGTTGCTCGTCGTAGGCTGTGTCCGCAGCTTCGCTTGGGAAGGAATCTGAACAACCGCTCTCGGCCTCGATGCCACGCCAGAGACTGACACGACTTTCGAGAACAAAGGAAAACCCGCAACGGATGAAGGTTTATCTCCTCCTCATGCTCGTCGCGATGGGGGTCACCGTGTTGATGACTCCCCTCGTACGGTGGGCATGCGTCACGTGGGGGATTGTTCCTGAGCTCAGGAGCCGAGACCTTCAGGCCCAGCCTATTCCACGCCTCGGCGGGGTCGCGATGACCATCGGATTGCTTGTGACGATGCTTGTGGCATCGCGGATCCCGTACATGGTTCCGCTCTTTACAACACACGTTCCTTGGGCGCTCATGGGAGCCGCGGCCGCCATGTGTGTCTTGGGGGTCATTGACGACATCTTTGAGCTCGACTGGATGGCGAAACTTGCCGGTCAGATCCTCATCGCCGGAGTCATGGCCTTCTACGGTGTTCAGCTGGTGACCTTCCCGATTTTCGGTGTGACGATCGGCTCATCGCGGCTGTCGCTCATCGTCACGGTTTTCCTTGTCGTCGGCATCGTCAACGCGGTGAACTTCATTGACGGACTTGATGGGCTCGCTGCCGGAATGGTCGCGATCGGAGCGGGAGCGTTCTTTATCTATTCCTACATCCTCACCCGGATCATGGGCGCAGCGTCCTATGCGACAACCGCGTCGCTGGCAGTCATTGCCCTCATGGGCGTGTGCCTGGGTTTCCTGTGGTTCAATTTCCACCCGTCCTCGATCATGATGGGTGGGGGAGCGGAAACTCTTGGTCTCGTTCTTGCCGGAGCGGGCATTATTGTCACCGGCCAGATCGACCCGTCGCAGTTGGGGGGTCAGCAGATCTTCGTTGGTGTGCTGCCGCTTCTGCTGCCTCTGTCGGTGATTTTCATGCCGGTAGCGGATCTTGTTGTGACGTCGATCCGCCGAATGCTTCGCGGTCACAGCCCCTTCAAGGCAGATCGTTCGCATTTCCATGACCGGCTTCTTCTGCGTGGACACTCGCACCGATCGGTCGTGGCGATCCTGTGGATGTGGACGGCAATTGTCTGCCTCCCCGCCGTTGGGTTACTCGTCACTGAGTGGACCCGGGTCCTTGTCTTTACGATTCCGGCTTTCTTGGTTGCGGTTGCCTTGACCTTGTCTGAATTCCCCAATGCGCGTCACCTGTCTCGTTCCGCGAACCGACGACGGGTGCTGCCTCCCACTTCCAAGGAGTGACCTTCGTGCCATCTTCGTCTTTGTCGCCGATGAGCCCCCTTGATCAGGCGATTCGCCGTTTGGTTCATCTCCTGAGCGTCGCCGGGGTTGTCCTCGTTCTCGGTGAGGGCATCGTCGCCCTCGTCCTGCACATGCCTGCCTTATCCGCGTGCCTTGCGGTGGCAACGACCCTCCTCGTCCTCGTGGCAGAGTGGTTTTTCCTTGCGCGTGCCAGCCGTGACTCCTCGCGCGTCGTTGCCTGGGTGCTTGGGTCCTACGCGGTGAAGGTGGGGATTCTCATTCTCAGTCTCTACGTTCCGCGTGCCCTTGGTGTCGATATTCGTTTCCCCGCAATCGCGGCGATCCTCGCGATTCTTGTCGCATCGTTCTCGCAGGTTTTCGTTCTGTCGTCGATGCGTCAGATGACTGTCGACCAGTCGTTTCTTAGCGGAGATTCCTCTTCTCATTGACGAGGACGAGCGCGCACCCTCAGGGACGTTCAGTGCGGGTTGACGTGCGCGCGCCAAAATCAGGCGTGAACATGGACACTCATCGGGGGAATGCGGGTGACGGGGACTGGTAACAACGCCGGGTGCTGGTACCATATACGAGGTTCCTTGACGAGGAAGAAAACTTGTCCGCCAACGATGTTCGAGACGCTCAGGAGGTCCCCCTGACTACTCAAAGCGTAACTTCGCAGAAGGCCGCGAAGAAGCCGTTGCCGCTGTGGTACTGGGTGCTGTGTGGCCTCCTCGTTGTCGTCATTGCGGTCACGGCGGTTCCCGCGTTCACGAAGGCTCCTCATCAGCCGGGACTTGCAGACTTCTTCCCCTCGGCAATCTTCGGTGACGGCACGTTCTTTGAGGCTAATCGCCTCACGCTTGCACGTGTCATTATGGCCCTCCTCCTGATTCTGGTGATGCTTGGTGTTGCCCGTCGTCCCAAGCTCATTCCGGGCCGCGGCCAAGCCGTTATCGAGGTGATCGCGGAGTACATTCGTACGAACGTTGCGCTGGAGATGCTGGGGAACAAGCAGGGGCGTCGCTTCGCAGGTTTCACCGGGTTTGCCTTTTTCTCGGTGCTTTTCATGAATCTTGCCGGTGTGATCCCTGGAATCAACATTGCTGCCTCGTCGGTGGTCGCGGTTCCGCTGGTCTTCGCACTCATCTCCTACGTGATTTTCATCGGTGCGGGGATCCGTGCGCACGGGGTTGGTGGATTCTTGAAGTCTCAGCTTGTGCCCGCGGGCTTACCCAAGCCGATCTACCTCCTCATCACGCCGATTGAATTCCTGTCGAACTTCATTGTCCGTCCGGTGACGCTGACCTTGCGTCTCCTGTGCAACATGATCGCCGGGCACTTGCTTCTTGGCATGACCTACTTTGGAACAGCGTTCCTCCTTCAGCAGCTCTCCGCTCTCTCAGCGACGGGTGTGCTGACCGGAGCGGCGATGTTCATCATGACGGGGTTCGAGATTTTTGTTGCCTTCATCCAGGCGTACATTTTCACGATCCTCTCCGCTGTTTACATCAAGTTGTCCATCGAAAGCCACTAGGTCGATCGATGAAACCCAACGCCCCCGGGCGTTCAACCAGAAGGAATAATCACCATGACCAACGCTGCACTTGCCTATCTCGGCTACGGCCTGGCTACTCTTGGCCCGGGAATTGGTATTGGCATCCTCGTCGGGAAGACCCAGGAGTCGACCGCGCGTCAGCCTGAGGTTGCTGGCCGACTGTTCACCAACATGATTATTGGTGCCGGTATGGTTGAGGCTCTGGGCCTCATTGGCTTCGTTCTTCCGCTGATCGTTCGTTGATTCTGATGAACCAGATTATCGCTGCGTCGGGGGAGGAAGTCGGGGGTCTCGACGTTGTCTTCCCACCGCTGTATGAGATCTTCTGGTCGGCGGTTGTTCTCCTCGTCCTCCTGATCATCGTTGGCAAGTTCGCACTGCCGCGTCTCTACCAGACGCTCGATGAACGCCAAGAGAAGATCGCCGAGGGGCTGGGAGCTGCGGAAAAGGCGAAAGAAGACCGGGCTGCTGCCGCTCGGGAACGTGACGAACTCATTCGTCAAGCCCAGGTGGATGCCCAGGGAATTCGCGACGCTGCTCACGAAGATGCCAAGAGGATCATCCAGGCCGCCAGATCGGAAGCTCAGGACGAATCCGCGCGGATCATCGATACCGCGGAGCGTCAGATTCTTGCCGAACGTCAGGCCGCAGAAATCTCCTTGCGTTCCGATGTTGGACTCTTGGCCAGCGAATTGGCGGAGAAGATCATCGGTGAGCACCTGAAAGATCAGGAACTGACCTCTCGTGTCATTGATCGTTTCCTTGACGATCTCGAAGCCGACTCTGCGGCCGCACAGCAGGTGGAAACGCGATGAACGGCGAAGGAAGAATCGAATCCGTTGCGTACGTGAAGGAACTCGACCAGGCGCTTGCCCCGGCGGGTACGGATGTCATGCGCGTTGCGGAGGACTTCTTCGGGTTGGCTGATGTCGTTGCAACGAACTCTCAGCTGCGCCGTGCGTTGACAGACCCGGGGCGTGATAGCGCCGATAAGCAGGCCCTTGTCGCCGGTGCGTTTTCCTCTCACCTGGCTCCCGCGACGCTGAGCGTCCTCGATGTCATGGTGGCCGATCACTGGTCAAATCCAAGCGACCTGAAGAACTCACTTGAAGTTTTGGGGATCCTTGCGGTGCTGACGGATGCGCAACGCGCAGACATGATCGTCACCGTGGAGCACGAACTGATGAACCTCATCGAGGTTTTGACAGATCACCGGGAGCTGCGTCAACGACTGTCGGACATGAAAGAATACTCGTCTCGCGAGCGTGCCGACCTGGCCTCAACGGTTTTCTCATCTCATGTGTCACCCTGGACGATGAGGCTGCTGCGCCGCGGCGTTGGACGTTCTCGTCACGGTCGTCTTCTGCATAATCTCCGTCGTTTCGCCCGGTGGGCAGCAACGCTACGCGATCGCCTCCTCGTCACCGTGGAAACAGCGACACAGCTATCTGCCGCACAAGTCGATCGTCTGAGAGAAATTCTCACGAAGCGTTTCGGCAAGGAACTTTCTCTGGCGCTATCGGTCAACCCGGATGTTGTTGGAGGATTCCGCATCGTTTCGGGTGCAACGTCGGTCGATGCGTCGCTGGCTACCCGGCTAGCTGATCTGCAACGCCGCCTGGCACGTTAGAACTGAGCCGGCTCGTGGCTCATCCGCCCACTACTCGTAACTCTCATACCGCACACAGAAGGAATGCTCATGGCTGACCTGTCAATCAGTCCGGAGGAGATCCGCAGCGCGTTGGACTCCTTCATGGACTCGTACCGCCCCTCGAAGGTGGCAACCGAGGAAATCGGGCGTGTTACTGAAACGGCCGACGGTATCGCCCACGTCGAGGGCCTGCCCGGCACTATGGCCAATGAGCTGCTGACTTTCGAGGACGGCACACTTGGCCTGGCGATGAACCTTGATCAGCGTGAGATCGGTGCCGTCGTCCTCGGCGATTTCGGTGGGATCGAAGAAGGACAGGTTGTCCGCCGCACCGGGGAGGTGCTGTCAGTTCCGGTTGGTGACGGATACCTCGGCCGTACAGTCGATCCGCTGGGACGTCCGATCGATGGCCGCGGAGAGATCACGGACATTGATGGGCGTCGCGCGTTGGAGCTTCAGGCCCCGGGCGTCATGATGCGTAAGTCCGTGCATGAGCCGCTGGAAACCGGTCTGAAGGCCATTGACTCGATGATCCCGATTGGTCGTGGACAGCGTCAGCTGATCATCGGTGACCGTAAGACCGGAAAGACAGCGATCGCGCTGGATACGATTCTCAACCAGCGTGACAACTGGCTTTCGGGTGACCCGAAGAAGCAGGTGCGCTGCATCTACGTTGCCATCGGTCAGAAGGGGTCAACAATTGCGTCGGTGCGTTCGACGCTTGAAGATGCCGGAGCCCTTGAATACACAACGATTGTGGCATCCCCGGCATCCGATCCCGCGGGCTACAAGTACATGGCTCCCTACACCGGTTCAGCGATTGGGCAGCACTGGATGTATCAGGGCAAGCACGTCCTCATCGTGTTTGATGACCTCTCCAAGCAGGCGGAGGCCTACCGTGCGGTGTCGCTCCTTCTGCGCCGCCCGCCGGGGCGTGAAGCCTACCCCGGTGATGTCTTCTACCTGCACTCACGCCTCCTTGAGCGCTGCGCGAAGCTCTCCGATGAATTGGGTGGCGGTTCGATGACGGGCCTTCCGATTATCGAAACCAAGGCAAACGACGTGTCGGCCTACATTCCGACGAACGTCATTTCGATCACCGACGGTCAGATCTTCCTTCAGTCCGATCTGTTCAACTCCAACCAGCGACCCGCCGTGGATGTCGGAATCTCGGTGTCCCGAGTCGGTGGTGACGCGCAGATCAAGGCCATGAAGAAAGTCGCGGGTACGCTCAAGCTCACGCTCGCTCAGTACCGGTCAATGGCAGCCTTTGCGATGTTCGCCTCCGACCTTGATGCAGCAACTCGCCAGCAGTTGACCCGCGGTCAGCGCCTCATGGAGTTGCTCAAGCAACCGCAGTCCTCGCCGTATTCTGTCAGCGAGCAGGTCGCCTCGATTTGGGCGGGAACGCACGGCTTCCTTGATGATCTGGAAGTCGAGGACGTCCTCGACTTTGAGCGCACGCTGATCAACCATCTGCGTCACAACACATCGATCCTCGAAACAATCCAAGAGACAGGTGTTCTCGACGACGACACTGAGGAGACGCTGCGCCAACAGGTGACGCAGTGCCACGATCAGTGGGTGTCGGGTGGTCACGGTGTCATTGACGAGGACGGCGGCGAAACTGAGGCAGAGATCGCTCACGAGGAAATCACCCGCGGTCGTCAGGGCGGGAAGGCCTGATCAATGGGTGGACAGCAGAGGATCTATAAGCAGCGAATTGCGTCGACGCGCACGCTTGCGAAGGTCTTCCGCGCGATGGAGATGATTGCGGCGTCACGAATCGGGGCCGCCCGTCGTGCGGCAACGGAGATCGGCCCGTATGAAAAGGCACTCACCCAGGCGGTGGCGGCCGTTGCGGTTCACACGGACCTCGACCATCCGTTGACGCGTGAGCGCACCGATACCGGGCGCGTTGCCGTCCTCGTTATCGCCTCGGATCGCGGAATGGCTGGTGCCTATTCAGCGACGATTCTGCGTGAATCTGAGAAACTCATCGAGCGGTTGACCCAATCCGGGAAGACCCCTGTTCTCTACACCTTCGGTCGGCGCGCGGCGGCGTATTTCCGCTTCCGTGGCGTGGCCATTGAGCGGAGCTGGGAAGGAGAATCGGATCATCCGACGTCGGCAACAAGCCACGAGATTGCTCAAGAACTGCTCGGGCGCTTCGTTGACGTTGATCCGACTCGGGGCGTGTCCGAGGTACACCTGGTGTACACGCGGTTCAAGAACCTCATGAGCCAGGTTCCTCAGGTCCGCCAGATGCTTCCGTTGACCATCGTTGATGCCCCGCAAGCCGATGAAAATCGTGTGGGAGAGCGCGGCTATAGCGACGATCCTTCTGCAGCATTGCCTGAATATCAGTTCATTCCGTCTCCGGAGGCTGTGTTGGAGGCGCTTCTTCCGCAGTATGTGGGAAGCCGTATTCACAACGTCATTCTTCAGTCGGCGGCTTCCGAACTGGCGTCGCGTCAGCGGGCGATGCACACGGCAACGGACAACGCTGAGGAACTCATTACGAAGTACACACGTCTGGCCAATTCGGCCCGCCAGGCGGAGATCACCCAGGAGATCACCGAGATCGTGGGCGGGGCCGACGCCTTGGTCGCGGGCTGACCCCCAGGACATGGAGAAGAGATCATAATGACCCAGGAAGAACGAGTCGCAGAGGGCCGCATTGCTCGAGTCGTCGGCCCAGTTGTTGACGTGGAATTTCCACCCGACCGCATTCCGCCGCTTTACAACGCGCTGCACGTGACCGTTGACTTATCGAGTCAGGGCGAGGGGGAAGGGTCGTACACGATGACCCTTGAGGTCGCTCAGCACCTCGGTGACAACCTTGTGCGTGCGATCGCCCTGAAGCCGACCGACGGTTTGGTTCGCGGAGCCCCGGTCACCGACACGGGAGCCCCCATCACCGTTCCCGTTGGTGACATTACCAAGGGCCACGTCTTCAATGTGACAGGCGATGTCCTCAACCTCGCCGAAGGTGAGACTCTTGAGGTCACGGAACGTTGGCCGATTCACCGCCAGCCTCCCGCTTTCGACCAGCTTGAGCCGCGGACGAAGATGTTTGAGACCGGCCTGAAGGTGATCGACCTGCTCACCCCCTACGTCCAGGGTGGCAAGATCGGCCTCTTCGGTGGTGCGGGTGTTGGTAAGACCGTCCTCATCCAAGAGATGATTCAGCGAGTCGCTCAGGACCACGCAGGTGTGTCCGTGTTCGCGGGTGTCGGTGAGCGTACCCGAGAGGGTAATGACCTCATTCGTGAGATGGAAGAAGCGGGTGTCTTCGATAAGACAGCGCTCGTCTTTGGCCAGATGGACGAACCGCCGGGGACGCGTCTGCGGATCGCCCTGACCGGTCTGACGATGGCGGAATACTTCCGTGATGTTCAGAACCAGGACGTTCTGCTCTTCATTGACAATATCTTCCGTTTCACTCAGGCAGGTTCGGAGGTGTCGACACTTCTGGGTCGTATGCCGTCCGCGGTTGGCTACCAGCCAAACCTTGCTGACGAAATGGGTCAGCTCCAGGAACGCATCACCTCAGCTGGGGGCCATTCAATTACTTCGCTCCAGGCGATCTACGTTCCCGCGGATGACTACACCGACCCAGCGCCTGCGACAACCTTCGCTCACCTCGATGCAACAACAGAGCTGTCGCGTGAGATTACGGCAAAGGGTATTTACCCGGCTGTGGATCCGCTGGCGTCGACCTCGCGAATCCTTGATCCTGCGATTGTTGGCCGTGAGCACTACGACACGGCGACGCACGTCAAGGCGATCTTGCAGAAGAACAAGGAACTCCAAGACATCATCGCGATTCTTGGTGTTGACGAACTCTCTGAGGAAGACAAGGTCACGGTTGCACGTGCACGCCGCATTGAACAGTTCCTTTCGCAGAACATGTACATGGCGGAGAAGTTCACGGGCGTTCCGGGTTCAACGGTTCCGCTGTCGGAAACAATCGAAGCCTTCAAGAGGATCGCCGAAGGATACTACGATCACGCTCCCGAGCAGGCGTTCTACAACTGTGGTGGCATCGACGACGTTGAGCGCAATATCCACAAGCTGACGAAGGATGCCTGATGTCCGGTCGTGAGCTTCAGGTCGAGATTGTCTCTCGTGAGGGGAGCCTGTTTAGCGGCAGAGGCTCGCAGGTTCAGGTTCCCGTTGTCGATGGTGGTTTGGGGATTCTCCCGGGGCGTCAGCCGCTGCTTGCGCAATTAGCGAAGGGTGACGTCATCATTACGACGGCTCAGGGACGCGAATCGGTTGCAGTTGATGGCGGATTCATCTCTGTTGATTCCGACTTTGTGACGGTCGTTGCAGATCACGGTACAGTTGCCTAAGAATGAGGCCCCCGTCCGGCGTGCCGGACGGGGGTTCATCATTTATTGACAAGTCCAGGGAGGAGTCACTGATGCTGTCCTTATCTAGCGCCATTTTGTGGGCACTTCTGTGGGTATTCCTTGTGCTGATCGGTGTGGCGATCATTGTCATCGTCTACCTCAATATCCGAGCTCGCAGGTTGAGTCATCACATTGGGATGTTTCGTGCGTGGTCGCGCCAAGATACGCACTCAGGGTGGGTTCCGGGCCTTGCCCAATACGGCGTTGACACACTCTCGTGGTATCGCCTTGTCGCGCTGTCAAATCGTCCGGTCTATGTTCTTCCCCGCGGCGGCTTGACGCTGTCGGGTCCTCTTGAACATTCGATCGATGGTCAGATCGTTGAGGTGCGCATCAAGGCCGGAGAGAAACGCTACGAGCTCGCGGTGACCCGGGAGGATTACAACGGTATTGTCTCCTGGATTGAATCTGGGCCGCCTCGAGCACAATCCTGACTTCTTCCGCGCGCAACTGAGCGTGCTATCTTCAGGCCGTCGGCGTTTCTAATCCCCGTCAAATCCCCCTGCCTCGCCACTGAGCGGGCTATTGAACACGGCTGCGAAACCTGTGATCGAGCCGGTTGCGGGTCAGTCCCCATCACGTGACTTCGGCCGCCCCGCGCCAAGAACCGGAGTGTGGGCAAGCCCGCGCTCGTCCTCGTGGCTAAGCTATGGGCCGTGCGAGTCCTTATTGCTACGTGTACCGTCGACTATTCGGGTCGACTCAGTGCCCATCTTGACCCCGCGAAACGGGTGATCATGCTCAAAGCCGACGGGTCTGTTCTCATTCATTCTGACGGGGGATCGTATAAACCCCTGAACTGGATGAATGCCCCGTGTACGGTGACCGTCGAGGAACCCGAAGATATCGAAGAATCCGACGGCGTGACCCAAGTGTGGACGGTCAAAGCAGCGAAGACGGACGATCAGCTGGTCATTCGCATTCACGACATTGTCGAGGATATCGCGCAGGACCTCGGAATTGATCCGGGCCTCGTCAAGGACGGCGTGGAGACTCACCTACAGGAGCTTCTTGCCGAGCAGGTCCCTCAGATCCTCGGCAAAGGATGGGAACTTGTGCGACGCGAGTATCCCACTCCCGTTGGCCCTGTTGATCTGCTTGTTCGTGATCCCGAAGGACTCCCCGTTGCGATCGAAGTTAAGCGTCGAGGAGGCATTGACGGGGTTGAGCAGCTCACCCGCTATGTTTCGCTTCTTGCGCGAGATCCAATGCTCGCAGGTCTGCGCGGTATTTTTGCCGGCCAGGAGATTTCGCGTCAGGCGCGCACTCTTGCCCAGGATCGAGGAATTGACTGCCTGATCCTCGATTACGATGCGATGCGGGGGTTCGATGACCCGGAATCTCGCCTCTTCTAATAGAGGGATTAACGAGGACGAACCCGGCAGGTTTCTCCGAAATCTCCCCGACCGGTGTGGGCGAGTGGGGCAGAATTGATCCATGAATCATCAGTTTGCACTTCGTGGGCGTATTGTCACTGCGGATTCCGTCATTGACGACGGGGTGATCCGCGTCGATCACGGCGTGATTGCGTCGATCGTTGACGTGGATTCGCATGAACTCAGTGATCAGGAACGCGAGCAGTTGCGCGAGCTTCCACGATCCGCTGGAACCTTTCTCCCGGGGCTCGTTGATGTTCACTGCCACGGAGGTGGCGGAGCCTCATTCGCGAACTTTTCAACGCTTGACGAGGCGCGGAGAGTGACGGCTGAGCATATGGCGCACGGGACAACGACGCTCGTTGCGTCGCTGGTCACTGCGCCGATCGATGATCTGGTGTCGAGGGCGAAAACCCTGGCCGAGCTGGCCGACGAGGGAACGATCGCGGGGATTCATTTTGAGGGACCGTTCATTTCTCCGCATCGGTGTGGCGCCCAAGATCCCGCCTACGTGTGTGCCCCCGATGTTGAGCAGACCCGACAGCTGCTCGCGGCTGCGCGGGGGCATGCGGTGTCAATGACTCTTGCCCCCGAGGTCCCCGGAGCTTATGGCGGAGGTTCCGTCGTTGAGGAACTTGTGCGTTCGGGAGTTGTCCCTTCGTGGGGACACACGGATGCAAGCGACCACCATGCCCGCGCTGCGATGGATTTTGCACAGCAGATGCGTGAGCAGTGTGCGGATTCTCGGGGAGGTGGGCGCGGGGTCGCGTCAACGGTGACGCATCTATTTAATGGGATGCGTCCTTTGCATCAACGTGACCCCGGGCCGATTGCGGAGTTTCTTTCTGACGCAGCGCGCGGTGGGGTGATGTGTGAGATGATCTGCGATGGCATCCACGTCAAGCCTTCACTGGTACGAGATGTGTATGAGATCGTCGGTCGGGATCACTGTGTGTTCATTACCGATGCAACAGCTGCTGCCGGAATGCCGGACGGGAGTTACGTACTCGGCACAGTCAGTGTCACAGTGGAGAATGGGGTTGCCAGGCTCACCCGGGGAGGAACGATGGCCGGGGGAACGTCGCATCTCCTCGAATGTGTGCGTACGGCCGTCGAGAAAGCCGGAATCCCGCTCGTTGATGCGGTGTTCATGGCATCAATGCAGGGGGCGCGGATCCTGGGATCTGCGTCGATTGGTGCGCTGGAGGCCGGTCGGGCAGCCGACATCGTGTGTGTGGCACATGATTGGAGTGTTGAAGGCGTGTGGAAGAACGGAAAGGCGGTTGCGTAGCCGATGGGACGTCGGTCGAATAAACGCCCGTGGGGCAGTGAGCATCGTCGCCTGAACGTCGATCGTCTCGGCTCGGTTGCTCGTTCGGAAACGGGACCCGATGGTGTGCTCTACCAGGTACAGTATCTTCCTCACGCCCGCAAAGAGTACGTCTGCCCCGCATGCCTTCAGGCAGTGACGGTGGGTGCGGCCCATGTTGTTGCTTGGCCGCAGGAAGCCCCGTTCGGGATGCAGCAGGGAGTCGAGGGGCGGCGTCACTGGCACCCCTGGTGTTGGAAACGGCGACTGAGACCCCTGTGACTCATGTGATTAGTCACGGACTGAGCAACATACGCGCATCATCATGCCGGAAACACGTAAAGTTGAAGAGATTCACTCGATCTGTGCCTGAACCGAGGAGATTTTAGCTGTGGAACGACTCAAACAGTACACGTCGGCCCTCGCTGTTGCCGTTGCGGCGATGATCTGTCTGATCATCGGAATTCTCAGTGTGACTGTTCTCAAGCCTGCTCATGAGCTGAGTTCGTCGACGGTCTCTCCAACCGCGATCACGATGACGAGAAACGGAGTTCTTCCGCTCATCGACTCGAAGGTGACCGTCACTGCGGCCTCGGCATCGGGTCAGGACGTTGTTCTTGCTTTGGGAACCGTCAGCGATGTCACGGGGTGGATCGGGTCCGATGCTTACACAGAGGTCGTGGGAATCTCTTCGGATCGTTCCCAACTGAAAATTGAAGAGCACCGCGGCGCTCCAGATGATCGAAACGCCCAGTCGGGTGCGCAGTCGGGCATGGTGGCCAAGTCGAATGACACCTTAGAAAAAATGAGGGAATCGGCACGGACTACGGCCCGATCCGGTGACGCTGGAAGCGGTGAGAACGCCCAGTCGGGCGCTTCCTCTTCTTCTGGAAACCCAGCGGCTGCTGAGTTGGTTGCACTTGCCTCGGAATCTGACATGTGGCTTCAGAGCGCGACGCACGCCTCTCGGGCATCGCTGACTATTGATGACATTCCCGATGGTCGGTCAATTCTTGCGATTTCGGCCGGTGGAGCTGAGGATCTCACCCTGACGCTGACATGGCAGACACGACAGGCAAATGTTGTGGCGATTATTTCGTTCCTCCTTGCGGGAGTTCTCGCGGTCATCGCTGTGATCCTCGCGATTGGACGGGCCCGCACTCTGCGCAGCCGTGAAGAACGCGCTGAAAAGCTCGCCTCTCAGGCCGGGGCAGATATCACCGAGACACAGTCGATTGATACGGCGCAGGTTGCCTCGATGGTTGCTGGCACGCATGAAAGCGACGAACCCTCCACGAACGGGGCCGAGGACGAGGACGAACCCAGCTCTGCGTCGACGATGTCGCAGCTGGATGACTCGTCAGTCGAAAATGAATCGTCGGATGATGCTGGCGACGACCAGGATGACGAGCACCGTAGTGACGATACTGACCAGACTCGAGATGTTGTCGAGGCTGAGCAGGATCATGCAACGGAAAGCGACCGCCCCTTTGAGGCCGAAGAAGACGACGCACCTGCAGATGATCAGGTGTCGATGGATGATGCTACTGCGCTGCAGGACGAGGCGCCGACGACCGTGGAAGACAGCGAAGCCGATGCTGAGCAGCCTCAGGGACGCCACGGCAAGATTGACGGCCCGCGTGATGAAGATCCACCGGAGACCGTGCCCACGGACACAGGAATTATTGACGTTTCAGCAATCAGACCGGGAATGGTGTTCCCCTCGCGTCGCGCGATCCGCGAGGCACGCGAAAAGGGACAAGACAAGATCATCATCGAGGGACGCGAGTTTACCACCGGGCTTATTCTCGTCATCGACGCCGAAAAGCCGGCCTCGTCCTCGTCCCCAGAAACACCCGACTCAGAACAGACGGCGAAACGCGGAGTTTTCGGCAGAATCTTCGGCGGGAAGAACCAAGCGGTCGATGAGGGAGACCAGTGATGAAACGCGCCCCCATTCTTGTGGCAACCTTTGCCGCAACCATTGCGCTCGCCGGATGCGCGGGAGAAACCGTCGCCCCCCCAACGGCAGAGTCGGCGCAATCATCATCGATGCCCAACCTTGACACTGAGCGGATTGACTCGGCGTTGACGAATGTTTCTGAGGCTCTCGCGGCTGCGGACAAGGCCAAAGACAGCACGCTCTTTAAGGGGCGACTCATCGATGGGGCCGCGCGGATGCGTTCTGCTCAGTACACACTGGCCGCGGCTAGCGGTGGTGAGCTGCCCGAACTCGACATGAAACCGCAGAATCTCGCGATTACGAATTCCTCAACATGGCCACGAGCGATCATCAACATCACGGGGAGGGAATCGGCAGCGCTGCCGGTTGTTGAAGTTCTTGTCCAACAGGACCCGCGTTCTCCGTATGCACTGACCTCGTGGAGCCGGCTCCTGGCGGGAACGTCACTGACGTTGCCAGCGATTTCCTCGGGATCAGGATTTGTGTCCGACGACGCGACGGGCTTCGTGTTGACGCCGAAGGAAGCACTGAACAGCTACGTCGCGATGCTCAATGCCCGCGAAGTTAACACGGAAAAATTCACGAGCGACGAATACACAACGAAGTATTTCGATACACTCACGCAGCTGTCAACGAATCTTGCGGTCGCTGGCACCGTTACCGCGCAGGTCAGCGCCTCTGATATGCCGATCTCTGGCGTCGTCATGCAGGACGGGTCGGCGCTGGTCGCCGCGCAATTCACCTATACCTTGACCTATGCGCGAACAATTGCGAAGTCAACGATGCGCCTTGGTGGACAGACTGCGGTGCTTTACGACGGAGAAGGAGACAAGGTCGTTGGCACAGCGACAGCGCACTACCTGGGAACCGTGATTTTGAGGATCCCCAGCGCAAAGGCAGGCGGACAAATTCAAGTGATCGGTGGGGAGAGGACGATCGAGAAGGTTGATCGCGACGATTCGTCCAATCCGGATGCATGATTGAGTCTGAGTGAAGACTCAAGACTGACGATGAAAAGACGTGACGTGGCGAAAGAAGGACCTGTGGAACACGACAACGAACACGTGAACGAGCCGGCGGATTCACGAGGAGCGGTTGATCTGGCAGCGTCTGCTCGCAGTGTGTCCGACGATGCGGCGAGCAGGACGGAAGCCGATGGAGGGCAGGCCCGGATCACCATTGATCTTCCGCTGATCACGGAGGCGACCGAGGCAACGTTCCAGGACGTTATGGCGACGTCGCAGACAGTTCCCGTGGTGATCGTCATGTGGTCGGGACGCTCTCTTGAGTCAAAACCGGCCATCGACACGTTGGAAGAGGTGGCTCGCGATCTGCGGGGCGCATTCCAGTTGGTGAAGATCGACATTGAGCAGGCCCCTCAAGTTGCGCAGGCCTTCCAGATTCAGGCCGTGCCGACGACGGTCGCCCTCGTTGGTGGACGCCCGGTTCCTCTCTTCCAGGGCAATGCCGTCAAAGATCAGGTTCGTTCCATCATTGATCAACTCCTTCAAGCTGCTCAACAGATGGGGGTCACGGGAGTTATTCGCGTTGACGAGCAGGACACGCTCGCTCCGATCCCGCCCGAACATCTCGACGCCCTCAGCGCCGAGGACGAGGGCCGTCTTGAAGACGCGGTGACGGCATGGGAGAAAGTGATTGAGCTTAATCCGAGGGACGAGGACGCAAAGGCTCACCTGTCGCGTGTGCGGCTGCGTGTGCGATCTGAGCACGCTGATCTTTCTGACCCGGCAGCTCAGGCTGATCAGCTCTTCGGAGCAGGCGAAGTGGAGCGTGCTTTCGATATTCTCCTCAACGTCATGGCAACTGCGGATGATGCGCAAGCTAAGGAATCAGCGCGTGTGCGTCTGCTTGACCTGTTGAGAGTTGCCGGTAACACCCCGGAGGTGAAGAAAGCGCGGATGCGTCTAGCGTCGCTTCTCATGATCTAAGTGCGTGTAGTGACTGCTCATGTGGGCTCAGAACTGCGGATCGCATGACGCGTGGGGCTCCCACCTGAAGGTGGGAGCCCCACGCTCTGCGTGCGATGAGTTCGCAGAGTTTCGCCGGAAGGTGCGCAAGGCTTGAGAGCCTCCCGTCAAAGGAAAACCCTAGGCCATTGACTTTGGCGTCAGCCAGATGGCACCCAATGGAGGAATACGCAGCTGAGCTGATGCTGGTCGGCCATTCCACGGGACTTCCTCGGCAATGACCGAACCGACGTTGACCACTCCGGATCCGCCGAAGGTCTCTGCATCCGTATTGAGGATTTCCACCCACTCGCCCCCGAAGGGAAGACCCACGCGGTAGCCCTCGTGCGGGGTTCCCGCGAAGTTTGATACGCAGACGACGACCTGTTGTTCTCCGTTGTCATTCACGCCCTTGCGGAGGTAAGAGATGAGGTTATGGTCGCCATCGGAGGCATCAATCCACTCGAAACCCGTGTAGTCGTCGTCCCAGAATGCCGGGCTTGAGGCATAGATACGGTTGAGTTCTGCAACAAGGCGCTGAACACCGGCGTGCAGATTGTCGTCGGCGAGCCACCAGTCCAGGGAATATGACTCATTCCATTCCTGCCACGTTGCCAGCTCCTGTCCCATGAAGACGAGCTGCTTGCCCGGATGTGACCACTGGTAGGCAAAGAGTGAGCGAACACCGGCGAGTTTCTGCCAGTCATCACCGGGCATCTTCGCAGCCAGAGTGCCTTTGCCGTGAACGACTTCATCGTGTGAGAGCGGAAGAATGTAGTTCTCCGAGAATGCGTACACCAATGAGAAAGTCAGTTCGCCGTGGTGCCACCGGCGATTAACGGGATCTTCTTGGAGATATCGAAGGGTGTCATTCATCCACCCCATATTCCATTTCATACCGAATCCAAGACCGCCGCCGCTGGTTGGTGCGGTGACACCCGGCCACGCCGTTGATTCTTCGGCGATCATGACGATTCCGGGGTGTTGACGATAGGCTGTGGCGTTGGCTTCTTGAAGGAAATCAATGGCTTCAAGGTTTTCACGTCCACCGTATTGGTTTGGACGCCACTGTCCTTCTTGACGCGAATAGTCCAGGTACAGCATGGAGGCAACCGCATCGACGCGCAGACCGTCAATGTGGAAATCTTCAAGCCAATACAGCGCGTTGGCAACAAGGAAGTTCTTGACTTCGCGTCGCCCAAAGTTAAACACATACGTGCCCCAGTCGGGATGCTCACCACGCAAGGGGTCGGGATCTTCATACAGGGGGGTGCCATCGAAACGGGCGAGGGCCCATTCATCCTTCGGGAAGTGCGCGGGAACCCAGTCGAGAATAACGCCGATACCGGCGTTGTGGAACGCGTCGATGAGGTAACGGAAATCGTCAGGAGTGCCAAAACGTGCGGTCGGCGCGTAATACGATGTCACCTGGTAGCCCCACGACCCGCCAAAAGGATGTTCCGCAACCGGCATGAACTCCACGTGCGTGAAGCCCATTTCCTTGACGTAGGGGACCAGCTCATCAGCGAGGCCACGATAGCCCAACCCCTGTTTCCACGAGCCGACGTGGACTTCGTAAATTGACATGGGTTTCGTGTGGGGATTCACCGTTGCCCGCGTGCGCATCCACTCGTCGTCGGTCCACTCGTGGAAGTAGTCGGTCACAACAGAGGCAGTGGCCGGAGGAATCTCGGTGGCACGGGCCAGCGGATCGGCCTTTTGGAACCAGTTTCCTCCCGGTCCCTGAATCTCGAACTTGTAGCGAGCACCAACCTGGACCCCGGGAACGAAAATCTCCCAGACACCGGATGACCCCAGTGACCGCATCGCGGTGCCCGTCCCGTCCCAGTAGTTAAAGTCGCCGATGACGCGGACAGCCCGGGCATTGGGCGCCCACACAGCGAATGCCACACCGCAGACCTCGCCCATTTCCCCGTCATAGTGCTTGACATGGGCTCCCAGCACCTTCCACAGGGCTTCGTGGCGCCCCTCGGAAATGAGATAGGTATCCATTTCCCCCAGGGTCGGGAGGAAACGATACGGGTCATCGAGGGTGGTGATCTGATCCCCGTAGGTCACGCGCACGCGGTAATCCGGGATCTCGTCGACAGGCAAAACAGCAACCCAGATGCCATTGTGCTCGTGGACTGCGGGATAGGCGTGCGACGACGTGACGACCTCGACGGCGTCCGCCAGGTGGTGAACGGTCCGGATCGTTACGCCGCTGTCACCGTGGTGTGCACCAAGCACCGCATGGGGCATGTAGTAGGTGCCCGCAGCGACCGAAGCGAGAATATCGAGATCAACATGAATAGGGGAGAAGTCACGTTCCATGTACTAATGTTCTCATGAACACGGACACTTTGTGAGCCGTGGCTCACAAAATGATCGCTTTGGAAGAAAACTCAGAGACTAGATTGAGAATCTTTGACTTATCGCGCATAGATGCTAGCGCTCAAGACCTGCGAACTCCCGCAACGCCCCCAGCGGAATCCGCAACCATCCCGGTCGGAACCGATGCTCATACACCGTTTCATATGCGGCTTTTTCAACCATGAGCGCCTCAATGAGCAGACGCTCACCCTCAGACAAGTGCCCGCCAGCAACATACCCCTCGATAAACGCCTCCCTCGCGGCGCGCTCCCACTCAACGGAACGCTCGTGGACAAGCCGAGACTGCACACCCACCGCAGAAACAACGGGAATTTCCGCGGTGTCGTGAGGATCATGGAGATTCGCATGCTCGTCAACGCCCACCTGAGCTGCGGCGTAGGAGAAAGAACGAAGCATTCCGGCAACGTCGCGCGCAGCGAAATCGGGGCGTCGACGCTCATCGAGAGGACGCATCGGCTCACCCTCGAAGTCCAAAACATGCCAGCTGTCTCCATGCAGGGTCTGACCTAAATGAAGATCTCCGTGGATACGAATCAACTGGGGAAGCTCATCAAAGCTCGCGAGCTTGTCCAAACGGGCATTGAGTCCTGCGACGATGTCCGGCGTAATCTCTGCAACCTCCGCCGCCGCAGCTGCGATCCCGATCTTCACGCGACGAGCGATCTCAGCTCCCGAAGCAGAGGGGTGTGCCCCGAATTCCTCCGCCAACGCCCGGTGCATGGAGGCGATGACTTCGCCGAGCGAATACGCCGGTTCCCGTGGGTCAGCATCAGCGGCCGCAAGCGACGTGAAGAACTCAAATCCGTCGTCAACATCGGTGACGAAAGGAGAGAGGATGACTTCGAGAGCAGAATCGGCATGTCCGGGAATCGTTGCCAAAGAATAGGCCTGCGGCGCTGACACATGCGACCAACCAGCACGCCCCAGAGCAAGCGTTACTTCAAGTTCCGGGTGGATTCCCGGCTGGAGCACTCGGTAGAACTTGATGAGCCGGGGACCTGAATCCGTGGGCACAAGCACTGAAGAATTCGATTGTTCCCCCGTGAGCATCCGTGCATTCGCAGCCGCCACACACAGACTGGAGTACACCTCGTTGGGCATCGTTGCCTGGGAGCGAGCCCGCATCGCCCACGCGCGGATCGTCGCAGGATGCTGAGGCCCATCAACAACCCACTGGTCCTCAATGTGAGCAATCACCGCGGTTTCGCTGTCTGGACGCTGCCCAGTAACAACGAGGGGAACGAAAAGCAGCGCTTCACCCGCACCCAGGACAACCGAAAAGACGCGTGTGCGTGGGGAAGGTGCGTGCTCGTCCTCGTCAGGAAGAGGCCATTGGGACACATCGACCAGAGAAATCGGTGTGTCGTCCTCGCCGGGAAACCACCGACGCTGACGCACCCAGTGACACAGTGACGGAAAGAGAGCTGACGTGGGGAAAGGGAAAGTCATGCCTGCTCCTTCGGCATCGAAACACTTAACCAGTAGAACGAATGACGTGGAAGGGTGATGTCAACGTATTCGTGTTCGTTGACCGTGGGGAAGGGATGGCCTGTTGCCAGGTCCGTCAGTCCCCAGCCACCCATCCCGGGAAGCTGAATCCTCACTGCACGTGACGAGGACGACAGGTTCGTGACGCAAAGAATCGTTTCAGATTCGTCGCGGCGCAGGAACGCAAGCACTGCGTCGTCATCCGTGGACAGCAAAGACATCGACCCTATACCGAATGCCGGATGCTCGCGCCGCACAGCGAGCATTTTCCTGAGCCAATTGAGCAGGGAATGTTCGCGCTGGCGTGATTGAGAAACATTGATGGCGCGATGGTCCCACCCCGGGGACGACACCATCGGGAGCACAAAATCCGTCGGATCCGCATCAGAAAAGCCGCCGCCGGGACCGGCATCCCACTGCATTGGCGTGCGCACCCCGTAACGGTCAGGAAGGGTGTAGTTGTCACCCATGCCAATTTCATCGCCGTAGTACAGGAACGGCGAACCCGGGAGCGACAACAGCAGCGCGTGGGCGATTTCAACTTCACGCTGGGACCCATGAAGCAAAGGAGCCAGCCGACGACCAATGCCGACGTTGGCGCGCATCTGCGGGTCCGGCGCATACCACCGGTACATGTTGTCCCGTTCCTCATCCGAGACCATCTCCAGGGTGAGTTCATCGTGGTTGCGTAGGAACATTGCCCACTGACCACCCTGAGGCAGCGGCGGCGTTTCAGCAAGGATCGTGCGCAATCCCTGGGAGGATTCCTCGCGCAGCGCCTGGAAAATCCGCGGCATCACAGGGAAATGGAAACACATATGGCATTCGGGTTGGTCATCGGACCCAAAATAGGCAACGACGTCGCGTGGCGGCTGATTAGCTTCAGCGAGCATCACCGTTCCGGGGAATTCCGTGTCGATCACCTCGCGCAGGGTCGCGATGAAGTGGTGCGTTGCCGGGAGGCTTTCGCCGTTCGTTCCTTCTTCCTCAAAAAGATACGGGATGGCATCGAGTCGGAAACCGTCAACACCGGTGGAACACCAGAAGCGGACAACATCAATGACTGCGCGGCGTACCGCGGGGTTCTCATAGTTGAGATCTGGTTGATGAGAGAAGAAACGATGCCAGTAGAACTGCCTGCGCACAGGATCCCACGCCCAGTTCGATTCCTCGGTGTCGGTGAAGATCACACGGACATCGGGGTATCCGGTGGGTGTGTCGCGCCAGACGTAGAAGTCACCGAATGGGCCCGCGGGGTCCTCGCGTGATGACTGGAACCACGGGTGCTGGTCGGAGGTGTGGTTGAGCACCATATCCACGAGGACGCGGATGCCTCGCACGTGCGCCTCGCGGACAAAGCGAGTGAAATCCTCAAGAGTTCCATACGCTGGGTTAACGCTCATGTAGTCTGCGACGTCGTAGCCGTCGTCTTTTCCCGGTGAGGGGTAGAACGGTGGAACCCAGAGGCAGTCGACCCCCAACCACGACAGGTAGTCAAGGGTTGACATCAGACCGGGGAAATCTCCGATACCGTCGCCGTTGGAGTCCTTGAAAGACTGGACCATAACCTCGTAGAAGACAGCGCGCCGATACCAGTGCGTATCCTCAGTCAGTGGCGGCAGTGATGAGGCGCCGAGGACGGGCTGACGATGGTCCGGTGGGTAGGGGTGGCTCATCGGCATCCCTACGCCTGACGCTGACGAGGACGTGAAAGAGCCCAGGAGTTTTCAGGTGTTTGCACGGCCATGACGTGTCCCAATCTGGTCACGGGGGACAGTGAGACGTAGTTGTCATGGGACCAGGTGTATGTGGAGCCATCCAATTCATCAACCACGGTGAAACGGCCTGAGCGGTTCTCGATGCCCAGGTCGGACAGGTCAAGGTGGATGGAACCGTCAACCCCGTGATGCGGATTGAGGGAAATCACGCAGATCACTGTGTCCGGCTGTCCCGTGGCGGTAAAACGACCGGGAATCTGCCGGGAGAAGCACACGAGTTCGGGGTGACTTGTTGGGTGGATGCGAATCTGGTGCAGCTGACGCAGTGCGGGATGTTTCGCTCGGGCGCGATTGAGCAGCGTCAGCAGCTGGGAGATTCCCAGTGGCTCAGCATCCTCCCAGCGCCTGGGTCGGAACTCATATTTTTCGTTGTCGTTGTGTTCCTCGAACCCGGGGCGTTGAACATTTTCAACGAACTCGTAGCCGGAGTAAATTCCCCAGTTCGGGCAGCCAAGAGCCGCGAGCATTGCGCGGATCGCGAAGATCGCGGTTCCCCCCGTTGTCATCTGAGGGGTGAGAATGTCGTGCGTTGTTGGCCAGAATGTTGGGCGCATCATGTGCGCGGTCTGCGTGGACACCTCCGTCAGGTAGTCGCAGATCTCCTCTTTGCCAGTGCGCCATGCGAAGTATGTGTACGACTGGTCGAAACCAACGGAACCCAGGGTGCGCATCATCGCGGGCCGAGTGAAGGCTTCGGCGAGGAAAATGACCTCGGGGTGGATGCGTTTAATATCAGCGATGATTTCCTGCCAGAAAGGCACGGGCTTCGTATGCGGGTTGTCGACGCGGAAAATCGTCACGCCGTGACGGATCCACGTGAGGAAGACGTCGCGGATCGCCCGGTAAATTCCCTTGGGGTCATTGTCGAAATTCAGGGGGTAGATGTCCTGATACTTCTTCGGGGGGTTTTCTGCGTAGGCAATCGAACCGTCGGCTCGCATCGTGAACCATTCGGGATGTTCTGTGACCCACGGGTGGTCGGGGGAACATTGAAGAGCGATGTCGAGGGCGACTTCCATGTCGAGTTCGCGGGCGCGGGCAACGAACGCGTCGAAATCGTCGAAATCTCCCAGGTCGGGGTGGATCGCGTCGTGACCGCCGAGGTCGGAACCAATGCCGTAGGGAGAACCGGGGTCTCCGGGCTGGGCTTCAAGGGTGTTGTTTCGGCCTTTACGATGCGTTGTTCCGATGGGATGAATAGGGGTGAGATAGACGACGTTGAATCCCATGTCTGCAATACGGTCGAGGTCGTCGGCGGCGTGACGCAGCGTGCCCGATACCCACGTTCCATCCGGCTTTTGGAAAGCACCGGCAGAACGAGGGAAGAGTTCGTACCACGATCCTGTAAGAGCGCGCTCACGGCTTACGTCAAGCGGGTAGCGGCGAGTGTGTCCGAGGAGATCGCGCAGGGGGTGATCGCGGAAAATCGCGCGAACTTCAGAGGACACTCCAGCGGAGAGGCGCTGCTGGGCTGAACGCTGAGTGTTGCGCATCGCTGCGGCTGCGTCACGAAGAACCGCTGCATCTTGCGCGTCGGCTGGCTTCTGAGTCGGGTTGTTCAGGGCGTGCCCGGCGATTGCGCGTTCAAGGAGCCGTGCCCCCTCTTCAAGCATGAGTTCAACGTCGATTCCGGCGTCGATCTTCACCGTTGCATCGTGCTGCCACGTGGCGTAGGGGTTTGACCAGGTTTCCACGCAAAAGCTCCACGCGCCGGGCCGGTTGGCAACAACCCATGCCTCGTAGCGGTCAAGGCCCGGAGCAATGTCACTCATGAGCGTGCGTGAATACTCACGACCTTCCGGATCAATGAGGACGGCCTCGGCGCAGCAGGAGTCATGCCCTTCGCGGAAAACGGTCGCACGAATCGGGAAAGGTTCGTTCTCCGTCGCTTTCGCGGCCAGGGTTGCGTCCTCGATGACGGGGAAAAGTTCGATGGCGGGAATACGGGGAATCAGGCTCTCAGTCACATATTTACCCTACCCGGCAAACGTCGCAGTTGCTGGGGAGTTGGCACCCAATGCGGACAATTACGCATTCACCCCGAAGATGTGACCAACAAGGAAGGTCAGGGCCATCGCTGCGCTTCCACCGGTGAGGAGTCGCAGGACGGCTCGGCCTCGCGGAGAATCTCCCAGCCACGCCGAGACGTACCCGGTGAGGGCAAGAGCAACGAGGACGGACACGAACGTTGCAACGATCCGCAGCGACGGCGGGAAAAGTAACATCGTGAGAAGGGGGAGGAGAGCTCCGCAAATAAAAGCGATGAGCGAGGAGAAAGCCGCTGCCCACGGGCTTGTGAGGTCTTCGGGGTCAATGTTGTGCTCCGCTGTCAGGTGAGCTCCGACCGCGTCCTTTTCCGTCAATTCGCGGGCAACCTGGGCAGCGACCTTAGGGCTGAGCCCTTTCGATGTCCACATGCGTGCGAGGCGCCGTTCTTGACCCGCGGGATCAGCCTCAATGGCACGACGCTGGAGGCGGATGAGCTGTTCCTCTGAATCGCGTTGAGTGGACACGGAGACGTATTCACCGACAGCCATTGACAGCGAAGCGGAAACAATTCCGGCGATTCCCGCGATCGCAATGGCTCCCGTGTTCTCGGGGTTGACGGCGGCCACACCAACGAGGAGACCCGAAATGGAGACAATACCGTCGTTTGCTCCAAGGACACCGGCGCGCAGCCAGTTGAGTTTCCCACTGATCGAGGATGAACGAGGACGAGCCTCGTCAACGGAGGGAACCGCTTCGGTGATCACACATGTCATAAGGGCACTTTATCGTTGAAATCGCGCCGTTTCCACGAAGGATAAGCGCTGCTGATATCGCTGTGGATACCCTTAGACAACAGATCTTTGGATGCCCTGGTCTCCTAGTAGTTCATCTGCATCGCCTGGCGAACTTCGGCGAGTGTGGCGTTCGCCTGCTCGTTCGCCCGATCGTTGCCAGCACGTAGGACGGACAGCAGGTAATCCTCGTGTGCAATGAGTTCCGCGCGGCGCTCACGCATCGGCGCGAGCATGGCGTTGAGGGCATCTGTGACGTACATCTTCAGTGCGCCGGCGCCTTTGTCACCGATCTGCTCGGCAATGACATGAGGATCCTCACCGGATGCCAGGGAAGCGAGCATGAGGAGGTTGGACACCTCGGGACGATTGAGCGGATCGTAAGAAATATGACGTTCCGCATCGGTCTTGGCTTTCTTGAGGATCTTCGCGGTTTCGTCAGCACTCATGCCCAGTTCGATGGTGTTGCCACGCGACTTCGACATCTTCGTGCCGTCCGTGCCCAGCAGGAGGGGAACTTCGGAGAGCAGAGCTTCGGGACGTGGGAACACGGGGCGTGATGCGTCTGCACGGCCGTAGCGCTTGTCAAAACGTTGAGCAATGAGGCGGGCCTGTTCGAGGTGGGGGAGCTGATCTTGCCCAACGGGAACGAGGTTCGCTTTACAAAAGAGAATATCTGCGGCCTGGTGTACGGGGTAGGTCAGCATGAGACCGCTCATCGCGCGGCCATTCGTTGCTTCCAGCTCGGACTTGACCGTGGGGTTGCGGTGCAGCTCAGATTCGGTGACGAGGGAGAGGAAAGGAAGCAGGAGCTGGTTGAGAGCCGGGATCGCTGAGTGATTGAAAATCGTTGAACGTTCAGGGTCGATGCCCGCAGCAATATAGTCGGCAACGAGGTTGATGACGCGCTCGCGGATCGGTCCAACGCCGTCGCGGTCAGTGATCACCTGATAGTCAGCAACGAGGACCCAGGTGTCGACTCCGCGGTTCTGGAGGAGAACGCGATTACGCAGGGTGCCGAAGTAGTGTCCCAAATGGAGATGCCCCGTGGGGCGGTCACCCGTGAGGATGCGAAAACGGCTGGGATCTTCGGTGATTGCGATGTCAATCTGGGCGGAGCGTTCCTTAGAACGCGCCAAGGATGCCTCAGATGTCGAGTGTGCAAGGGCCTCTTCACTGCTGCTAGTCATGGGGTTGATCTTAGCGCGCTCACGGCAATAGGCCAGGCGCGTATCTTCGGTTGACCTCGGTGGTGGTCGTTACGCCGGGTCGGAGAAGAAGATGAGGACCGACTGGAGATCAACGAGTGGGGTGGCCCCTGGTTCGTAGAGAACTCCGCAGTCGGCAAGTGTTCGTGGGTCATGGCCCGGCAATCCGATGTTGCCTTCTAAGGGCGAGGACCATGCGGAATGGAAAACGAGGCGCCACGGATGTCCGTGGCCCTGTGCCAGGGACACCTTCGTTGGTTCAAGAGTCGCATTGAAAACGACAAGGAGATCTTGGTCGTCGAAAGGATGTCCGGAGCGCAGCATCTGGAAAACACGTGATTCGGGATTTGCCCAGTTTTCGGGGCACAGCGGCTCACCCGAACGAGAAAACCACGCGAGATCGACAATGGTGTCCTCGCCTGCGGGATGGCCGGTGGCGAATCGCCAGGGGTGGAGGACCGGGTGGTGAGTGCGCAAAGAAATGAGCCAGCGGATCAGGCTGATCTGGTCTTCCTGATCTTCTGTGAGGTTCCAGTCGAGCCACGAGATCGGACTGTCTTGGCAGTAGGCGTTGTTGTTTCCATATTGGGTGCGGGAAAACTCGTCGCCCGCGGTGATCATTGGGGTGCCAGCGGAGATCAGCATCGAGGCCAGCAGGTTACGTTGGGTGCGTCTGCGGATTCGCGTGAGTTCCAGAGCCGAAGCGTGGGAGAGGACAGCTGTGTCGGTGTTCCACGTGTTGTCGGGGGACATCGCAAGCAACCCCTCGACCCCGTGATTCCAGGACCGGTTGTCGTCGGATCCGTCGCGGTTACCTTCGAGGTTGGCACGGTTGTGCTTGACGTTGTAGGTCGTTAGATCAGCGAGCGTGAACCCGTCGTGCGCGGTAATGAAGTTGATGGATGCGCGGGGTCCGCGCAGGATTCTCGCGCCGTTTCCAAAAACGTCACGAGAACCCGCGAGACGTGTTGCTAATTCCCGAGGTCCGGGGGCGTAGCCCGATTCTGTGAGTGAACGAAACTCAGTGAGCCAGAAGTTGCGAAGCGCTCCTCGATAGTGGTCGTTCCATTCGGAGAAAGGAGCGGGGAAATTACCGGTTTGCCATCCGCCGGGGCCGATGTCCCACGGTTCGGCAATGAGTTTCGCTCCGGAAATCACCGGGTCGGTTGTCATGGACACAAGAAGGGGGTGGAGCGGAGTGTAACCCGAAGCAAAGCGCCCAAGTGTTGCTGCAAGATCGAAACGGAACCCGTCGATCCCCATGTCGCTAATCCAATAGCGCAAGGAATCGAGGATCATCGCGATGGTGTAGGGCTGATCAACATTGACCGTGTTTCCCGTACCGGTGACGTCAATCATCTGCGTGGGGCGTGACGGGGTGTGACGGTAATACAGGTCAGAGTCCATGCCTCGCCACGACAGAGAAGGGCCCGCGTCGCCACTTTCACAGGTGTGGTTGTACACGACGTCGAGGATGACTTCGATTCCGGCCTCGTGAAGGATCGACACCATTCCGCGGAACTCATCGACAACGGCCTGGGCCCCTCGCATCCTCGCTGCCCTGGTGGCGTAGGAAGGTTCCGGGGCGAAGAAACCGAGAGTTGAGTACCCCCAATAGTTCGTCAGTCCGCGTTCCGAGAGGAACATTTCATCGCATTTGGCATGGACGGGAAGAAGCTCAACCGCCGTGATCCCCAGGTTCTTCAGGTAGGACACGCTGGCCGGGTGTGCGAGCCCCGCATAGGTTCCTCGCAGCTCACAGGGAACGTCCGGCATATTCTGAGTGAACCCCTTGACGTGGAGTTCGTAGATCACCGTTTGATCCCACGGGATTTCCGGTTTGGGTGAGACGGGGAATGAATTGACGGTCACCACCGAAGCGGGCACATGTCCCAGCGAATCAAGGTTAGAACGTTCCAAGGGGTACGAGGTCGGGTACAGCTCCTCATCAACGCGGTGAGCAAAAACGTGGGGAACGGTTTCAACGATTCCGTCGATCCCTCGGGCGTAGGGATCAATGAGGAACTTGTTCGGATTGAAGAACTTTCCACCGTCAGGATCCCACGGTCCGTCAACACGGAAACCGTAACGGGTTCCCGGGCCGAAACCCTCGACACGTCCTGACCAGACGCCCAGCACAGGACCGTTGAGCGCATAGCGACGTTCACTCAGCCCCTCGTCGTCAAGGATGCAGAAGTAGACGGCTGTCGCGTTCGTGGACACAACCGCAACGTCAAGTCCTCCGTTGTTTACATGGATGCCAAGCGGCATGGTGGGGCGAGGAGCAGGGGATGCTTGGTAGAAGGGGAAAGATGATGGTGAGGCTGTCACGCCGGGCATGAGGCGACTCCTGAATTTCTGGGTCCTACCAAGACTTCATTCACAGTAGAGCACCAGCATAGTCGACGTCATGAAACACCGAAGACGAGTACGTGTGTCCATCTCTCATGCGCGCCGAATCAGACCTCAATCACTGTGGGAAGAATAATGATGAGCAATCTCCGCGTGGCTGAGGACGCAACCTGTGGCACGCTTAAGACATGAGAATTGTCGTGTGTGTGAAACACGTCCCCGACGTTCAGTCGGAGCGGCGTTTCGAAGAAGGACGCCTGGTGCGCGGCGAGGACGATGTGCTCAACGAACTTGATGAAAATGCCATCGAAGCAGCCGTCAGCCTCGTTGAAGACAACGGCGGTGAAGTTATTGCTCTGACAATGGGTCCCGAGGACGCTGAAGACGCCCTGATGCGTGCACTCCAGATGGGAGCAGACAGAGGCGTCCTCGTCACCGATGATGCCCTCCAAGGAGCGGACGTCGCCACCACTGCTTCAACGCTTGGCGCTGCCATTGAAAAAATCGCACAGGAATCACCTATCGACCTCGTCCTGACCGGAATGGCCTCACTGGACTCCATGACGTCCATGCTGCCAGCCGCCCTCGCAACACGCCTCAAACTGCCTCTGCTTGGGCTCGCCCACACGCTGCTTGTCGACACGCAAGAATCAACGGTGACAATCACTCGCGAGGCCGATGGATTTACCGACCAGCTACGGACCGCGCTTCCCGCAGTCGTCTCCGTTACCGACCAGGTCAACGAGCCACGCTACCCGGCTTTCGCCGCAATGAAAGCCGCACGATCAAAACCACGAGACCAGTGGAACATCGACGACCTCGCCGATACGCGCAACGGAGCCGGACTCGCCGAGCGAACACCAACGACCAGCGTCGTTGACACCGCCGAAGTCGTCAGAGACGGCAACGGAACAATCATCCCCGATTCCGGTGACGCCGGCGCACAGCTGGCCGCATATATTCGTCAAGTGGTGAAGTAACGATGACCCAGAAGATCACGCAGCCCATCCTCGTGCTCGTCGACCACGAATCCACGCCGCAGGGCGTCAACCTGACCACCTCATCCGCTCAGGTGATCACAGCAGCCCGTTCCCTCACCACAGGGGGAGTGGACGTCGTTGCCTTTGGGGAACTCGACACACAGACCCTCGGACGCTTAGGCGTTCGACGCGCACTGCAACCCCAGATCCCCGCCGACCGCACCCGCGTATCCGCCGTCGTAGCCGACGGGGTTGACTGCGCTCTCTCACGCGATTCCTACGGCGCACTCCTCCTTGCATCCACATATCGCGGCCGTGAAGTTGCCTCACGTATCGCCGCTCTTCACGACTGGGGAGCCGTCGTTGACGCCACAGCCGTCGAATACGTCGATGAGACATTCGTTGTTGATCAGTCGGCGCTCGCGGGCTCATGGTCCACTCGCGTGAGCATTGTCAGTGGGACACCCATCATTGCGCTGCGCCCCTCGGTGTATGACGCTCAGGATGCTCAAATGCCCACTCAGGTTGAACACGTGGAGATTGAGCTTTCCCTGTCGCCGGAAGCCGCGCGAGTTGAGGTCATCTCATCGGGCAGACACGACGAGGACGGACGCGTTTCTCTTACGGAAGCCTCAACCGTTGTTGTTGGCGGGCGTGGAGTTGACGGGGACTTCGGCCTCGTTGAACAGCTCGCTGACGTCCTCGGTGGGGCCGTGGGAGCCACCCGCGTGGCAACTGACGAAGGCTGGGCTCCCCGCACAGCGCAGATCGGACAGACGGGTGTGGCCATTTCGCCGAACCTCTACATCGGGCTCGGGGTGTCGGGGGCGATCCATCACACGGTCGGTATGCAGTCGAGCGCCCACATCGTTGCCGTCTGTGACGACCCGGATGCACCAATTTTTGAGATCGCGGACTTCGGCGTAGTCGGAGACCTCAACGAGGTCGTTCCTCAGGCGATTGAGGCTCTCTCAAAGGCGCACCAGGCGCAGTGATGCATTACCTTGACCATGCGGCGACTTCTCCGCTGATCCCCGAAGCGCTCGAAGCGTGGACGCGCGCCCAGCGTGATCTCGCCAAATTCCCGGGGAATCCATCCGCACTCCACGCGGGAGGACGGCGGGCACGCCGCATGCTCGAGGACGCGCGTGCGAGAGTTGGACATGCCCTGGGCGCCGATCCTCACGAAGTGGTTTTCACCTCGGGTGCAACAGAATCGGATGTCCTGGCTGTTTCGGGAACTGCGCGCGGAATGCGCTCAGCTCACCCCGAACGCGATCTCGTTGTTCTTTCCGGAATTGAACACGACGCCGTTGCGAAACAGGCTGATTCTCTGACTCGCGAAGGATTCCTCGTCCACGTCCTCGACGTTGACGGTGACGGTGTTAGCGTCGTTGACCACCGGTGGTTTGAGGATCATCGAGCGAGGATCGCTGTGACGTCAATGTCCCTCGTTTCCTCCGAGATCGGGACGATTCAGCCGGTCACAGAGCTGGTCTGCACCACCGCAGCATCGCACGCGGGCGGCTACGTGCACACCGACGCAGCCCAAGCCATCCCCATCATCGACACCCGCTTCGACGCTTTAGGCGTTGACCTCATGACGGTTGGCGGACACAAAATCGGAGCGCCCGTGGGCACAGGAGCTCTCGTGATCCGACGCGGCATCCCATTCCACTCCGACCGCCCCGGGGGTGGGCACGAACGCGGCATCCGTTCAGGAACCCCAGATGTTGCTGGGGCCTGCGCATTCGCCGCCGCTCTTGACGCCACAGTCGCCAGGCGTCATACCTGGCAACACCGAGCCCAGGAGCTGCGTGACCACCTGATCCGCGGACTACCGGACGAGGTTGTTCCCAGTGTGCGGCTCGATGCTGCTGTGCCCTCAATTATTCATCTGTCAATCCCCACGGCCAGACCCGAAGCAGTGCTGATGCACATGGACATGGCCGGAGTCATGGTGTCTGCCGGATCTGCATGCCACGCAGGGGTGACCCGTCCCTCCGACATCGTCATGAGAATGGGACGCACCGAGGAACAAGCCCTAGGTGTCCTGCGCATCTCACTGGGCTGGGAGACAACCACCGATGACATCGATGCTTTCCTCGCGGCTCTTCCCCACGCCCTTGACTCAGCCCGCTGCCTCGACACCATCACGCACGTTCAGGGACGCGCAATGCCTCACCAAACACCGGGTTCACCATGACAAAACCTTCCGTCTGACGGAAGATGAGACGGCATCGTCCTCGTCAATGACATCCATGAACGAGGACGAGGCTCGCGGAACCAACGGAAAGGACACGAACGGATGCGCGTGCTCGCTGCATTATCGGGAGGCGTTGACTCGGCGGTTGCGGCTGCACAAGCTGTCGAAGCCGGACACGACGTCGTTGGCGTGCATATGGCGCTGTCGAGCCAACCCCAAGAATGCCGCATCGGATCGCGTGGATGCTGTTCCATTGAGGATGCGGGGGATGCCGCACGAGCCGCTGAAATTATCGGCATTCCTTTCTACGTGTGGGATCTTGCTGAAGAATTTGAGCGTACGGTGATCTCTGACTTCGTTGACCAGTATCGCAAGGGCCACACCCCCAATCCGTGTGTACGATGCAATGAATTCGTTAAATTCCGTGAGCTCGCTGAACGCGGCAAAGCCCTCGGTTTCGATGCCGTGTGCACCGGACACTACGCGAAAATCGTTGACGGCCCCCACGGTCCCGAGCTGCATCGAGGGAACGACACGCTCAAAGACCAGTCATACGTTCTGGCCGTCATGGGACCCGAAGAACTCACGCGAGTTGTGCTGCCGCTGGGTCACGCGCCCTCGAAAGCCTGGGTCCGCGCCGAAGCTGAAAGGCTCGGACTCGGTGTGTCCAACAAACCGGACTCCTACGACATTTGCTTCATCCCTGACGGAGATACGCAAGGATTCCTCCGCCAACACCTGGGCTCGGCATCCGGTGACATCGTCACTCCCGAGGGCGAAGTTCTCGGTACACACTCCGGGTATTGGAATTTCACGATCGGACAGCGACGCGGCCTGCACATTGACCGTCCCGCGCCCGACGGGCGTCCCCGTTACGTCCTGGAAACGCGGCCGTCAACGAACCAGGTTGTCGTTGGGGCTTCAGAGCTTTTGTCGGTCAACCGGATCGATGCCTCCCATCTTGTGTGGCTTGCTCGCGATGATGACGCAGCTGATGGGAGGGACCTGTTCGTTCAGGTTCGGGCGCATGGGGCCCCTGTTCCTGTGGCGCGTGTTGAGCGGCGCGGTGAGTCTCATCGCGAGGATTCTTCCGGCTCAGTATCGGTGCATCTTGCCGAAACAATTCGCGGGGTCGCCGCGGGACAGTCGCTCGTCATCTACCGTGGCAGTCGCGTGCTCGCTGAGGCAACAATCGAGTCCGCGCGGCGCGACTGACCCCTGTTTTTGCCGGGCGTGGCCCGGTAGATGTATCGCTTGACGTGTGCTGTGACGGTCCTATGGGCCATCGGCGGCGTCGTGAGGTTGTTGTGAGGTCCTCGTGAGATTCGAGGCCGTTGCGGATGGGCAAATTGAGGCCGTGCGACCAGCTCTAGTACACTGATTCGGACGCGCGAGTGGCGGAATTGGCAGACGCGCTGGATTTAGGTTCCAGTGTCTTTTGACGTGTGGGTTCGAGTCCCATCTCGCGCACCATTCACGTTCTTTTGCACGCAGTGCCCGTGACTTCGCTTCCAGCGCGTATTTTTGCGCGCTCAGTATTCATCGAGGCAGCCTCGTCCTCGTTAATAAAGTGACTGCAACGCCCCTAGGAGGCGACCGGCTGAGGCGTCTTCTGGCGGAAAATCAAAGCCACAGCGACAAGCACACCGATGACGGCTGCCAACCCGAGGATGCCTGACCCGGTCGCAGAGAACAGCACGTAGCCAAGTAACGAGGCGCCCGCACCCGAGAGAGCGTAGGGAAGCTGCGTATTGACGTGAGTGATGTGATGACACCCCGCTCCTGTGGACGACAGGATCGTTGTATCTGAAATAGGGGAGCAGTGGTCGCCCCACACGGCTCCAGCCAGGACCGCACCAAACGCGGGAACAAGCAGAGCAGCGCCGTTAGGCACAGCGTGCATAATGTCACCGGCAATGGGAAGCAACAAGCCAAAGGACCCCCACGACGTCCCCGTCGCGAAGGCAATTGCCCCCGCAACAATGAAGAGCAACGGAACGATCCAATTGGCAGACACATGTGCGGCTTGGACCAGCGATCCCAGGTACGCGCCCGTGCCGAGGTCTGAAATGAGCGAACCGAGCATCCACGCACACAGAAGAATCGCGATCGCAGGGAACATGGAACGTGCCCCCTCCCAGGCGCCCTTGGCGAAGGTACGGCGGGAAAAGCGGCTGTCGGCATGGGTGTAGCGCAGGTAGTAATAGATCGACGATGCCAGGCCAAGGAGCCCGCCATAGTTAAGGGATGCGGCGACGTCCGTGGAGGCGAGCATGTCGATGGGGTTTGAGGAGCCGGAGGCACTCCAGCCGGTAGCGAAGATCCCGCCGATGACTCCGACAACAAGGAAGACGAAAGGAACAATGAGCGCCCGCATCGCGCCGGGTTCGTGGCGCGGAAGGGAATCGGTGAGCTGACCGGGAATCGTTTCATCCGGGTCGTGAAGCTGCCCTTTGTCAACAGCGCGGCGTTCCTCTGTAAGCATCGGACCGAAGTTGACCTCGAAAATCACGGTGAGCCAGAGGAGAACGACGGCGCCAATCGCGTAGTAGTTCATGACCGCGGCTCCGATAAACGCCTCAACTTCCGTTGTGTTCAGTCCAACGAGAGCGATGATTGGGGCGAGGATTCCGATGATTGATGCACCCCAGGATGAGAAGGGAGCGAGAACTGCCACCGGCGCTGACGACGAATCGATGAGATAGGCGAGTTTCGCACGAGAGACCCTGTAACGATCGGACACGGGGCGGGCAACCTGGCCGACGGCCAGGGCGTTGAAATAGTCATCAATGAAGATCACCGTTCCCAGTGCAGCAGCCAGAACCTGGGCTCCTCGACGTGAGCGGATCTTTGTCATTGCCCACTCGGTGAATGCCGATGTTCCTCCGGACATGAGGACGAACGACGTGATGATGCCGAGGGTCATGAGGAAGATGATGATCTGGACGTAATACCACTCCACGGCACCGTCAGCCCAGAAAAGGTGGGAGAACGCATTCCATACGTTGATGAACGTTCCTGCGATGCCCGCGTCGGCCAACAGCAGGGCGGCCAACACAATTCCAGAAAGCAACGAAGGAATGACCTTCTTCGTCCAAATGACCAGAACGATCGCAAGGAGAGGCGGGAGGATCGTGAGGATCGGATAGGTCTGTGACATTGTGTTTCACCTTCGGCATGTCCGGCTCAGTGGCTCGTTGGCGACGCGCCTGACCGGTTGGGGCATGTGCAGTGCCTTAGAGTAATGGATTCGATGCGCGGGTTGCTTGCCCCTCTCATCGGTCGATCGTGTGTCATCCTGCGATGAGCTGAACTGCGCGTTGGCGAGGTGCTGATTACGATGCCGTTATGACTCTTTTGACTCAGGGGCAGCAGGCCCCGGATTTTACGGCGGAATCAACCCAGGGAACGGTGTCACTCTCGCAGCTGCTTGACCAGAGCGATCGCGGTGTCGTTGTTTATTTCTATCCGAAGGCTTCGACCCCGGGGTGCACAAAGGAAGCGTGTGACTTTCGTGATTCCTTGAATTCTTTCGCGGGTGCAGGGTATTCAGTGGTCGGTGTCAGCGCCGACTCGATGGAAAGTCTGGAAAAGTTTGCCTCGAAGCAGTCCCTGAACTTTCCTCTCGTGTCTGACCCGGAGCACGCGATTCTTCAGCCGTGGGGAGCCTGGGGTGAGAAGAAGAACTACGGGCGCACGTACATGGGGATTATTCGGTCAACCGTTGTTGTGGCCAAGGATGGGACCGTGATTCACGCACAGTACAACGTCAAGGCAACGGGTCATGTGGCCAGGTTGCGGCGTGACCTGGGTGTGGATGCGTGAGTGAAGCGTCGGGCTGCTCCTGAAGGGACCCCATGAGGAGACTTTGTCAGGGGACGAGGACGAGCGGCGTAGTTGTGATGAGCGTTGTGAATCCGCGAATGTGTTGACGGTCCGGAGATGACTGTGGGGAGGGACGGTGTCCCTCCCCACAGTGCATAGAGTCGATGACTATGCCGCGTCAACGAGTGTGCCCAACGGTGTTCTCCGAATAGGATTGCCACCCTCGCGGGTCACTGACACATCGGATGACCTACTGCTGGGTGCTGGGATCATCCGTCTGCGGTGGCTCCGGGGACTGGGGGTAGCTCAGCGGCTGCTGGGGAACCTGTGGAGCATTGGGATCAGGCTGGGCGTAGGGCTGCTGGGGTGCCGCGGGGGTTCCATAAGGCGGCTGCGCAGACATCGGGGAGCTGTATCCCGGCTGCTGGGGCGCATCAGGCTGAGTGTAGGGGGTCCCGTAACCGGGCTGCGGAGCCCCAGGATTGCCGTAACCCTGCTGAGCCTGATCCTGATATCCGTAGTCGGCCTGAGGCTGAGCGTAGTTGGGGGAGCTGGTGAATCCGAAGGGAGCGTAGGGGTTTCCTTCGCCGAAGAAATTCAGGGGGAACGTGCCGCCAACCTGGATTGCGTGATCGCGGTTGAACTGTGCGCGCTGTGCAACGGAGGAAATCCAGATCACCCAGAAGAAGGGGAGGATTGCACCGAAGATCGCGCCACCGGTTGAGTTGATGCCGAAACCTTCCTGGATTGCGCGCGCACGCCAGAATCCGAGCATCAGGCCTGCGACCCCAATAGCGAAAACGAGCAGCTGACCGATCACAGGAATCCAGCCCAGCACGACTGTGCCACACCAGAGAATGAGAACCCAGATCACAGGCTGGCGAATACCGCCGGCTTCAAGAAGAGTGATGTCACGCCAGAGCGGGATCCACGCGGAAACGGGGTTCTGGTGTCCGACAGCCTGAAGCAGACGCATCTGGAAGATCGAACGAATGATGTAGATCACCGGGACGGCGATCACGGCGACCATTAAGAAGCTCCCAAAGAATAACAGCAGACCGAAAATGCCGTCTGCGGTTGCGGAGTGGTCATAGTACGTGTTGAGAATATCCATGCGATGAAGGATAACAGGAAACTATGGTGTTCACGAGCGTCCGACGAAATGTGACATGACTATCGAAAGTGCAAATTATCAGGGGTGATCGCACATTCGTGCGGTTCTTCATTTGCGACTCAGATCCTCACGGGTCTAACGGGACGAGCAAATCTATTGACCACTATTTAATGACGGCGAAAAAAGATGTCGGGGCCGGTACCGAGAGGTACCGGCCCCAACTTTCGTCTCCCATGCAGCTAGAAGAGTTCGGCGTCCATTCGGCGTCGGCGTCGGTGTCGTTGGGTGAGGAGTGTTCCGAGGATGAGGAGGCTTGCTCCGAGTGTTCCTGTGATTAGGGTGTTGGTGCCGGTGTGTGCCAGGGTGGGGATTTTCTTGTTGACCACTGTGCCCAGGTCCACTGTTTCACCGTGTGTGGTGATCTGCGCGGACAACCTGTGGGTGGTGTTGCGGTATCCCTTGGGGGCGTGTGTTTCCACAACCGTGTATTTGCCGTAGGCAACCCTGGTGAACACAAGCGTCCCATCCCGGCTGGTGGTTTGGGTGTCTGCGACGTGTCCGTCGTTGCGACGTAACTCAAACACAGCACCTGCTAGGGGTGTGCCGGTGTCACTGACCTTGGTGAGGGTGATGTTGCCGTGGATGAGGGTGTTGGTCACGGTGTATCCATCACCAGCACTCCCAGTAACAGCCGTGTCGTATCCCTTGACTGGGTCTTCAACAACCGTGTAGTGGATTTCCTTACCGGCGGTGTTGACGTCCACATTCGTGAACGCGCCCTTCCAGTTGGTGTCCTTGGTCAAGGTGATGCTGGTGGTGGTTGGCTTGTTGTTGGCGTACAAGCGCATCGTCACAGTTTCAGGACGCACACCATCCTTGTTGTCCGCATCCTCCCACACCTTCGACACCACAATGTCACGCTTGGCGGCCTTGTGGGTGTTGGTGACGGTCAGACCCGCCTTCATCGACCCTGAATAGGACGGGGTGTATCCCTTGACCGGATCCTCGGTGATTGTGTATTGGATTTCTTTACCGGCCTTGTTGGTGTCAAGACCAGTGAAGACTCCAGTCCACTTGTCCTTAGCATTCAGGGTGAGGGTTTTGCCTGTGTCCTCACCGTTTGCGAGTAGCTTGATGGTCACTGAATCTGGGCGAATAGCGTCTTGGTTATCCGCATCATCCCACACCTTCGACACGACAATGTCACGCTTGGCGACCTTGTGGGTGTTGGTCACGGTGTATCCATCACCAGCACTCCCAGTGATCGCCGAGTCATACCCAGCGACCGCTTCTTCAGCAATCGTGTACTGGATTTCTTTACCCGCCGTGTTGGTGTCAAGACCGGTGAAGGTCCCAGTCCACGTGTCCTTGGCGGTCAAGGTGAGGGTTTTGCCCGTCTCCTCACCGTTAGCTAGCAGCCTGACAGTGACCGAGTCTGGGCGAATACCATCCTGATTACCCGCATCCTCCCACACCTTCGACACCTTCACTGATGCGTGATCGCGGCTGTTTTCCACGGCAATGGTGACGTCTGTGTTATCGCGCGTCAGCGTGACATCGTGCTTGACAGTGGAGAGGACGTAGCCCTGAGGAGCTTTGACCTCAACAACCCTGTAGGAACCCAGAGGGACGTTGTTCAACGTCGCCTTCCCTTGGGCATTTGTGGTCACGTCCTCGATGATCTTGCCGTCGGTTCCCCGGATCTGCTGATCGTCTGCATCCGTGATGCGGAACACCGCACCAGCCAAAGGAGCAGCCGCAGCCCCGTCCTCAGCTTTTGATGTCTTCGCGATCGTCACCGTGCCAGGAATCAACCTGACAGCAACATTGAGCTCCCGAGTTGGGGATAACGGAGTGAGTTTAACGCTCGTTGTTTTCGCCGTATTCCCTACGATCGTCTCCCCATCAATGTTGTTGTTACCTGTGTAAGAGGTGCCTGGGGTGGTTACGAAGTCCTCTGTACTCTCCTTCGAGGCAACAACACGATACGTTCCCCTGGCATAGACGGGTGCACTGTAGTATCCGTCGGCGTTAGTCACCACGGGTGGCAAGGCCTGGCCGCTGGGATCCTTTGCGGGGTTGCCATTGGCATCAACGATCTGGAGCTGGCGTCCGCCAATCGGTCTATCTGTACCGTTCGTAAAAACCGAGTTCCTATCAATGTCAGCGAAGTAGATTCCTGTGATGCGGTATTTCTGAATCATCACCGTCACACTGGTTGCTTCGGTGAAGTCCTGACCATCGGTGGAGAACGCGGCCGTATTTACACTCTTATCGGGATTTAACCACTCGGATGTCTGAGGATCTTGTTCGGTGGAGTCCTTGAGTGATGTGTCTGTGGGCGTCCGTGAGGGGATGATGATGGCGAGATTCGTATTAGCCGGAATCTGCTGGCCGTCTTTGAGGATGACACGCACGGACTTCACGTGAGAAAAATCGGTGACGTGGTCTGCCGGCACCCACTCTCCATCACGCACAGATGGGAGGTCAGCACCTTGCGGGGCGAGCTGGTAGGAGAACGCAAACTTCTCATTCACCTCCGGGGTATTCGCATCCTCTAAACTGCCAGTTAAACCGGTGGCGAAGGTTGAGCCACGTTGCGGATATGTCCCCGCAGCGCTTGGGACGATGGTGTGGTCACCCTCATATGGCAAGACATCAACAAGCGTTAGCGCCTTGACTGGGGTCTGTGTTCCGTTGTACACCAGCAGTTGATATGACAGGTCTGATCCAAGATCACCGGTCACCTCACCTGAAGTGATGCCACTGACGGTCGCTTGCTTCACCAATGAGAGTTCTTGGGGTGGTGTAAACGTCAGCGTCGCGGTCTTGACCTGGAAAACTTCGGTTGTGTCGCCGTCCTCGTCCAGATCAAGAGCATCAGTGTACGGGCTGTAAGCTGGCTTTACTTTGTCGTTACTATCCCATACTAAATATGTGGGAATCGCGTTCGGTCCACTAGCCGTAGCGGCAGTTGCATGGAGCTTGAGGTCCACAAAAGACGTTTCATCAGCCCGTATATTTCCGTAGTCGACGATGACCGCTGTCTGACCAGTACCGTGATAGTTCGCAACCGTCCGGATGTTCAGGTTGGGTGAAAAGTCTCTCGAAGAGCCGTCATATCCAACACCGACGGGTAATAGCGTCACGGTCCTCATGTTCCGAATGACCGTGAACGGTCCCTGGGTCTGAAGCTGCCTCAAGTCCGGGCCAACTGTCAGCGTGAAATCATTCCGCATCTGGTAAATCTTCGCCACGTCTTTGGGCTGGTTTTGATCAACGGTTGGCCGCAGCGGATTGATGTCCACAGTCGCTGATTGCCTGACCCCGTTGACTGTGACGCTTTCGCGTATCGTGTATGGATCGAAGGCTGGTGATGCTGTGAGACGGTCGTTTTCTGCTGAAGTCAGCGCGGAGAATGTCCTGAATTCTACGAGTGTGTTATCGAAGATGACGGGGTTGTCAAAGGTGAGGACAAGTTTTGTGAACTCTCCTTCGGTTTGTTCACCCACAGGGATGTTGTCACCGAGCTGAACATTCTCTTTGATCAGCTGACGAGTCCCATCCGCGCGGACGCCATAGAGCTTTGTGTTGCCCTTGTTGATTCCTTCTTCAACGATCTTCTTGTTCGCTTCGATGATGTCGCGGTTATCGGCGTTGACTGTTAATTCTGTGCTGACTTCTGGGGTTAGGTGAAAAGACGAGAATCGGGTTCGCGAGTTGGTGTTTTCTGTAACAACCTCAGTGATTGAACTGGTCTTTCCGCCTTGATATCGATCGCGTCCTGTAGGTCCAGACCCGTTGTTTTCGTTACCGAAACGGGCATAGTAGCCAAGACCTGGATCAGTAAAATCTTTCACGCCGACATAGAGATGCCCGTCGTACCAGTAGTAGTTTGACCCGGTGTAAGCAGATACCCAGCCATCAGAATCGGGGGAGAGGCCGTGCCCTTGACTGACGACGCCAGACTTTTCGACAACTAGGTTGCCTGTTGGATAGAAGTACAGTCCCTGGAAACGATAAATCTCCCGACGAGAATCAACCGGGGTACCTCCCGACCCGTCCTCGTGTGCATTGACGTAGTAGTCAATGTCGACTGGAAGATTTGTGTCAAAAGGAGAGCCGGTGAACAGAAGCGAAATATAGGGAGCGGGAGACTTTGCTGTTTCGGAAAAACGCGAGAACTCTCCCATTGTGACGTACTTGTCCTGCGTGTAATAGGGCGTGACGGGCTGACCACCGTGAATGGGAGGCTTCTTAAACTCTGGATGAGATTTCACGAAGGTGGCCTCTTGACGGCCGTCGGGCAGATCTTTGACGGTGACACCTGGACCAGGGAGCTGGATTCGCGCGGTTGCGGGAAGAGTGACAACCATCTTGACGTTCGTGGGAACAACAAGTCCTTCGTTGGTTGTATTTCCGTTATCCGGGGAGATCGACAGATAAAGCTTCGATGTCACCGGTGCGTCGTCGGGTATTGCCGTCGCGTTTGGATCCGTCACCAAGACGCGCGCGGTATTAAGGTGTCCATTTTCGATCTTCGACGACGTCAAGTTCGACTGCGAATAAGCGGCGTAGCCGACGCCGAGAGCTGTGTACGTCTTGGAATCGCTGACAACTTCCTTTCCGTCGGCTGAGTAGAGGGTTGCGTCGACGGTGAACGTGTCCCCAGGTTTGGCGCTGCGTCCGTCGATGGAGAAGCTGTAAGAGTAGGTGAAATCCACCCCTCCTGACAATGAGGGAAAACGATAGGTCACATAGTGATACTGCTCATCATCGGTTCGTTCGGTTGTTCCGGCTTGGGAATCAACAACTGTGATGTCGGCGAGCTTAGACGTCTTCGGGAAGCGAATCTGAAGATACGGATTCTTCAGCGAATAGTCCTTGCCCGAGATATTGATGTTGACGACATCTGCGACAGGCTCATTCGTCCGGTATTCGCTCTTTCCCTTGAGGATTCCAGAGTCAGTGAGGGTACCAACCGTCATCGTCACACGTGACGTGTCATCATCCCTGCCCCCAGGGTCACCATCAGCTCGGGAACGCACAGCCGGTGCCGGGGGAGGTGCAGGTGTCATCGTCGTCAATGCGCCGGGAGAAGATGAAGGATCGCTAGCTTCAGCACGATCGGGCTCGCTGCCTGTTGGTTCGTCGGTGGCAGGATCACGTGTCCCCGAATCTGCTGAAGATTCAGCTACTGCTAAAGACTCTGGTGCCGCGGAAGGGGGAGTTGAAGGGGATGCCTCGGAATCTGGCGCAACGGCAAGTGCTGGAAGCCCGGCAAGGCAAATTGCTACAGCCAGTAAACCGGGAAAAAGTCTGCGTCTCGTACTCATTTCGCGGCCTTCCTCAAGGGTGACTTTTCAAGATGTGGGTCATGCGGCTCATGTGTTGGTAGACGAATTTTCAACCAAGATCGTGGGATCTTGACCGGGCGTTGTTATAGGGGTGCCGTGGCAGAGCATTGACTCCACCGTCGACATGGTTGTTCATTACTGGCACGAGCTGATTCCATTGTGAGGCAAGGAAAGTGAATACGCGTCCCTGTCTTACCAATTGGTTGATTGTTAAACAACTCTGGGTGAGATCGTCATAGGGGATGCGACCGAAAGTGAGTGATAAAAAAATCTTGCAGTCGCCGAAACCTGGTACTGCGAGACTCTGGTGCGTCATGGGGGACTCGAACCCTCGACCCGCTGATTAAGAGTCAGCTGCTCTACCAACTGAGCTAATGACGCGAAAGGCTCCCACGTGGGATCACCACGAGTGAGCTGTGCGTCATGGGGGACTCGAACCCTCGACCCGCTGATTAAGAGTCAGCTGCTCTACCAACTGAGCTAATGACGCAACGGCCTTGCGACCGAGAAAATACTTTACCCGTCCGTAAAGGCATCTGGCAAAATAGCTCAGAGAGGTAATCGCCACACTCTTGGTGGATCATCACCTCAGGATTTCCGCATCCGGGATGGTGTGGCGTCGTGCGCCGGCGCGTGCAGAGCCCTAGGACAGTGCAGGCGAGCCCATTGACGCAGGGACGTGAGACTCGTGGCCCATGCTGATGAGTGCGGCACGTAGCGCAGTCATTGCCTGATCGAGCTCCTCGTCAGATGCAGCGCGGGCGCGAGAGAGAAGAATGTCTTTTTCATCCCGCAGTGGGATGACGTGGAGGTGCGTATGCGGAACCTCGAAACCGGCGATTGCCAGTCCCGCCCGAGCCACGCCGAAGGCCTGCTCCTGAGCTTGGCCGATGATTCGAGCAACGTCAAAAAGGTGGGTTGCCGTTGTTGAGGGGCCGTGGGTCCACTGAGCAAAAGGCTCACGGGGAACAACGAGGACGTGACCGGGTGATGTCGGTTCGATTGTTGCGAACGCAACGCAGATGTCGTCTGCCCAGACAAAGCGGCCCGGAAACTCACCGGTGATGATCTTGTGGAAAACAGTCGTCATGCGGCCATTCTCACGTATTCACTGACGATCCGCCAGGGTTGGGCCCCGCGTTTCGTTCTGCCAATGGTCTACCCTTGATGAGTCGAGAAAACACAGAGGAAAAAGGGGAGAACCCGATGACTCAGACCCCCGGAACGCAGCCGGCACAGCGCTACACCGCCGAACTTGCGGGGCAGATCGAAATCGAGTGGCAGGACCGCTGGGAAGAACGCGGCACCTTCTACGCTGACAACCCCGAAGGTGATCTTGCGGGTCCGCTTGCGACATCCACCCCGTTTTTCCTCCTTGACATGTTCCCCTACCCCTCGGGTAAGGGGCTGCACGTCGGCCATCCGCTCGGATACATTGCGACCGATACTCTCGCGCGATTCCGCCGCATGAAAGGCGACAATGTCCTCTACACAATGGGGTACGACGCTTTCGGCCTGCCCGCCGAGCAATTCGCCGTGCAGACAGGTCAGCATCCGCGCATCACGACCGAGCAAAACATTGCGAATATGCGTCGCCAGCTGCGTCGCCTCGGCCTGTCCCACGATTCGCGTCGGACGCTGGCAACAACAGACACCGACTACGTGCGGTGGACGCAATGGATTTTTCTTCAGATCTTCAACTCGTGGTTCGATCCGCACGCCACAGCGCCGGATGGTTCGGCAGGGGCGGCTCGTCCCATCAGTGAACTGCGGGAAAAGCTTACTTCTGGCGAGGTCGGCGTTCCCGATGGTCGCGTGTGGGCAGACCTTGACGAGGTCGAGCGGGCAAAGGTTGTGGATTCCTTCCGATTGGCCTACGTCTCTGAGGCTCCGGTCAACTGGTGCCCTGGACTGGGCACCGTCCTCGCCAATGAAGAAGTCACCGCCGAAGGGCGCTCAGAACGCGGAAACTACCCCGTATTTAAGCGGAATCTTCGTCAGTGGATGATGCGGATCACCGCTTACGGCAAGCGTCTGGCTGACGATCTTGACACGATCGACTGGCCCGAAAAGGTCCGCACAATGCAGCGCAACTGGATCGGACGTTCCGAGGGAGCCACCGTTCGCTTCGAGGTGCCCGCGGCCAAGGATGCTCGGGCCGTAGAAGATTCTCTTGAGGTGTACACAACGCGCCCTGACACGCTATTTGGTGCAACCTTCATGGTTGTCGCCCCGGAGCACCCGATCCTTGGGGGAACCCAGGGTGGGGAGTCTTCTGACGGCGCGGCCCTGACGGTTCCGGATGAATGGCCCGAGGGAACTCGTCACGCATGGACCGGGGGAGCCTCTCACCCCCGCGAAGCCGTGGCCACCTATCGTGCCCAGGCCGCTGCAAAATCCGAAACGGAACGTGCCGATGAGGAGCGGACGAAGACGGGTGTCTTTACGGGTCTCTTCGGAATTAACCCGGTGAATGGCCGCAACGTTCCCGTGTTCGTTGCTGACTACGTCCTGTGGGGATACGGGACCGGCGCGATCATGGCTGTTCCCGCCCACGATGACCGTGACTGGACGTTTGCCAAGAAGTACGAGCTGGAGATCATCCGCACGATCGGCCCCGCCGACGACCCCGAAGGATACGATCTTGATCAGTCCGCCTACACCGGTGACGGCGTTGCTGTTGACTCCGCAAATGATGAAATCTCACTTAACGGCCTCGCGAAGGACGAAGCCAAAGCGGCGATGACGCAGTGGCTCGCAGACAAGGGATTGGGACATCGCACGGTGACCTATCGTCTGCGCGACTGGCTCTTCTCGCGCCAGCGCTACTGGGGTGAACCTTTCCCCATTGTCTGGGACGAGGACGGGTGCGCTCACGCAGTCCCTGAAGAGATGCTGCCAATCAACCTCCCGGAGATCACGGACTATTCTCCGCGGACCTTTGATCCGGATGATGCGGATTCCTCCCCGGAGGCACCGCTGGGTCGGGCCGAAGAGTGGGTGAATGTTGAACTCGACCTGGGGGATGGACTCAAAACCTACCGTCGTGAAACTAACACGATGCCCCAGTGGGCGGGCTCCTGCTGGTACGAAATGCGCTACACGGATCCGAATAACTCCGATGCGCTGGCGTCACAAGCAAACCTTGAATATTGGATGGGGCCCACACCGAGCAAGGTGTCGGGGGGAACCGACATGTACATCGGTGGTGTCGAGCACGCTGTCCTCCACCTCCTGTATTCACGTTTCTGGCAGAAAGTCCTCTTTGATCTGGGGAAAGTCCCTGATTCGGAGCCGTATCATACGCTGTTCAACCAGGGATATGTTCAGGCGTATGCCTTCAAGGATGCGCGCGGGCAATACGTTCCCGCTGACGAGGTCGAGGGCGACGAGCACACCGGATTCACGTGGAACGGTGAGTCGGTGACCCGCGAATACGGGAAAATGGGCAAGTCCCTGAAGAACATCGTGACCCCTGATGAGATGTATGACGCGTACGGTGCTGACGTGTTCCGTGTCTACGAGATGAGCATGGGGCCGCTTGATGTCTCACGTCCGTGGGAAACACGCGCAGTTGTTGGATCACAGCGATTCCTTCAACGCCTGTGGCGCAACACCGTTGACGAGGAAACCGGCGAGCCCACGGTGACCGATGATGAAGCGGATCTTGAAACTCAGCGCCTCGTGGCGCGAACAATTGTTGAGGTGACGGAGGAGTACGAGAATCTCCGTATCAACACGGCGATCTCGAAGCTCATTGTGCTGAATAATCACCTGACGTCGCTTGAGTCGGTGCCACGTGCGGCTGTGGAGCCGTTGATCCTCATGCTGTCGCCGGTTGCTCCGCATATCTGTGAGGAACTGTGGATGCGTCTAGGACACCCGCAGTCGCTTGCGCGTGAGCCTTTCCCCACGGTTTCCGATCAGTCGCTCCTCGTTGAGGAAACCGTCACCGCGATTGTCCAGGTGAACGGCAAGGTGCGTGCTCGTCTTGAGGTGCCGCCGTCAATTAACGAGGACGACCTGCGCGAGCTTGCGCTCGCACAGGGACCGATCGACAAGGCCTTGGGTGGTCATGATCCACTGAAGGTCATTGTTCGTGCACCGTCCCTCGTGAATGTTGTCGTACCGAAGGCCTGAGATCGTGAAGGGATGCGGGGATCGGCCTTTTGATGCGCTCACCGGAGGGTGGATCGCCGGCCCCGCATTCTTTTCATGCGGCCGTTCTTTTCATAGGTCGCTTCCTGACCGCTGCTGGTTGCGGGAAACGATAGACGACGTGAAGGAGCACAATGCCTGAGGGGGATGCCATTCGTCGCCTCGCGGGGACGCTGAATGAACTTTTTGTTGGTGGCGTTGTTGAAACGTCGTCACCGCAGGGACGATTCGCGCTGTCCGCCGCTCAGCTCGACGGCGCGCTCCTTGAAAAAGTGCGAGTTCATGGCAAGCACATGTTCCTTGGCTTTGTCCCCGCCGATGCCGCAGGAACATGGCCGTCTCAGTGGATCCACATTCACCTGGGTCTCTACGGGTGGTGGCGTTTCAACGGTGATGAAACGGTCGTTGATGAGGGCTACGGTGTTGCCCATCGGATTGCCCCGGTTCCAAAGGGGCAATGGGATGGTCATTCGGAAACCCGCTGGGGTGAAGGATACGGCGAAGCGAAAACTGGCACGTGGGAGCCGCCTGAACCGGTTGGCCAGGTCCGTTTGAGGATGTTGAACTCCCATGCGGTTGCCGACCTCGTGGGACCAAATCGATGCGAGTTGATTTCAGATGAGGAACGCGTCATCGCTGAGGCCAAGCTCGGTCCGGATCCTCTTGACCCTGGGGCACGCGAGGATCGTCAAGCAATGGAGCGTTTTGCTTCGGTTGCCCACACGAAGAGACGATCGATCGGTGAAATCGTTATGGATCAGTCGATCATCGCAGGAGTGGGGAACATCTATCGCGCTGATGCGCTCTTTCTTGCGGGAATATCTCCGCACCGCAAGGGCGTGAACATTTCTCAGCAGCGCCTCCGTGATCTGTGGGTTCTCATTTGTGACCTGATGAACCGGGGTCTTGCGGCGGGGCGGTTAGAGACGATGGATCCGGATGAGGCGCCGAACCCTCCGATCGAAGGTGATGAAGAGGCCTCTCGGTGGTACGTCTATCACCGTACCGGCAGGCCGTGTCTGCGCTGTGGCACGCCGATTCGCGAGGCGCTCATGCAGAATCGTCGCCTGTTCTGGTGCCCGAGCTGCCAGCGGTAGAGACACCGACCCAAGTGGTTGATCAGGGCCGAGGGTGGGGGAGCCGGCGCTACCGGTGCTGGGGATGACTAGCTGACTTGCTCGAATCCGAGGACGTGATACAGCTCAGCAGCCCCGTGGTGTCGATTGTCGATGCGCAGGGAAAGTGAGGTGTATCCCCAGTCGATGCAGCGTTCGGAGATTTCGGAAATCAGGGCTGTTGCGATTCCCTGTCGGCGGTATTCCGGTGCCACAACGAGGTCGACGACGAATGGTCCGTCTTCGATGTCATCCCACGGGGACTGTCGGATGACGAGGATCGCTCCGACGAGGGTTCCGCCGTCCCATGCGCCAACAAATGAGTCCTCTGTTGTTCTCCCGAAGGCTCCCTCGAAGGTCATGCGAAGTTCTTCAGAGGTTTCCAGGAGGGCTTCTGGAGTGTTGGCAACGCCGTATGCCTCATTGGTGAGTGCGGCAAGCTGAGGGATGTCGTAGGTGGTGAGTGTGGCGATCTCTACGCTCGCAGGGCGGGCGGCGCGTGCCAACACATCCAACTGGGTTTGTAGAGTTCGTTGTTCCATAGCCCAAGCATAGGTGACCAGCGTCACTATGTCTCGGGATTTCGGTCATTGCCGAGGACGTGTCGCACTTTGTCACGCCTCACCGGTTCCTCCCCGTCACCTGGCAAGGCAGCCTCGCCACAGCTCCAATGAACCGTGGTTGCGGATGGCCAAGCACATCAGATGTAGAGGGCGGGTTCCTCGAAGAAATACGATGGATCAACGATGAGATCACGATCGCGATGATCCTTCGAGTGCTTGGGAAGATTCCGCGCTGGAACGCCAATAGCAACGCTGCCACAAGGAACGTCCTTGGTGACCACGGCGTTTGCGCCAACTTTGACTCCGTTGCCCAGACGAATCGGCCCGAGAACCTTGGCCCCGGCGCCAATCATCACGTGATTGCCCACCGTGGGGTGACGTTTACCTGGAGTCATGGCAACCCCACCCAGGGTGACGCCGTGGAAAATAACAACATCGTTGCCAATCGAGGCGGTCTCACCGATCACAACACCTGTTGCGTGGTCAATAAAGACCCGCCGACCAATTCTCGCACCCGGATGAATATCGACACCGGTGATTGACCGTGCAAGAGACGACAGCACACGTGCGGGGGTCTTTGCTCCGGATTTCCACAGGGCGTGGGCGACCCGATACGACCAGATCGCGTGGACACCCGGATAAGTCAGGGCAACCTCCAGCGAGTTCGTCGCCGCAGGGTCACGCCGGCGAGCGTTTGTCACATCTTCGGTGAACAGGCGAAAAGCGCGTCGGGGAACAAGCGGCATGGAGGTCCTTCCTCATTGCGGATCGTGAGGCGGCTTCGACTTTAGCGCGTTGACGTTGGACAAGCCCGCTGAGAAAAGCAGGGATGTTCAACACCACACGCGCACGGCAGTTTCCTTGAGCACGTAGGCCCCGAAAACCGTGACATGAACTGCTCCCCATTGGTTGGACTGAGAAATCAGTTTTGGCTAGTGGGGGGTAGTTTTTTGAGAGCACGAAGTTCTCTGGGTCGGTTGCAGCGTGAACAGCTTGTTGAGTTGTTTGAGCAGGGTGTGGGTTACACCGCAGCAGCTCATTGGTTGGGAGTTGGTTTGTATCCGGTTAGGAAGCTTGAGCGTAGGTTTAAGCTTCATGGCAGGCTATGTCTTGTGGAGAAACCAACCAGGCAACAGTATTCCTTCGAGGTGAAGAAGGAAGTTGTTGAGCGTTTTCTAGCTGGTGAGACGAAAATGAATCTCGCGCGTGAGTTCGGACTGTCATCTGCTCAAATCATCCAGAGGTGGGTTCGCGCCTGGCGTGAAGGTGGTGACGATGCGCTTCGCCCCAAGCCGAAAGGCCGTCCGAAAGGATCTGCCAGGCCGAAGGTAGTCACTACAGAAGACAAGCTTCACCGTGAAGTGGAACGGCTACGGGCTGAAAATGCGTATCTAAAAAAATTGCGGGACTTGAGGAACCAAAGGCGCGGCTGAAGACGCAAGTTGTTGCCATCCTCAAGTCAGACCACTCGCTCAACGATCTTCTACAAGCTGCGGGCCTTGCCCGGTCGACGTACTTTTACCATCAGGCACGACTTGACCGGCCCGATCCACATGCCAAGCTTAAGAAGACCATTATGTTGATCTTTGAGAAGATGAAGCGCCGTTATGGCTACCGTCGGGTGCTGAGCGAACTGCGTAACCAAGGGTGGAAGGTCAATCACAAGCTGGTCTACAAACTCATGGATCAGATGGGACTGAAATCCAAGGTTCGCCCACGCAAGAAGTACAACTCCTTCAAAGGCCAGACCAGCCACATCGCCGAGAATCTCTTGAACCGTAACTTCATGCCCGATAAACCCAACACTGTCTGGGCCAGCGATGTCACCGAGTTTCGTGTCTGTGGCACCAAGGTCTATCTCTCACCGGTCATGGACTTATACGACCGCAGTATCCTGGCGCACGAGTTGTCTACCTCGCCGTCCACTAAGTTCACCTCAACATCGTTGAAGAATGCGATTGCTTGGCACCAACCTGGTGAAGGATTGATGGTACATACCGATCAGGGCTTCCAGTACCAGCATTCAAGCTGGCGTCAACTGATTCACTCTATCGATGGCACACAGTCGATGTCGCGCAAGGGCAATTGTTATGACAATGCGACCATAGAAAATTTCTTCGGGCATCTGAAGACCGAGATGTATCACGGCGAGCACTTCGCCAGTGTCGACGAATTTTGCCAGGCCGTTGATGACTACATCTTGTGGTACAACAACGACCGACTCCAACAACGATTTAAGGGTCTGACCCCGATGCAATACCGGAATCAGACCCTTAAAGCCCCAACCCCCTAGAATAAAACCAGTCCAACTTTCGGGGGCTAGTTCAACAGAATTCGGGGCCTACGCAGCACAAGCGTTCTCAGTCGTCGACCTGGAGATCCTCGAAGAGCTTCGTTGACAGGTACCGCTCACCTGTGTCGGGAAGGAGTGTGACGATTTTCTTTCCGGCAAACTCTTCGCGTGCGGCAACCTCTGCGGTTCCTGCAAGAGCTGCCCCGGAAGAGATTCCAACGAGCAGCCCCTCTTCGGCGGCTGCGCGCCGAGCAAACTCAAGTGCGGTAGAAGAGGTGACAGAGACGACCTCGTCAATGACAGAGGCGTTATATGTGTCGGGAATGAAGTTTGGCATGAGGCCCTGGATTCCGTGCGGGGCTGCCTGGCCGCCGGTGAGCAGCGGGGACTCCGACGGCTGAACGGCGATGATTCGGATCTGAGGATTGCGTTCCTTGAGGATTCGAGCAACTCCGGAGATTGTGCCGCCTGTACCAACACCGGCCACAAAGACATCAATCTGGCCGTCGGTGTCGGCCCAGATTTCCTCCGCGGTTGTCTTTTGGTGAATCTGCGGGTTCGCGGGGTTCGTGAACTGGGAGGCAATGATGGAACCGGGGCGTTCGTCACGGATGCGCTGAGCTTGAGCAACCGCAGCGGAAACACCGCCCTTCGGGTCGGTGAGAACAAGCTCAGCACCGAAAGCGCGGACGATCGTCCGGCGTTCCTTGCTCATCGAGGCCGGCATGACGATGACGACTTTGTAGCCGCGAGCCGCACCAACCATCGCCAGGGCGATGCCGGTGTTGCCGGATGTTGCTTCGATGATTGTGCCTCCCGGCTGAAGGTCGCCCGAGGCTTCTGCTGCGTCAATGATGGCCGCAGCGATTCGATCCTTGACCGATGACGCTGGGTTGAAGGCTTCAACCTTTGCGACGACGTCAACGTCAGTGCCTGCAACCTTATTGATACGGACGAGGGGCGTTGAGCCGATGAGCTGTGAAACGTTTTCTGCGATGCGAGTCATGATATCTCCACAAATGTCTGGTGATTTTTGGTCAAACGAGAAGTGAGTGTCAGGTCCCTCAACGGGGTCTCTGTGCGATCTGAGTTTGGTAGGGGACTGGCCGGTGTCTGAGCTCCCGGCATCCATCACGGCTGGGGCAACGTCACGGATGTCGACGCTGTGGTCTCACATTTCGTGATGCGGTCGTCGTCCTCGGCAATGACCACCGGTGCGTGAAGCACTGCGGTCACAGCTGAGCTCTCCGGTCGACCTGCCATCGGTTGGCGCTGCAATGGATACGAGGGGAATTACGGGCGAACGACGGTGCACTGGGCACCCGGAAGGTCATTCGCCCGGTTGACAGATGCAGGTGCACAGACATACCTCGCCCGCGGGCATGGAGCGCATCCACATGCCGTTGATCGCGAACGTCTGATTGGTAGTCACGATCGTTGAGCTTAGATCCTCGGGGCGGGACCGTCCACCTCGATGCGGCGATTTTCCGCTAAGCGAAACGATGTAACACCCGACGTCAGTTCCTGAAGGAGTGACGAGTAGTCGTCGATGTCGTTGGGGTCGACCCCCAATCGAAGAGTTGCCTGATCTGCCCATTCGACACCGAGGACATGTGCGTTGCGTGCGCGAAATTCGGCTTCGATCCGACCCGCCTGAGCGACCGGCACCTGCGCCTCAATGACTGATAAGTCACGAAGATGAGCGCGGGGAGCCCGGGCGAGTGCCTCGGACACGGACGACGAGTAGGCGCGGATGAGGCCGCCTCCGCCCAGGAGGATTCCCCCGAAGTAGCGGGTGACAACCGCGGTGACGTTCCAAACATCCGCAAGGCGCAGCGCCTCGATCATGGGTTGTCCAGCGGTTCCGGATGGCTCGCCGTCATCGGAGAAATGTTGAACGGCGTTTCGTCCTTCCTGCTCGATGAGAAATGCGGAGCAGTTGTGTCGCGCCTGCGGATGCTTCGCTTTGACGCGGTCGATGAGGGCGCGAGCGTCCTCGGGTGAGTCTGTGCGCGCCAGTGTCGTGATGAACCGGGAGCGTTTGATCTCAATTTCGTGGACAATATGCGTCCCGGCGGCGATCGTGTTTGTCGGGGCGCTCATGGGAGCCGTACTCCTTGGGGTGTTTCGTTCGCGGATCAGTGATTCGGGGGACGAGGACGAGTTGGCGCCTCCCCGTGGAGATTTCAGTGTAGCGATGCGTGCCCGTTTCGTTCCTGAATGCGCGTGCTGCGGGGCATGTAATGAGGATCGCACTGAAAAACAGCGTCCGGACTTCGTGGCGGGGTGACGCTCATGTTAGAGTTTTCGGGTTGCCGATTGAGGATGCGTCTGCGTGTCATCGGCGAAGTTAATACGTCCGATTGAGAAGAGGAGCGAGGACATGGCAGTTCCCAAGCGCAAGATGTCGCGAGCCAACACCCGCACTCGCCGGTCTGCATGGAAGGCTGATCTCACCGAGCTGAACACCGTTAAGGTTGCCGGCCGTGAGATCCGCGTGCCCCGCCGTCTGGCGAAGGCATACAAGAACGGCCTCCTGGACGTCGAGGACTGATCTCGATCCAGTTGGAAGACCCGGTTCCCCTTCTGGGGCCGGGTCTTTTCGTGTATCCGGTCAACGCTCAAGACTTGGGTTAGCGGACTTTTCGTGTTGGTTTTTGGGTTGTTTTTCGTTGGTATGGCGGGGGAAAGTCGGTGTTGAAGTTGGTGGTTTCCAACTTGCGTCGCGGACATTTTGTGTTGGTCGGTGGGTGTGTTTTGGTTGTGGTTGCAGTGAATAGTTGGCGTTGAAGTTGTTTTTTCTGATCGTTGAGGAATGAATATTCCTCGATGTGAAGTTTGTGGTCTTGTGATGACGCGGTATGGGTACACGTCTCGTGGAACTCAACGGTGGAGGTGTCGCGCGTGCGGCGTGTCACGGGTGGGGCGCATTGATAACACCGCGAAGCTTCTTGAGCGGTTTTTGAAGTGGCTGACATCGGGTGAACTTCAAAAGAACATGCCAGGGGCGGGACGAACGTTTAGGCGTAAGAACGAACGCTTGTGGCAGTTATGGCCTTTTTGTCCCGTCGTTGACGAAGTCCACCCAGTCGTCTTCGTTGATGGCCTGCATTTGGGCCGTCAAGCGGTCGTGTTGATTGCCTGCACCAACGAACACGTGCTGGGCTGGTATGTGGCTCGTAGTGAGAACTCCAGGGCGTGGGGTGCGCTTATGAGCCGCATCGCCCCACCCGATGTGGTTGTCACTGACGGCAGTGGTGGTTTTGAGAAAGCTCGCCGCCAACATTGGCCCGACACTAGTGTCCAACGATGTGTCTTTCATGTATTCATGAACCTGACCACAGCCACCACACGCCATCCACGCCTACCAGCCTCTCAAGAGCTTCGCCAGCTCGCCCTAGCGCTGTTGAAAGCTAAAACACCCCAATCGGCACGCCAATGGATCCGCGACTACATGGACTGGCTTCGCCGCTGGGAGGCGTTCCTTGCCCAACGCACCGCAACCCCCAATGGAACCCTCGAATACACCCATGCGCGCCTGGTTAAAGCCCGAAACTCCACCAACAAAATCCTCGCAGACAAACGCTTATTCACCTTCCTTGACGACGAATGGGACATCACCATGCCATCAACCAATAACCGCATCGAAGGAGCCATCAACGCACCCCTACGCCAAATGCTGCGCGATCACAGAGGCATGAGCCTAACCCGACGCATCAAAGCGATCTTCTGGTGGTGCTACATGCACAGCCCAAACCCGCTACCACCAGCACAACTCCTCAAAACCTTCCCCACTGACAGCGACATCGAAAACACCTACCACCACGCCAGACAACACCACCAAACCGCCACATCAATCCCCCAATGGGGCGACGCAATCGTCTGGGCAGAAATCCACCACACCACCCCATACACAAATCGATGGGACTAAAGCCCCAACACAACAATTGAAACCTAAACTACCAACACATTTTGTCCGCTAACCCCAAGACTTATTAGCTAATAAGTCCAAATCTTATATATAAGGCGCAAGGAATATAGACCAGTACAGGCAATTGGCAGAAGTATTTATATTTTTCTCAGTGTAAAAGTCTGGTCGCAGGCGGCTGCTAATGCTAAGTCGTGCGTAGCGATGATAACTGTGGCTCCTTTTGCGGCTTGTTCTACGAGTAGGTCTTGCACGAGTTGCCGGTTGCTGTCGTCAAGTGAGGCGGTGGGTTCATCAGCGAATAGGTAGTCTGCTTGTTTGTAGATTGCGCGGGCGATAGCTACCCGGCGTTGTTCCCCTCCGCTTAGTTCCACGATTTGTGACTTTAAGCGCTCTACCAGCCCTACTTGCTGAGCGGCAGCGTGCGCTTCCTCATCCTTGTGTGACCGGCGTAAACCATGTTTAAGCGTAATGTTGTAGGCGACGGTTTCGCTGTCGTCTAAACCAGCGTCTTGGAGTATGAATGATACTTTGGTCTTCCAGAAATTTCTGATTCTCCTCTCATTCCAAGATTGCGCTTGTACGCCGTCAAATAAGATGGTGCCTGTACTCGTTGGTAGGATGAGAGCGAGCATATTAAGTAAGGTGGTTTTCCCCGCGCCTGATTCACCGACTATTGCCAGGCTACTTCCTTTAGTACATTGCAGGGAAACACTCTGAAACAGTGTGCGTGCCCCAATTTTCATTGACAAGTCGTTTGCTTCTAGCCCCATTATTAATCACCCTTCCTCGTAACTAAAGCGAGCATGGCTTTACGTAAAGTCTGTCGATAAATTAAAACGGATATAAGCGCAAAAAGTAACGCAGCCGCTATAAGAAGCGTAGGTTGGTTAACGCTCAGGAGGTGTGCAATTACTAACGACAACGTGAGTGCGATTGCTAAACCGAAAAAATCAGTGAGCAGTGGCACGCGGCAAAGCGTTACCCAGCTGATTCCGTTAAGATAGCGGGGAAACAGGGCGCGTTTGCGTCTGTTCGCATATATGAGGGCGTAAATTAATGTTGACACTAAGAATGAAACAAGCAAAGTGGCTAGCGTAAAGACTGAAACCTGGTAGGCTAAGCGTTGATCGGAAGCAAAGATAGCGTTCTTGTCGCGAATTCTATCAAAGGTTAGGTTTAGCCCAATCTGCGAAGTAGACGTCAAAAGTTGATCCGAATCAGTAAATATTACGGCGCCGATGGTGGCGTCACTCATTAACAGCTCGCCGTTATATACCCTACTTATCTGTGGGGCTACGATGATAACAGGGTTTTCTGCAACCTGGAACAGCCCGGTACCTCGAACCCCGATAACTGCTTGCGATTCTTCTGGGAGGAAAACGCGAACATCCCCTGTATCTAATTCAAGGGAATCTATTCTTTCTTCAGAAAGAGCCTGCGCAGGTACTTCACGCGAATCAGTTGTTTGACCTGCAAGGAAGAGGTTGAAGGCATCTTCATTATAAACTACCACTGAATCTACTTTAACTTCATTAACAAAGGCAGTTATTTGCGGATGTAGTTTCGCATAGTAAATTTTGTGTTCGCTTTCTAACCGGGTGATGAGTTTAGAAAACTCCTCTACGTAAGGATTCCAATCTCGAGCTTCGTCTACGATGCCTCCGAAGTTGGCAGTATATAAGTGAGGATACTCACTTGCTTTTTGGGCGGCGACATAGTTTGAGTGGGCAACTTGAGACGCATAAAAAGTAAGCGGAATGGTTGCGAACATGAGCAACAAAACAACCATACGAAGGAGGAAGCTCATAATACTAAAAGAAACTGGTAGTGGCTTACGCCGCGCGAACTCACTAATTCTCACTCTAGACAACTCGGCAACAATAAAACTGAAAAGCGCAACCAGTACAGTTATGACAATGAGAATCTTACCTGCTGTGATAATCACCGGTGAAATACGAGTGCTAAAGAACTTCATTACTATCGCAGTGCTCATAGTGTCAATACGCAGGCACTGAAAAGTGGAAAGATAAGATCCCGCAAATCGCGCGTAACAATCTGGAGGTTGCTATAACCGTTAAGCATTCGTACAGTTTGCGATCGTCGTTTAGAAATAAACCATCCAATAATAATGATTAAGGTAAGTAACGCAGTGACCAGCACTACTGCTATCACTCCCTGGTAGGCAAAAGGAAGTAACAGTAATTCTAAACTCGTGTACTGCTCCCAAGTATGCACAGCTCCACGATCAGTTAACCAGTGTTTAAACCCCGCAATATTTTCCTCACTTCCTTTAAGCGCATACACGCCTGAAGGTGGAATATCCTTCGCTTGATCAGCGGGTAACAGGTGACCAGTTTTACTGGGGTTCACCCACATAATAGGGCTTGCCTCAGTTGGTTGTGGGATTCCTCTGGCGATAACTTGTACAGTTTTCACGCTTGTGGTGCCAGATAGTTGAAAGATTTCCACCTGCTGCCGTGATGAGATCTCTTGGAGCTGTTCATCTACGGCAGTAGGTGGAATATCAGAAAGCTGGAAGTTAATGAAACCCACGTCGGAAGTATTCAGGGGTAGTACGCTTTCTTCCTGGATAGCTTGCAAAAAACCAAGACAAGTAGCCAAGACGCCCAATACTACACCGCAGAAAACCACCAAACGCCGCATCATCGCTTTACTTCCTCCCCCCCCAACACTCACCTAACGAGTAGCCGTCTGAGATGAAGTTCCAGCTTTAAAAGTCACGGAAGAGCCAGGAACGTGCCACAGCCACGTTGAGGCAGTCTTACCTGTCAAAGCGGCGGAGCGCTCATATTTTCCAGAACTCGTCCCAATGGATGTCCAGTGCCACTGTGATCCGTGGTAGAAGGATGAGCTCGCGTTACCGGTTGTGTAATTTGTGCCGTGGTACCACTCGCCACCGAACAGATCTTCAGCGAATGCGGCCCCGACGCTCATTCCCACTAACGTTGCTGCTGACACGACAACTCCGATTGCCTTCTTTAGAATCTTCATGATGATCTCCTGAGATTCCAATGTGTAAAGCCCCGATACATCACACATTTTTAGTATACCGAACAACCAATGGGCATACAATAGAAAATGTCAAATCTGTGCAAGTTTTTGGTGAACAGCGAATCAGTAGTCGAGTTTGGCGTTGACGCGTGCGTGGACTTGGCCGTAGAGGTTGCCCAGGCGCCGTCGGCGTTCATCTCCGTTACCCCACTTGCCCTTAATAACTTCGTAGGAGAGGCCATCGATGCTCTTAGCCGCAGGCTCTGGGTTGGGAGCAGGCGCTGGCGTAGCTTGGCAGTTCATATGGTCAAATCAATACTGAGCGCGTGCCATGTCAGCAGAGTGTTGGCTGCCCTGCAATTTCGCCTGGGCATTCGGTGGAGGTGAAGGTCTTCTCTTGTGTCCGAACACGTTTTAACCACTAAGCCTCAAGCCGAATGAGAAGCCTGAGCTGCGCTCAAAATACGGGCTAATGCCCAAGATTACTCGCCGCAAGGTGCGAAAGGCGTTTTAATGAGGGAGTGCCGAAGTCCGACATGCTCTCTCTGTTCTTCATCGCCTCCGCGGCTGTCCTTGCGCCACTGCTCGCCGCAGCGACGCATAAACGCATTCCCGACGTCGTGTGGCTCCTGATCCTCGGCGTGGTCATCGGGCCCTCCGGTTGCGGTATTGCCGAAGTCTCCCATTCGATCGACCTATTCCGCGAAGTCGGCATGGGAATGCTTTTCCTCATTGCGGGAACCGAAATCAACGTGTCACAGGTTCGTGCGAAACCGGGTCGTGTAGCGATTGGCGTCTGGCTGGTCTGCTGTGCCGTTGCGACAGGTGTTGCCTACGCGGTTGTGCCACCAACGAAGTTTGCCTCGTCAATTGCCCTGGGGATCGCTTTGACATCAACGGCGTTGGGGACGTTGCTGCCGATCCTCATCGAGGAGAAACTCATCGGTCAACCGATGGGCAACGCTGTCCTCATTCACGGAGCAATTGGTGAGTTGGCTCCCGTTCTCGCAATGTCGATTCTCCTATCGTCGCGTGATCCGGGATTATCCACAGTTATTTTGTTGATTTTCGTCATCACCACGGCCGTAGCGATCGTCGTTCCCACACGGTTCATCCTGCGCCATCCAGCTATGGGACGAGTGATTCTCATGGGATCGCAAACGCCCTCGAAAACACTCATGCGTGTCGTCATCTTCATCCTGACCGGCCTCATGGCGTTGTCGTCAGTCCTTGATCTTGACATTGTGCTCGGGGCATTCACTGCGGGCATTATTGTGCGCGCCCTCGCCCCCGTGAACTTCACGCTCGTGGAAAAGGAACTGAGAACTCTGGGTTTCTCGTTCCTCATTCCGATCTTCTTCGTGACATCTGGAATGACGATCTCGCTGGACGCGGTCATCAAACAACCGTGGATGCTCCTTTTCTTTGTCGCAGCGATTCTTGTGGCTCGCGGGGTCCCGGTGATGATCGCCGAGCGCACCATCGGTTCGGTTCAGCGCATGGGATGGAGTGATTCTGCCCGACTGGGGCTTTATGCCGCATCGGGTCTGCCGATCATTGTTGCGGTGACAGAAGTTGCCGTTGCGGGCAAGATCATGCCGTCCGACATCGGTTCGCTCCTTGTGGCAGCCGGCGGCGCGTCCGTCCTGCTGTTCCCACTGCTTGCGCACCTTCTTGGTCAGCGTGCCACGAGGCCGAAAGCCTAGGCCGCCATGCGGTGATCGTTGAAGTGGGAGCTCAGCGAAGCGAGGATGAGATTCGCCCTCTTCTATTGGGGATCTATGGAAGTGCGAGAATTTCTGGAGCAGTCATTGACGTGCATCGCTCGTATACCTCAGGACCTCGTTCTTTGTCAACGAAAGTGAGAGCAGCTACAATTCCGCCCTCTACCTTTTTTCCTTCACGGAAATAACGCTCAAGATCGTTTTCGTAGTCAGAACCGGAATATGAGGGCTCGACAACACGATGCTTGACCAGGCAATACGCAGTCAACTCGTAATTATCGATATTATCAGGATTCTGACGCATCGAATTAAAATACATGGTCACTAACCCGCTTGAGGTCTCTTGATAACACTCATCAACAATGCGCCGATACTCATCCGTATCATCTATTGCAGGACCTGTAAATTCATATCCTCCATCAGCTATACTTCTTGCTACTAATTTTCCAGAAGCATTCACACACTCCACATAGATGGCACGCGCTTCGGCAGCCTCTTGTTCTGTGATGACATTGTCTTCGAAAACTCTTTGAGCAAATTCAGAAATATCCTGTTGCTTAAGCGCTTGAAGTTTAGATTCCCACCCTTCCCCGTGTGGTGGGGAAGGGGCATCTGCCCCACCACACGCCGAAAGAATCAGCATCAATGGAAGCCATAGTGCCCAAACTATGCGTTGTTTCATCACCGGACAACCACCGGCCAAGGCCCCTGCGAAATATATCCACCATGAAACACTCTGGAGATACTCTCGATGCCCATAGGTGCAGTATCTGAATGGCGATATGCCGCGTATCCATCAAACTGGAGGCGAGCCTCTGCATAGTGACTGTTCCCCGGGGTTGAATACAAGCACAAGGACTTCATCACATTTTGACTGACCTTATGAGCTTCACACGTCACGGGTGCCGCAAACGCACGAGTTTCTGCGAGGAAACTTGTTGCACTCAGTGCCACGATCATTGCGAACGCAGCTATTCTCCTGCCTATCATTCTTCGCCCTTGAAGTCATTCCATCGATGAATATGAGAACACCTCTCACACATGTGAGACTAATCTCAGAGTGCATATCCTGACAAGAGATATTTCTAACCCATCTCTGAATGTGAACAGCCTCAGGTATCATATTTTCTTTATTTTTTCATTTCTAATGAAAGAGATCGAAGGAAAGTCTCCTGATCGCGCCACGTTGACGGCAGTCTGATCGGTGCGTAACTTTCCCTGAAGTTTTTTGCAGAGAGCTGCGGCAATGTATGGGTATCGCTAGGCCTACCGTTGGACGAGGATGATGTATCGGTGGCTTCTCTCCGAAAGGGCAGAGGCGTTTCTCTCTGGTGAAAGCACGTCGTTGGCGATAGTATCGACGTGCTGGAAGGTGGGGACAAGGTCTCCCATCATGAGCCGAGGTGGGTCTGTAGGACAAAGAGCCTACAGGCTCTTCTCTCTCTTTTCCGCGGTCTTGCTGCTTCACGTACCGGGGCTGTTTGAAGCACTGCACTCACTGTGCTCACACTGGTCAACCAGGTTGCAACCTGCGGGTCAATAGAAGCAACTCACTCAGCGGGATGCTCAGTCGAGCATGTCCACCACATCGACATCTTTCCCCCGTCTTGCTGATCCGCGGCACCGTCGTGTACGCGCACGCCCCCGGAGATTGATCGCCGTGTGGCAAGTAGTCTCGGCATGCCCCTTTCGTAGTGAAAACCTTGAAGAGATCTCGAATGTGGGGTGACTTTCCCCTAAATTTTTGGGCAGAGAGCGCAGGAGTCAGTAGGCTTAGTTGTGATGCGGCAGCGCGATGCCTCCGTAGCTCAATGGATAGAGCAAGGGCCTTCTAATCCCGAGGTTGCAGGTTCGAGTCCTGTCGGGGGTACCAAAAGCCCGGAATGTCAACGAAAAGTCGCTGATATTCCGGGCTTTTTACCGAAAATGGACACGTGACTGGACACGTGTTCAGAATCCAAAACTGGGACCGTCATCAGTCTTGGCGTCCCCAAGTTTCCGTGCGCGACGCAACCACCTGCAGCGTGCGTCGATCAATCCTTCCGGGGAACGACGCACTACGCAGCCAGCGCGTGAACAGGCGTTGCCAGCACGTGAATGCTCGGCGCCGAGTTCAGGCGGTATCCCTGGCCGCGAACAGTGGAGATCAAGTCAGGAGCAATGCTCAGCTTCTTGCGGAGGCGACGGATATGCGCGTCGACGGTGCGTGAATCATCACCCAGCTCCGAACCACTCCACACCGTGGCGAACAGTTCGGCGCGTGAGACCGCGTGATCGGCCCGAGCAGCCAGATACGTCAGCAGCTCAATTTCCTTTGCGCACAGTCCCGCGGATTTTCCATCAATCGTCACCCTTTGGCGATCAACGTCGATTTCGATGACATTTGACGTCAACGACAGACCAGAGAGGACTTTGAGGAAATCGTCGAAGGACGTGGGGGTGTCGTCGATGGTGGCGGCTAAGGACGAGGAGGAGGTGTTGATGAGTGTCATGAGAGTTTTCCAGTTCGTGTATGTGCCGCGGCCCTCGGGTGAGTTCATTAACGAGGACGCCCTACACGGGGACGTGTTGCGGCTAAGGATTGACGGGGCGGGGATTGTCAATCACATACACATTCGCGCACGCTCATCGCCGCACACAGGACGGCACTGGGCGTCCACGGAAACTGTGTGAGCGAGGAGGTTGCGAACCTGGAAGGAAAAGATTTCAAGCGACATGAGAGAGTATCCGGATTTTCGGGGCCGCGAGCCTTGATGAGGCGTTCTAATCAGCGGCCGTGATTGACAGGGCTGAGGGCGTCAATCACATACACATTCGTGCACGCATATCGCCGCACATGGGGCGGCACATGTCGTTCACGAAAGCAGTCATGGGTAGTAGTTTTCCGTCCCGAACTCTCCGGTGTCAAACGGTTGTTCGGATTCTGAGATTCTGTAACTGGACGTCGTCCTAGACAAGAAGGCGGAAAATCTCTGAATCTGCCTCAAGTTCCTCCACGTGCAGGGGAGAATCATCCATACGCCGACGAAGCCCGTCGATGTCCTCTTTTGTTGCAATATCAATGCCAACGAGGGCGGGCCCGGACTCACGGTTGTTCTTCTTCGTGTATTCGAAGTGAACGATGTCGTCGTTCGGACCAAGGACTTCCTCAAGGAACAGGCGCAGAGCACCGGGACGCTGAGGGAAAGTGACGAGGAAGTAATGCCGCAGACCCTCGTGACGAAGAGAACGCTCCATGACTTCCGCATAGCGCGTGAGGTCGTTGTTCCCTCCCGACACCAGGCAGATGATTGCGCCGGTTTCCAGTCCCAGACGTCTGCGACGTTCCTTTGGGGTAGCAAAGAACATGCGAGCAGCCGTCGACGTCAGGGCGCCAGCAGGTTCAGCGATGACCCCGTCGGACTGGTACAGCTCAAGCATCTCAGTGCACACTGCGCCTTCTGGCACAACGAGGATGTCATCGACGTAATGCATGGCTGCATCGAAGGGAAGGGTCCCGGCGGTTCCAACGGCGGTGCCGTCAACGAAGGGATCAATCGTGTCGAGTGTGACGGGCATTCCGGCATCGATTGCGGCCCGCATTGATGGGGCGCCTTGAGGCTCAACACCGATGACCTTGACATCGGGTCGCTGCGCGTGAATCCACGTGGAGATCCCTGCGATCAGTCCGCCGCCGCCCACGGGAACAAGTACAGCGGCGGTGTCTGGTGGCATCTGTTCAAGGAGTTCAACCGCGATTGTTCCCTGCCCTGCGATGGTCATCGGATCGTCGTACGGGTGAATGTAGGTGCGGCCAGATACTCGTGCCGCTTCCTGTGCGAGGGCGTTTGCTTTATCAAATGTTCCGTCGACGATGACCTGCTCCACCCAGTTTCCGCCGATCGTTGCAATGCGGTTGCGTTTTTGTCGCGGAGTATTTGACGGAAGATAGATTGTCCCGTGAACTTCCAGGTGCGCGCACGCGTACGCCACACCCTGCGCATGGTTTCCCGCAGATGCGCAGATCACGCCGCGCTGTTTCTCTGATGGGCTCAGCTGCGCCATTCGAGCGTACGCGCCCCTGACCTTGAAGGACCGACACTTTTGCTGGTCTTCGCGTTTAAGAAGAATCGGTGTGCCCAATTCGTCGGTCAGCCGTTCGGATCGGTCAAGCGATGTTCTGCGAACCACGCCGTCAAGAACATCCGCTGCCCGGGCAATGTCCTCTGGTTGAGTCCTGTGCTCACCGTTATTCTGCGGTGTCATTAACGAGGACGAGTCCGTGCTTTCCTGCGATGAGTGCGGCGTGAGCGACATGAGTGAAACTTCCCTTGTAGGCGATTGACAAAATTGTACGAGGACGAACGCGTGCTCAGGAAGAAGATTTCGTACCGTGACCACGGATGCACGCGACGACAAGGATCCCGTGAGCTGACGGTCTATTCGCAGATGAGGGGTGTATAAGACTTGCGTCACTACGTTCAGGTGCCGGTGAATGCAGCCTGCCTGAGAGTTTCTGGCGCAACCCGCATCACCACGCCCGCAGGTGCCGGTATGTCGGTGAGTGACGGCCTCGTCCTCGTCACTATCGAGGGATGCCGGCCCAAAGGTGGAGGTGACTAGAATGGGCGCGTGACTACGAAAGTGAAAGATCCCCTGGTGTGGATCGACTGTGAAATGACCGGCCTTGATGTTGAAAAGGATGACCTCATTGAGGTAGCGGTAGTTGTTACTGACGGTAACTTAAACATTCTTGATCCGGGGATTGACGTACTCATCAAACCCACCGAGGCCGGCCTCGCCCATATGAACGACTTCGTGCGCAATATGCACACGACGTCTGGGCTGTTGGATGATCTTGCCGATGGTCTGACAATGGATGAGGCAACAACACAGGTCCTGGACTACATCAAAGGTTTTGTTCCCGCCAAGGGGAAAGCGCTGCTGGCGGGAAATTCCGTGGGAACGGACAAAGTGTTCCTTGAGGCCAACATGCCTTCGGTGATTGACCATCTGCATTACCGTCTCATTGATGTTTCATCTGTGAAAGAGCTGGCTAAACGGTGGTATCCGGCAGCATTTAATGCATCGCCAGAAAAGCACGGGGGGCATCGAGCGCTCGCCGACATCCGTGAATCCATCCAGGAGCTCGAATACTACCGGCGCGTGCTGTTCCCCTCCGAGCCCGTCGCACTCAACGACGCCGCGCGCATTGCCAGCGAGGTCGTTGCCCTGGGTATTACGCAGGTCGGCAAAGCCGAGGTTTAGATCGCGACACTCCGCGTGATCTGGGTCGCCGCTCGCTATCCACAGGCACAGCGGCGGCCCTCGCTTTTTCTTGCTGGCCCGTTCATTGTTGGTTCATCGGAACAATCTGATCGACTGAAGGAGTCACCAATGAACGACACAACAATGACGCTGCGTGGCCGAGTAGGGACACAGCTGAAAATCTATCGGACACAGTCGGGCCAGCTCATCGCCCGTTTTCGTCTTGCGGTTCCGCGTTGGCGAATCACGGATTCCGGGGAATTCGTCGAGGAACGGACGCGATGGTACTCGGTATCGGCGTGGGACAGGCTCGCAGAAAACCTTGTTCCATCACTGGTCAAAGGCGATCCCGTTGTCGTCGTTGGTCGTCCCGTTGCTTCCGGGTGGACCGATCGGGAAGGTAACGCCAGGGCGGAGCTAACAATTAACGCCCAAACGGTAGGCCACGACCTGACGAAGGGGAAAACGCGGTTCACAGCGAATCTCTCAACACGCAAGCATGCCGAATCCGACGATGCGAACACGTCCTCGGATCATTCGGTGAACACCGCTGTGGAGGTCGCGTCCTTGCCGGGGGGCGTGAGCTCCTGTGACGAGGGGGATGATGCTCTGATCGAGTCCGGAGCACTGCATTTCGATGAGTCAGAACCTGGCGTTCCTCGAGATCCGAACGTGGTGGATTCAGTGAGCGTGCTTGTGTCTGGCAATGACGAGGGTTGTGACGTGCCCGCACCCTCGGAGGAGATCCGGGGGTCCGGCGAGGAATCATCCGAATTTGTCTATGACGCGTAGGGCATGAATCCCCTTGGGTTTATCGGCAATGGTGGTATGCACCCGCTGCTGCGACTTTGGGGAACTCAGGGAGGGTGAAGATGTCGAACCTGACGCGGTTTCTGTAACATCGAGGCGACGAGGCGCGTCCTCGTGTCCTAGCATGGAGAGGACATGCGCGCGTGCGCAGTGAGCTACCCGCAAACAACCCCGAACGGAGAACAGTGGCGGAGTTTATTTACCAAATGATCAAGGCCCGCAAGGCCATTGGCGACAAAGTCATCCTCGACGATGTTTCGATGTCTTTCTACCCGGATGCGAAGATCGGCATGGTCGGTCCTAACGGTGCTGGAAAGTCCTCGATCCTCAAAATCATGGCTGGTCTTGACGAGCCGAGCAACGGGGAAGCACGCCTGACCCCCGGATACACGGTCGGAATCCTCATGCAGGAACCCGTCCTCGATGACACGAAGACCGTTATTGAGAACGTGCGGTTCGGTGCCGCAGATACCTTCGCCAAACTTCAACGATTCAATGAAATCTCTGAGGAAATGGCGAATCCGGATGCAGACTTCGATGCTCTCATGGAGGAAATGGGCAAACTTCAGACCGAGATCGACACGCTGAACGCATGGGATATCGACTCTCAGCTTGAGCAGGCGATGGACGCTCTGCGCTGCCCGCCGGCGGACACCCCCGTGTCTGTCCTTTCCGGTGGTGAACGACGTCGCGTCGCTTTGTGCAAGCTCCTCATCGAAGCACCCGACTTGCTGCTCCTCGACGAACCGACCAACCACCTGGATGCTGAATCCGTGCTGTGGTTGGAAAAACACCTGGCGTCATATCCCGGTGCGGTGATCGCCGTGACCCACGACCGTTACTTCCTTGACCATGTTGCCGGATGGATCGCTGAAGTTGACCGTGGGCACCTCTACCCATATGAAGGCAACTACTCGACCTACTTGGAGACCAAGCAGAAGCGCCTCCAAATCCAGGGGCAAAAAGACGCGAAGCTCGCCAAGCGCCTCAAAGACGAACTTGAGTGGGTGCGGTCGAATCCGAAGGGACGTCAGGCAAAGTCCAAAGCGCGTCTGGAACGCTACGAGGAAATGGCAGCCGAGGCTGAGCGCACACGCAAGCTGGATTTCGAGGAAATTCAGATCCCGCCGGGGCCGCGCCTGGGATCCGTGGTGATCGAAGCCGCTGACCTCAAGAAGGGCTTTGGAGACCGCGTCCTCATTGATGGACTGTCGTTCTCTTTGCCACGCAACGGCATCGTCGGTGTCATCGGTCCGAATGGTGTGGGCAAGACAACGCTGTTCAAGACGATCGTCGGATTGGAACCGCTCGATGGTGGTGATCTCAAGATCGGTGAGACCGTGAAGATCAGCTACGTCGACCAGTCTCGCGCGGGTATTGACCCCGATAAAACGCTGTGGGAAGTTGTCTCCGACGGCCTCGATTACATTCAGGTTGGGCAGGTGGAAATGCCGTCGCGTGCCTACGTCTCAGCCTTTGGTTTCAAGGGGCCGGATCAGCAAAAGCCAGCGGGTGTGCTGTCGGGTGGTGAACGCAACCGACTCAATCTGGCGCTCACCCTCAAGCAGGGCGGCAACTTGCTGCTCCTGGACGAGCCAACAAACGACCTTGATGTTGAAACGTTGGGGTCTTTGGAAAATGCGCTTCTGCAGTTCCCTGGCTGCGCTGTCGTTGTCACTCACGATCGTTGGTTCCTTGACCGCATCGCTACGCACATCCTCGCGTGGGAGGGGACCGAGGACGAGCCGTCGAAGTGGTACTGGTTCGAAGGGAACTTCGAGTCGTATGAGAAGAACAAGGTGGAGCGTCTGGGTGTCGATGCTGCAACTCCGCATCGCGTGACCCACCGGAAGCTCACTCGCGACTAAGACACTCTGTTCTGATCGAAGAATGTTTTCGATCAGCGATCTGTGGAACACCCATGCCCCGCAGGCAGCGAGCCTGCGGGGCATGGCGTATCTGGTACGGGCGTGTCGAATCGGTCAATCTGCTTACGCCGCTCCGATCTGCACTTCTCCGGTCTTTTCGTCAACGCCGAATCCCCAGCGGCCGCTGCCGTGCTGAGTTCCGTGGGGAACACGAAGCATGCCCTGCTGCTCGGCCTCGGCAACAAGAATGCCTGAACGCGTGAAGATACGGACTCGGCACAGCGTGCGACCATTGTTGACGTTTGAGCATTCACCGTCGTAGAGCAACCATTCGTTGATGTCGACGTCACGGTGAAACCACATCGCATGATCCAAAGAAGCCGCTGACATTCCGGGTGTCATCCACGACAACCCCAATACCCGCATCGCGGGCTCAAACATCACCTGGTCAACGACGTATGCAAGCAAAGCACGGTGAACATGCTGGCTCGTTCCGCGTGGTACTTCTGCTCGCGGACACATCCACAGTTGCTGCCTGTTGGATCGAGTGGGATCTGGCTGAGTGTACAGATCATCTTGAACATGACGGACATCGAAAGCCGTGGTCTTTCCAAGGAACTTTCCTACGGGATGATCCATCGCCCGGAATATCGCCAGTGCGGACGTCAATTCCTCGGGGGCAGGGACCTCAAGGGCAACTCCCTCGTACTCAAGAGCTGTTTCTTTCCCCTGGTATGACGCCATGAGTGAAAGTAACTCCCCATTGTCTTGGCGGCACGATACCCGCCGGGATGAAAACGAACGACCGTCGCGCAGGCGCTCGACCTGGAGCTCGAAGGTCGCATTCGGGTTGCCTCCGCGCATAAAGTACGCGTGAAGAGAATGGGGGAGTCGTTGCGGGTCTTCGATCGTTGCTCCGGCGGCAAGAAGGGCCTGGGCAATCACTTGGCCGCCGTAGACTCGGCGAACCTGGGGCAGAGAATGTGCGGTGAAAACATCGTCGTATGACGAATCAGGAGTCAGACTGAGGATCCGTAACACCGAGGCGAAGGGCTCATCGGAAATGACAGGAACGGGGATCGGTCGGGTCATGAATATATACTTTCATGTTTTCTTATCTGATCATGTTCAAGCGGCCCGATCACGTCGGTGCTGCCTTTAATGTCCATGTTACTGAGGCTTCTTTTGCAAACATTGGATGAGAGATATACCATGTGAGCCGCGTCGCAAACCGCTGCGGTGGTTGTGACGTGCCCGTGCGCTAGCCCTCACGCGTTGGTTTGTGCGAAACAATCTGCGATCGAGGTGACGGCGCGGTACAGCGGTACAACCGCGATATAGCGCTAACCGGAAAGTCCGAAGGCATTCCGGGCGGCATCGACACGTAATGAACCCATGTGACAACCAGAACGAACCGCGGAAGGAGCGAGTGTGGACATCTGTGAGTCTCTCATGATCGCTCTGGGCGGTCCCCGAAACATCAAAGACGTTGAACCTTGCGCCATGCGCGTGCGGGTTGAAGTCATTGACCAGCGGCTCGTTGACGAAACGAGGCTGAGGATTCCTGAGGTCCTTGCGGTTGTTCGCTCAGGCAGCGTCGTCCAAATTATTGCGGGAACTCACTCTGACTCATTGGCTGAGGGATTGATCCTCCGCCTGAAGAATCGCGTCGCTGTCTGAACGCGAATGCCCCTTCACGCGTTGACGCGGTGAAAACCGTGTTGCCCTGTCTCATTCCTCGCGTGAGCCTCCCTAAGGATTGGGCTTCGCGCAATAGAATGAGGAGCCTTAGCCCCCTCAAAGACGAATGGGAGAGTGGCCGTGGAAATGAGCGCCCCCGCACGTGACGCCGTTGATCAGCTGCGTCAACTTGCGGACATCAATCGAGTGGCCACCGGCTATTGGGACTGGTACGGCAACTATGTCGAGGTCGCCGCCGACTCACTGATCAGTGTCCTTCAGGCATTGGGTGAGCCGATTTCGCCTGAATCAACGGTTGCCGATGTGCAGCAGGCCCTGAAGTTGGCTCAGGAGCGTCCGTGGAGAACAGTGATCCCTCCGACCGTTGTCATACGTCAGGGGCTTCACCAGGAAGTGCCAATTCACGTTCCTCATGGACAGTGGGTGACGCTGCGCTGGATCACAGAAGATGGCCGGTCGGGCCAGTGCCCGCAACTGGATCGCTGGGTTGAGCCCCAATGGATTGAGGGCGAATTGGTTGGGCGCGCAACATTCCAAGTTCCCTCCGATCTTCCTCTCGGATGGCATCACCTTGAGGCAACAATTGAGGGGGGACAAAATGCAACGGCAACCCTCATTGTTGTTCCCTATGCCCTGACGCATCGCTTACTCAACGGTGATCGACGAGTCTGGGGTGTCAATGCCCAGCTGTATTCAACGCGGTCGTCCGGTTCGTGGGGTGTTGGCGACAGCGAGGACCTGGCTAACCTCGTGGCACTGAGCGCAGATCGCGGGGCGGATTTCCTTCTGATCAATCCTGTGCACGCATCGACTCCGATTCCACCGCTGGAAAATTCTCCGTATCTTCCGGTGTCGCGTCGCTGGGTGAATCCGCTCTACATCAGACCCGAAACGATTCCAGAGTTCGCTGGACTCAGCGACGCAGCACGTGAGCGCGCTCGCTTGCTGCACGAGGGAACTCAGCCGAGCTCTCAGGAGTTCACCCTCATTGATCGTGACCGGTCATGGGCAGCGAAGCTTCCCGTTCTTGAAGAGATTTTTGCTCAGCCGCGTTCGTATCACCGCGAAGCAGAGTTCCGTTACTTTGTCGAGGTTGGAGGCGAGGATCTTGCTCGTTTCGCGCTGTGGTCAGCTCTTGTCGAACACTCGGGTTCTCTTGAGCTTCCACCAGATCTTGCGCGCGTTGATTCGCCGCGCGTGCGTGAACTGGAACAAGCGCTTGCCGAGCGCGTGACCTTCTGGCAGTGGTGCCAGTGGATCGTTTCGGCTCAGCTTGCCGAAGCTCAACGCGTTGCATCCAGTGTTGGCATGGACATCGGTGTGATGACTGACCTGGCTGTTGGTGTCCACGGTTACGGATCGGAGCTGTGGGCGCATCCAGAGTATTTTGCCTCGTCAATGACCGTTGGGGCTCCGCCCGACATGTATTCCCAGCAGGGGCAGAATTGGTCGCAACCTCCGTGGTCGCCAACATCGCTGGCACAGGCGGGATACGCACCCATTCGAGACATGGTGCGAACAGCTTTGTCGAGTGCGGGGGCCGTGCGTATCGACCACATTCTTGGTCTTTTCCGCCTCTGGTGGATTCCCGCTGGGAAGTCGGCAAAGGAAGGGACCTACGTCTATTACGACCATGAGGCGATGGTCGGAGTCGTTCTTCTTGAAGCCCAGCGCGCAGGTGCTCTTGTTGTCGGCGAAGACCTGGGGGTCGTGGAACCGTGGGTGCGTGACTACCTGAAGGACCGCGGTGTGTTAGCCACCTCGGTCGTGTGGTTTGAGAAAGACGAATCCGGGATGCCGAAGGAACCGCATCATTACCGTCAGCAGTGTCTCGCGGCAGTGAGTATTCACGATCTACCGCCAACCGCAGGGTATATCAATGGTATTCAGACGACGCTCCGTGATGAGTTGGGGCTGCTTGTTGACGATGTGGAATCTGTGCGAGCTGCGGATCGCCGTGAGATGGAACTGACGGTCCAGCGCCTACGCGACTACGGCCTGATTGGTGAAAATCCCACGGACCGAGATGTTCTTGAAGCTCTTTATGCCTATGTCGCGCAGTCTCCGGCGCGTCTCGTTGTTGCCTCTCTCGTTGACGCAGTGGGGGACACTCGACCTCAGAACATGCCGGGAACTCATTTGGAATATCCCAATTGGTGCGTACCCCTGTGTGGTCCCGATGGGGTGGAAATTTCCGTTGACGACCTGGCAACGAATGAACGCCTGGGAGCGCTGTTCACTGTGCTCAACGATCGCGTGCACTGAGTCCGCGTTGGTGGACGTGCGCTCGTGATCAGCGACGTGGGTCTGGCTAACCGCACACGAGGCGGCATCCTGGGGAATAGGCGGCGCTCGTCCTCGTCCCTGTAAGTATGGGAACGAGGACGAGCGTCTGCTCTTGAGGATTACGACAGGCGCAAGAGGGGACCGCCCTCGAGAGCGGGCGTTCCCGGCCACACCAGCGGCGTGACTTCGCGATCCCCGATGTCAAGAACGATGACGGGGACCACGAGATCAAGTTCTGCGTCTCGGGCGGCAGTGATATCCCAGCGGATGAGAATGTCGCCGACACGCACCTCGTCACCTACCGACACGAGGGGAGTGAATCCTTCTCCGCGGAGCTTCACGGTGTCGATCCCCAGGTGGACGAGGACGCGAACTCCGTCGGGTGACTCGACAACAAAAGCATGCGGGTGCATCGTGACAACTCGTCCGCCCAACGGAGCTAACGCTCTGACAACGGTCCCTCCACGCGCAGGATAAATAGCGGTTCCTGGACCGACGATTCCCTGGGCGAACACCGGGTCAGAAACGGAGGATAAGTCCGTGACTTCACCGGAAACGGGGCAGGCGATCTCGATGCTCATCGAAGTTTCTCAATTTCTTCGACGAGGTCTTCAGTTTGGGGTCCCATGACAACCTGAACGTGGTCGCCGACGGTGATGACGTCGAATGCTCCGGCTTCGCGTAAAGCATTGTCGTCAACCTTTTCGTCGTCACGAACCTCCAGGCGAATACGGGTGATGCATGCTTCGATCGTGCTGATATTGTCCCAACCGCCGACAGCTGCCAGAATCGACTCCGCTTGATTCATCGTCTCCTCCTTGAGTTTCAGGCCCACACGCCCTCTGTGAATGGTCTCACAGACTATCTTAGGATAAGCCGTGCGCGGGACGGATGCGGAAAAATCGCATGTCGAATGCGGATTTCTTGTCAGTGTCCCAGGTTAGCGCCGAGGGAGAGCATCGAAAAGACCGGCCGTGCGCAAGCCCTGGGCAAATCCGTCCTCGCTGAGCATCGGGGCAATATGCGTCGCTGCGCGTGCCACCTCGGGGCGAGCTCCGCCCATTGCGATACTGACCGCGGCTGTCTTGAGAGCTTCGATGTCATTTTCTGAGTCACCGATCGCCACAGTGTCTAAGAGACTTGCGCCGAGGAAGTCAACGACGATGCGAATGCCATCGCCTTTCGAGACATCATGGGGGAGTACCTCAACTGCTTTCGTTGCTCCCGCGCCCACGGAGCCACCATGAACGGTGTATCCCGGGGGAAGGAGAGTGGTGATCTCGGGAATATCGGGAGCATCCAAGGGAAGGTAGGCCGTACATTTTGCGGAGGAGTGAGGAATCCCTGAGTGCTGGTACGGAGCAATTGATGTGGCATAGTCGCGCCAGTCGTCGGGATCAATGCCGGCGGCTGGGAGGAAGGCATCGAGGTAGCCGTCGGAGGGGTACATCGCATCGGGGCCTTGCCAGATCCACATGGCATCAAAGGACTGCCAGAGCTTCGTGATCGCAACGATATCTTCGTGAGGAATCCGCTGATCTTTGAGGATCTGTGATCCGATCTGCACGAAACCACCTGCTCCTGCGATGACGCCGGAGAATCCGAGATCCCAGATCCACGGGTAGATTTCAGGCAGGGAGCGGCCCGTACAGATGATCATTGTGTGGCCAGCACGGCGGAGGTCTTCGCAGGCGGATCGGGCAGAGGGCAAGAGCCGTTGCGTCCGGTCAAAAAGGGTTCCGTCAAGATCGATGAAAACGAGGCGCCCGGTTGACGCATGCGCAGGAATCATAGGTGTCATCGTAGCGAAAACACCGCTGTATCAGCGCAGTTACCATAGGTATGGGTGACGCCGACAAAACATACATTGGGAATGACAGATCATGCGCCGATCCTCGCGAAGTTGTGTTCCTCGGCATTTGATACATACAAGGAGCTGCGCGAACAAACGCTTGACGGTGCGTGCTGTCGGTGTGAGGAGCGCTGCGATCACTTGCTGATCTGCGCCAGAGATGTCGACGAGAAAGCACGGCGGCTGCAAAGATGCACAACGAAGGGAACGGACACGTGACGTCACAACGCACAGACAATGCGCGCGAAATTGCTCAGTCATTGAGCGTGCTTGAAGCCGCTTCACTTCTTGCGGGACGAAACGAATGGGAGTCCCGCGCCCTGCCGGAACGTGGAATCCCATCGTTCATCATGTCTGATGGACCACACGGGGTGCGACGTCAGACGGGCTCGGGTGACCATCTTGGCCTCGGTGAATCTGAAAAAGCCACCTGCTTTCCTACTGCGGCGACGGTTGCAAACTCATGGGATCCGCAGCTTGCGCAGGACATGGGTGCGGCGATCGGACAGGAAGCGCGCGCTCTTGGGGTTGATGTGCTCCTTGGTCCGGGAATCAACATCAAGCGTTCTCCGCTGTGTGGTCGTAATTTTGAGTATTACTCGGAGGATCCCCTCCAGGCCGGTCGGATGGCGGCGGGGTTTGTGCGGGGCATCCAATCCCAGGGAGTCTCGGCATGTCCCAAGCACTTCGCGGTGAATTCGCAGGAACTGCGCCGCATGGCTTCCGACTCTGTTGTTGATGAACGGACGATGCGGGAAATCTACCTCACGGCCTTTGAGATTGTTGTCCGCGAGGCCCATCCGCAGACATTGATGTCGTCATACAACCTGGTCAATGGCACCTACGCCCATGAGAACGCCCATCTCCTTCTTGACATTCTCCGTCAGGAGTGGGGATTCGACGGCATGGTGGTGTCGGACTGGGGTGGCTCCAATCGCTTAGTCGAAGCGGCCCGTAATGGGGGGTCCCTGGAAATGCCGGTTCCCGGGCTCGACGGGGTGCGGGCAGTATGTAGGGCCGTCAAAGACGGTTCTCTCCCCAAAGAGAAGGTCTATGACCGCGCCGCCGAAGTGATCCGGATTGCCCTGGGAGCACAATCACACGGTGAACGTCCGGCCCTTGATGCAGACCCGCATCACGCTCTGGCCCGTCGCGTGAGCGAAGAGTCAAGTGTGTTGATGAGGAACGAAGACCAGATTTTGCCTCTGGCCGCTGGAACGACCGTTGCATTTATCGGTGACATGGCAAAGACCCCGAGATACCAGGGGTCTGGATCTTCTCAGGTCAACCCCACTCGGCTTGAAACCACTCTCGATGTGGCCAAGGATTTCGATCTTGATGTTGTTGGCTACGCCCAAGGCTACGACCGTCAGGGAGCGCTCAACGCTTCCCTGATCTCGGAGGCAGTGGCACTGGCGAAACGCGCCGATGTTGTCATTGCGTACATCGGTTTGGATGAACTCTCTGAATCCGAGGGGTTGGACCGTGAGCATATGAGGCTCCCACAGGCCCAGATCGACATGCTTGAGGCCGTGCATGCGGTTAATCCGCGCATTGTTGCGGTGGTGTCTGCTGGGTCGTCATTCGAGACCACGTGGGCGTCGAAGACTCAGGCGATCCTTCATACATCACTGTCGGGACAAGCCGGAGCCAGCGCAGCCTTGCGCATCCTCACGGGTGCGGTCAACCCGTCGGGCCGTCTGAGCGAAACCTACCCTGTGCGCTACGAGGACAACCCGACATCACGCTGGTATCCGGCAACGCAGCGTCACTCTCTGTACCGAGAGGGCCTCTACGTTGGTTACCGCTATTTCACGTCGACTCACACCCCTGTGGCTTTCCCCTTTGGTTTCGGCCTGTCCTATTCGACGTTCCAATACTCTCAGCTCACTGTGGACGAGGACGGGGCGCGCTTCACCGTGACGAATACATCGACCGTCGACGGCAGTGATGTTCCCCAGCTTTACGTGCGTTCCCCGAAGACACTGTGGGGTCCAGCCGTTGAACTTAAAGGCTTTAGCAAGGTTCATGTTCCAGCTGGCCAGAGCGTTGAAGTAACCATTCCCTTTGATTCTTATACTTTCCGTCATTTCTCGATCGATAAAGAGGAGTGGGCTGAAGAAGGGGGTGAATGGCAGATCGGAATCGGTCACAACGTCAACGATATTGTTCTCACTCAGTCGATGACGAGAGAGGGCGTGACCTCCTTTACTTCCTCGGCTTATGCTCGTTACATTGATGGCCGTGTTGAAGACATCACCGATGTGGAGTTCGAAGCCCTCCTTGGTCTCCCGCTCCCTCAGGAGCCACGCGGTGGTGTGCTGACGACCGGTGATCCGCTGAGCGAGATGAGCCGCGCGAAGTCACGGCTTGCGCGAGCAGTGGCATCCGTCCTCGCTAAGAAGAAAGCCAAAGCCGATGCCACTGGCAAGCCTGACCTGGGGATCCTCTTTGTGACCAACATGCCGTTCAGGGCGTTGGAGAAGATGTCGATGGGGAATGTGTCTGCCGAAATGGTTGATGGAATCGTCGAACTCGTTAACGGACACACCTGGACTGGCTTGAAGCAAACGGTGGGTGGTTTCTTCAGGAACCGACGAGCTAATCGTCAAGTGGAACAAAGCCTGAAGAACCACGTGCCCACGGAGTGAAGTCACTGAACCAACATCCAACTGTCGCACACAGACGTCGACTATAGACGGAGATATCAGACGTGAATGCATTGAAAAACTGGTGGAAGAAGTTTGCAACTGAGCACGAAACTCTTGCGCAGTTCATCGTGTTTTTTATTCTCTCCAACGGCATCACCGTTCTTCAGCTCATCCTCATGCCGGTATTCAAGTGGATTTTCGGTATGACGAACTTGGTGAATCAACCGTTCCAGTTCCTCCAGGTTGGGGTGTCGGGCGGAAACCCCGTCTATCTTTTCGACTATGCGGGAGGCGCTATTCAGGCTGACGGCAGCGGTGGTGGTTTGGCCTACTTCCTTGCCGTTGAAATCACGTTGCTCATCGCACAGGTCATTAACTTCTTCGCGCAGCGCAATGTGACGTTTAAGTCGAATTCTTCCGTGTGGAAAGCTGCGTTCTGGTACGCCGTTGCCTATGTGGTTATTACGATCCTTGCTGCCGCGTTGCAGGTGGTGTACAAGGATCCGATTTATTCCTTCTTCAAGGGGTCAATGGGTGCCAGCGGTGAAACAGTCGCTGATGTCATCACGATGATTATTAACGCCGCGATTTCCTTCTGGGTGTTCTTCCCGATCTTTAAGGTGATTTTCAAGCAGGTCCCAGAGGATGAGGAAACGCCTGAGCAGGAGGCAGCTCAGGACACGGTTGGCGCCCAGAAGTAACGCCGCGCCGCGCGCGCTTGCTCCCCGCGTGCACGAGGGTGAGGGGCACAGCCGGGTTCTCGAGCACAGGCCGAGAGCCCTATGCCCCGCGCGAATTGAGAAGCGAGGGTCACAGCCAAGCGATTTGAGTTCGTCACCAGCTGCGCCCTGAATGGACACGAACACAGCTGACCGATCCCAGGGTGGATTCACCGCCGGGTGACAATGGTCAGCATGACACCGAGTTCTCCCCAAGTTCGCCTCGGTTGTCGTCAAATGCCTGTCAAAGAGGGAACAATAGGACAAAATAGCGTGAGTGTTGTGCCTGCGTTCGACGGCAGGTGCACGTGGAAGCATTCCGATACGACATCCGATGTGCGCAAGAGTTGAAGGACCTCAGAATGACCGAGTTGCAGCCGCTCCTGACCGTTGTGGTTCCCGCGTACAATTCCCAGGATTATCTAGACCGTGCGATGACAACGCTGGTGGATTACGGCGACGATGTCGAAGTGATCATCGTTGATGACGGCTCCAAGGACAATACGGCGCAGCTGGCTGACCTGTGGGCGGCACGCTACGACATGGTTCGTGTGATTCACCAGGAAAATAAGGGACACGGAGGAGCCGTCAATGCGGGGGTCGCTCAGGCTCGGGGAACGTACGTGCGCGTCGTTGACTCCGATGACTGGTTGGACCGTTCGGCACTGCGGGCGTTGCTCAGGGTACTTCGGTCGGAATGTCAGTCCGGTAGCCTCGTCGACCTCGTCATCACGAATTATGTTTATGAGAAGGTCGGGAAAACTCATAAGGCTGTTGTTCGTTACCGTAACGTTCTTCCTGTCGGCCCCACGATTGGGTGGGACGAATTCCGGGGTTGCCGTTACGACCAGTACATCCTGATGCATGCACTGACGATGCGCACTGAGATTGTTCGCAAGTCCGGCCTCCACTTGCCCGAGCACACGTTCTACGTTGACTACCTCTACTCGTATGTGCCGCTCCCGCTGGTGCGGACAATGCGCTACCTTGACGTTGATCTCTACCGGTACTTCATTGGGCGCGACGATCAGTCGGTCAATGAGAAAGTGATGATCATGCGTCTTGATCAGTTGGCCCGAGTCAACCGTGCAATGGTCGAGGCAACGCCTGCAAAAGGGACCGTCCCTGACGAACTCTACCGCTACATGGTTCACTACTTGCGGATCAACTTCACGGTGTGCTCAGTGATGGCGCAGCTGTCAGGCACTCAGGAACATGCCCGCCTGTCGGCGCAGCTGTGGGAGAACATCGAGACCCGTTCTCCTGAGGTTGCGAAGGACCTGGAAAAAGACCTGCTTGCGGTGCTTGTGCGCAAGGCGTCCCCTCGGTTTGTTCGTGCGGTGTACACGGCAGCCAGGTTCGTCCTCGGTTTCAATTAACGAGGACGAGCGGGCGCGTCTTGACGATGTTTCGGTCCTAGCGGCGCGCGTGGGAGTGGAGAATACCGGGGGAGTTTGCCGGCGTGTTTATGCGCTGAGCTGCGTGCCTGGGAGAAGCACCGTCAGGATGAAACGGTTGCCGTCGAAACGCGTTGTGACCTCGCCGTCGTACTTACGGGCGGTGTATCGGATGGACTTCACACCGAATCCGTGGTGTACACGATCGGCTTTACGGGTGGCCAGAGAGCCGTCCTCGTTGCGGGAAATCTCCCCGGAGAAGTTATTCGCCACGCGGATGAGAACCATTTCCCCTTGGCGCCGCAGAAGCACCTGAATCATCCGCTGAGCCGGGTCCGTGACGAAGGCGGAGGCTTCAATTGCGTTGTCCAGGGCGTTTCCAAAAAGCGTCGCGATATCCATTGACGACATCCCAGTCAGCAGTGCTCCGTCGGCAACAACCGTGAAATTGATGCCCCGCGCAGTGCATGTCCTGCCTTTGGCTGTGAGGATCACGTCGAGGACGGCGTTGCCTGAATGGTAGTGCTGGCCGATGTCGTTGATTGAGGCTTCAAGCTGCTCGAAATGGGAGGCCAGGGAATCAGGATCGAGTTCGGCGCGGATCACCGCGATTTGGTGCTTGAGATCGTGGTGGGCGCGACTGATTTCTTCGATATCAGCTTTGGACTGAAGGTACTGGGAGTGCTGGGCGTTGAGGCTTGATTGGATTGATCTCAGCTCAAGGGCAGTGCGAATCTGGGAAACACGTTCGTGGTGAGCATAGAGAGCGGCGAAGCCAACGAGATCAACGAGCGTGCGGATGTAGAAGATCTCCGGTCCGAGCCGCCCAGAAAAAGGCGTTGCCGTTGTCAAGAACGAGAGGTTTGAGAAGGTGAAGGTGATGATCGTGATGAAGAACGGTGTCCACAGGTCACGCAGTTCCAGGACGAACGGCGTATCACCGGAGAAGTTGCGGGTCTCCAACTGACGCACGATCACGAGGATGATGGCGTAGATGACGAGCTGCATGGTGAAAGGGACCGGGCGGAGCAAGGACTCGGGATTTCCCGGGTCGTTGGGAATCGGAGAATAGAAGAAATAGACAACAAGTTGCCATGCGAGGGAGGCGATGAACTCCGCGAGAATAAAAGCGCGGAGCATCAGGTGTGCAACCTGAGTGGGGGAGCAGCCCGTACCGACCCAGAGAGTTAAAGCGATCGCGGCAACGGCACTGATCATTCCCGGAATCCACAGGGACACAGGGAGCATTCCTGCGATGATCTGAACGGCGGTCAACAGAGCAAGACCACCGAAAACTGAGGTCAGCAGGCGCCAGAGCTTCACCGTGCGCGCATAAAGGGAAAGATAGACCACGCACGCCGACCATTCGGCAATCGCCGTGAGGATACGGGGAATATCAGGAAGAACATCGACCATCAGGACACAGCACCAAAATACTCGGTGAGGGCCGTCATGAACTGTTTCTTCCGGGGACGAGAGATCCGCAGCTCAACGTTGCCAGTCATCACGCAGGCCTGGTCGCGCACCCCTCTGACGTGAGCAAAATTCACCAGATAACAGGAGTTAGACCGGAAGAAATCATGCCCTTCAAGCTGGGCATCCATATCCTTGAGAGTCCCGACGATCGAATATGTTCCCGAGAGTGTATGGAACGTCAGCCGGTGCTTGATCGACTCAATGTAAACAATATCGGCGATGTTGAGTCGTATAACCTCGGTTCCGGACTGGAGGAGAAGTGACGAACCGCGGTTACGTTCCACCAGAGTCAGGCAGCGTGTGAGTTCCTCTTGGAAAGCAAACCAGGGCAAAGGCTTGAGCAAGTAAGAGGACGCGTCGACCTCGTACCCCTTGATGGCGTACTGCGGGGAGGACGTAATGAAGAGGAGAACAACCTGGTCGTCAACCCGGCGAATTCTCTGCGCCGCCGACATCCCATCAAGATGTTCCATCTGGATGTCGAGGAGAATAATGTCGAAACGCGGCTTATAGCCCCGAACAATCTGGACGCCGTCCTCGAACACGGTGACATCAAACTCCACATCGTGCTCGCGTTGATAGCGCGCAATATAGTCCAGCAGGAGTTTTCGACTAACAGCATCGTCTTCAACAATGGCAATCCGAACCATGCGGAATCCTCCCGTCTACGTTCGACGTATCACCGAGTCTAAAACATCAGGCGGCCCTTGAGACAAGCAATATGACATACCCGTCACCGCGTGGATCCGCGTGATCCGGCCTCGCGCAAGCCCCTAACAATGCGTCACTCAATGGGTGAGTTTTCCTGTTTCAGGTAATGAGGGCCCGAATGGGGGAACCTGCTAAGGGCAAAGGTGAGGCTCGGGGGTCAAGGAGCGTGCCTCGTCCTCGTCAAGCCGCTACGATCGACGCCTAAGACCGGCACCGTGGATTTTGGTCACGTGCCTCAAAGTTGGGGCTCACGAGGTGGCTACGCCGGTGGGACGCGCAGCCCGCCGCGATGTATCAGCCTGAAACAGCCGAAGAAGACACGGCACAAGGACATGTGAGAAAGGACTCTACCGTGGATCTGCTCGTCGTTGGCTCCGGATTCTTCGGATTGACGATCGCTCGTCAGGCTGCCGAAGAACGCGGAATGAACGTCACTGTCATCGAGCGCCGCTCCCACATCGGGGGAAACGCCTGGTCATCAGTCGACGAAGAAACCGGCATCGAGGTGCACCGCTACGGAACGCACCTGTTCCACACGTCGAACGAGCGGGTCTGGGAATACGTCAACCGCTTCACCTCATTCAACTCCTACCAGCATCGCGTGTACGCAAACCGTCACGGCGAGATCTACCCGTTGCCCATCAACTTAGGAACAATCAATCAGTTCTTCCGCTCCGCCCTGGGGCCAGATGCCGCTCGCGCCCTGGTCGAGGAGCAGGCGCAAGAACTCGGCGGACGCATCCCTGAAAATCTTGAGGAGAAGGCGATTAGCCTCATCGGACGTCCCCTGTACGAGGCATTCATCAAGGGATACACGGCGAAACAGTGGCAAACGGATCCAACAGTGCTTGACCCGTCAATCATCTCCCGTCTGCCTGTGCGCTTCACCTACGACAACCGCTACTTCCGTGACACCTATGAGGGACTGCCCCTTGACGGCTATGGCGCGTGGTTCGAGCGCCTCGTTGACCACCCGCGGATCACCATCGCCACAGACATCGACTTCTTCGACGCAGATCACCCCCTCTCCAAATCCCACACCGTCGGTTCCGTCCCCGTTGTCTATACCGGACCGGTTGACCGGTACTTCGACTACGCGCAAGGGCACCTGTCGTGGCGCACCCTCGATTTTGAGACCACGGTTGAGCAGACCGGCGACTATCAGGGCTGCTCAGTGATGAACTACTCCGATCAATCCGTTCCCTACACCCGGATCCACGAGTTCCAACACCTCCATCCGGAGCGCTCGCGGACCGGAGCAACGAACACCGTGATCATGAAGGAGTTTTCGCGTTTCGCCGAGGGCGAGGACGAGCCGTACTACCCGGTCAATAGCCCGAGCGACCGTGACATGCTGGTTCGCTACCGTGAGCTCATTGACGGGGAAGACCGCGTGCTCTTTGGGGGACGTTTGGGGTCCTACCAATACCTCGACATGCACATGGCGATTGCCTCGGCGCTCACGCGCTTCGATGAGGTTGTTTCCACATGGTGACGGAGGCTGGGGCTCACCGGTGTTCCAGCAATAAGCTGGTCTCATGGCCGACATCGTTTCGAGCATCTGCGCGATCGGCCTGGTCATTGTCGTGGGCTGGGCGGTTCGTCGCCTCACAGTGATTGACGAGGACGGAGCCCGTGCTCTCTCCTCCTTAAGCTATTGGGTTGCGTCACCGGCAATGCTTTTTCGTGCGGTCGCGACCTCCGATATCGGCGCGGTCCTTGGCCCGCCGCTGTGGGTTGCCGCAGCTTCTGGAGTGGGAACGGCTGTGGTGTTCGTCCTCGTTGGCATCCTCGGTCTGAGGCTGCGCGGAGGCAACCTCACACTGGGAGCGATGTCGGCATCGCTGAACAATGCGGCCTACATCGGGATTCCCATCGCGGTGTATGTCCTGGGTGAGGCGTCAGCTGTCGTGCCGATCATGGTGTTCCAACTGGGGTTCTTCACCCCGATGTTCTTCGTTCTCGCAGACCTCGCAGGCTCTGATCGTGCGCCGAGTGTTCGTCACGTTGTTTCTACCGTTGTGACGAATCCGATGGTCCTTGCGGCCGGAGCCGGGGTGATCTGTGCGAGTTTTCGCGTGCCTCTCCCACGAATCGTTGATGTGTCAACAACGATCCTCGGCAATGCGGCTCCTCCGATGATTCTTCTGGCTTTTGGAGCATCGCTGGTCGGCAGGCGTTTCGCCCTTCGTTCCTCGCTCGGCGGTGCAATCGCAGTGGCAACGGTATGTAAGCTCATCATCCAGCCGTGCATTGCTTTCGGCGTGGGGATGCTCCTTGGACTGCACGGGCCAGCACTCATGGCCGTCACCATGATGGCAGGACTACCCACTGCACAGAACGCTTTCATCGCGGCCACACGCGCCCGAACGGGTGAGGAGATCACTCAGGGAGTGGTTCTGGCGACGACGGTGTTTTCGCTGCCTCTGACGATCGTCATCGCCTGGATTTTTCATGCTTTTCTCAAAGTGTGAGAAACATCATCCCAATGAGTGATCTGTGACGCAGTTTTCCGTAAAGTGTCCTCACATCGGACGCTTGCCATGAACGGAAGTGGTGTGCTTTAGCCTGGGCGTCAGATTCTTAAGGAGCATCGACAATGTCAACACAGAATTCGCATGCCCAAGAACCGAAAATCCGTGAATCATGGACCGGTCAAACAGGATTCCTCCTGGCGGCCATTGGATCGGCGATCGGCTTGGGCAACATCTGGCGCTTCCCCGGTGTCGCCTACACCAACGGCGGCGGAGCGTTCCTCGTCCCCTACCTCGTTGCCCTCGTCGCAGTGGGTATTCCCATGCTGTGGCTGGACTATGCAGTCGGGCATAAGTTCCGTGGCTCGCCGCCGTGGGCCCTGCGCAGACTCAAAGCCATCGGCGAATTCGTCGGCTGGTTCCAGGTCTTCGTCTGCTTCGTCATCCTCGTGTACTACGGTGCCGTCATTGCCTGGGCGATGCAGTACACGGTCTACTCCGTCAGTCAGGCATGGGGAGACGACCCCGCCGGTTTCTTCGTTGGATCTTTCTTGCAGAGCGTTGACGGCTCGAAAGAATTGTCATGGGAGCCGGTAGCAGCGGTGGCAATCCCGCTTGCCCTCATGTGGATTTTCCTTCTCCTCGTGCTCAGCCGTGGTCTGAGTAAAGGAGTCGAAACTGCAAACAAGATCTTCCTCCCGCTGCTCGTTGTTCTCTTCCTCATCATGGTTGTGCGCGCGCTGTTCCTTCCGGGAGCGGCTGAGGGGCTCAATGCTTTCTTCACCCCGCAGTGGGATTCCCTGGGGAACCCGAACGTGTGGCTGGCGGCCTTCGCTCAGATTTTCTACTCGTTATCCGTTGGCTTCGGCATCATGCTGACGTACGCCTCCTACCTCAAACCGAAGTCAAACCTCACCGGTACGGCCCTCGTCGCGGGCTTCGCGAACTCGTCCTTCGAGATCCTCGCAGGTATTGGCGTGTTCTCTGCGATCGGTTTCATGGCGATGAACCAGGGAGTCTCTGTTTCCGAACTCGATGGTCTCACAGGCCCGATCCTCTCATTTGTCACCTTCCCGCAGATTATTTCGGCGATGCCGGGCGGTTCGCTCTTCGGGGTCCTCTTCTTTGCCTCCCTGACGCTTGCGGGGATGACCTCACTCCTGTCGCTGCTTCAGCCGGTGTCTGGAAGCCTCCAAGACAAGTTTGGCTTGAAACCGACGACTGCCGCACTTGTCTGCGGTGTTCCTGCGACCATCATTTCTCTTGTGCTATTTGGAACGAAGTCGGGTCTGAATAACCTCGACATCGTTGATAAATTCATCAATGAAATTGGCGTCGTGAGCTCGGCAATTTTCCTTGCGGTCCTCGCCGCTGTGGCGGCGCCTCGACTGCGTGGACTACGCCAACACCTCAATTCCGTGTCTTCAGTGAAAGTTGCGCGCCTCTGGGAATTCCTCGTCGGCATTATCATTCCGCTTGTGCTGGCATTCATGCTCTTCTCCAGCCTTGTTGGACTGGTATCTAATGGATACGATTCCTACAAGCCGACGTACGTTCTTGCATTTGGCTGGGGCTGCTTGGCCTTCGTTGTCATCGCCTCTGCGGTCTTGACATTCATTCCGTGGAAACCCCGCGCAATCAGTGCTGAAACTGTCTCTTCAATCTTGGAATCTCACTCCGATGATGACGAACCGGTGGGTGAGGTTGCCGCTGAAAGCTCACGCGCCGTTTCCGCTACTGAAGAAGGAGAAGTTCGATGAGTGCAATTGCTGTGTTCATTATGGTCCTGACGATTCTTCTCGTCTGGGGAGGTCTCGTTGCCTCCGTTGTTCTCCTCCAGGTACTTCCCGTGCCCTCAGATGAAGAGACGGAACGGGCTCAGGCTGAGTTGAGTTCTCAAGCTGCTGATCGTTCGTAGCCTGTCGCATTCTCACCAGGTGTGGCCGCTGGCAGTCACTGTCAGCGGCCACACCCATATGCAGATGACCTGCTGGCGTAGCTACCGCACCTCGAGCAGAAATACAGTATGACGCACCGTTGATAGTGACAGTGATGAGTTGCATACTGTCATTACTGAAAAACTCTCGTGTTTTGAGGAGGTAACTAAGCGAGATATCCCTTTACTGAATTTCCTGGAGTTTGGAATACGTATATAGGAGCGGATGTCTTTGGAATGGATGATAGCGCCCGAGTCTATATAAGTTTTGTGATGCACGGTTCCAACGGGTACAGATTCGGTAGGGGCAAGTCTGCCGTGGGGTAATGTTGCGGTAGTAAAAAAGATCAAGGTGACGAGTATTGGGCTCTATGTGAATGGGGCCGGGGAGTGATATGCATGCAGCTGTCATATATGTTGAGAGTCGCATTATATTCAGCAGCTTTTGCTGTGCTTTCGGGACTTACCTTGCCGATTATTTCCTACGTATATTCTGGAGTGAATTCCGCAGATGTTGGATTTCCTCTATGGGTATTGCTTCTCCAATCGGTCATTCAGGTGCTCCACTGGATCTCGGTCGTCATTTCTGGAATGAGCTTCGCTGGAGCGTGCTATGTACGCCAGATACATCGTCAGTCTCTTGGCGGTTCCTCGCGGTCACGGGATGCGGGTCGCCCAGAAGACGACCGCTGATGCTGCGGCGACATTGAGTGAATCCACACCGCCTGACATGGGGATTTTGACGACAACGTCAGCCTGAGAGATCGTTCGACGCGAAAGCCCATCGCCCTCGGTCCCCATGATCATGGCTAAGCGCGAATCTGGCGCGGTCACCGCGGGAGAGTAAACGAAATCGTCGAGGCTCACCGAGTCATCGGACAAAGCCAAGGCAGCCACCGTGAAACCCTCAGCGTGCAGGGCATCGACATCGGGCCACCTGTCCAGCCTCGTCCACGGCACCTGGAACACTGTCCCCATAGAGACTCGCACGGAGCGCCGATACAGTGGATCAGCGCATG